>JABXIM010000036.1 GCA_013373085.1 Oceanospirillaceae bacterium | reverse complement strand
TTACCAGTCTGACGGTCACCGATGATCAGCTCACGCTGACCGCGGCCGATCGGCACCATGGCGTCGATCGCTTTCAGACCGGTCTGGACCGGCTGGTCGACGGACTGACGGGCGATAACGCCCGGCGCGACCTTTTCGATAGCGTCGGTCAGCTTGGCTTCGATCGGGCCCTTGCCGTCGATGGCGTTACCCAGCGCGTCGACGACGCGGCCGAGCAGTTCCGGACCGACCGGCACTTCCAGGATGCGACCGGTGCAACGGGCAGTCATGCCCTCGACCAGAGCCTGGTAGTCACCCAGTACCACGGCACCTACGGAGTCACGCTCCAGGTTCAGTGCCAGGCCGTACACGCCGCCGGGGAATTCGATCATTTCCCCGTACATGACATCAGCCAGACCGTGGATCAGGATGATACCATCGGACACGCTGACGATAGTGCCCTCGTTGCGGGCTTCAGAAGACACGTCGAGCTTTTCGATGCGCTTCTTGAGAATCTCGCTGATCTCAGATGGATTCAGTTGCTGCATGATAATTCCTCACCCTCAGGACGTCATCGCTTCGGCCAGCTTCGCCAGTCGAGCGCGGACCGAACCATCGATCACCAGGTCTTCGCTGCGAATGACGACGCCACCCAGAATGCTCTTGTCGACCTGGGTGGTCATTTTCACGCTGCGGCCCAGCTTGGTGCCGATTGCCTGAGTTAGTTTCTGTTGCTGCTGCTCGTCCAGTTCGAAAGCCGTGGTCACGTCGATGTCGACGGACGCTTCCTGACGGGCTTTCAGCTGCTCGAACTGCGCCTGAATGGCCGGAAGCAGATTGATGCGGCCATTCTCGGCCAGCAGGGAGATGAAATTCCTGCCGGCGTCGTTCAGATCGTCTTCGCAGACGCTGATCATCGCCGCCGCCTTCTGCTCGCTGCTAAGCGCCGGAGTGCTCAGAACCTGGGCCATGCGCTCGTCTTGTGCCACCACAGCAGCAGTCGCGAGCATTTTGGACCAGGATTCGAGCTCGCCCTGCGCCAGCGCGAATTCGAATGCAGCTTTGGTGTAAGGCCGAGCGACTGTATTGAGTTCAGCCATCTTAAACCTCGCTTAAAGCTCAGCGGACAGCTTCTCAAGCAGCTGTGCGTGTGCTTTTTCGTCAATAGAGGCTTCCAGGACCTTTTCAGCACCCGACATGACCAGAGCAGCCACCTGCGCGCGCAGGGCTTCTTTGGCACGATTCGCGTCCTGTTCGATCTCGGCCTGAGCGGCGGTTTTGATGCGGTCGGCTTCGGCCCGCGCCTGCTCTTTGGCTTCGTCGATGATCTGGTTCGCCCGCTTATTGGCCTGTTCAATGATGGCGGCTGCCTGGACCTTGCTCTCGTGAAGGTTTGCAGTGGCCTTTTCCTGGGCCAGGTGCAGATCACGGGTCGCGCGGTCGGCAGCTTCAAGACCTTCGGCAATCTTCTTCTTGCGTTCTGCGAGGGCCCCTGTAATCGGGGGCCACACGTACTTCATGCAGAATACGACGAAGATGAAGAATGCAATGGCCTGACCAATGATGGTGAGATTGATATTCACGCCATTACCTCTCGCGGTTGTCTAAAAAGTAGATTTCGAAATGCCTACTACTTATTAGCCAGCAACAGCGAACAGTACGTACAGACCCAGACCTACGCCGATCATCGGGATAGCGTCGACCAGACCCATGACGATGAAGAACTGGGTACGGAGCAGCGGAACCAGTTCCGGCTGACGTGCAGCACCTTCGAGGAATTTGCCACCGAGGATACCGATGCCGATAGCAGCACCAATAGCACCCAGACCCAGCATCAGCGCAGCAGCGATATACAGCAGTTCAGCCATTTGATTTCTCCAGATTTTTCAAGGTTTAGTTCAAGGTTTAAAGCAAACTGTTTCAATGATCCCTGAGCAATATTGCAATCAGTGATCGTCGTGGGCCATCGCCAGGTACACGATCGTGAGTACCATGAAGATGAATGCCTGCAGGGTGATAATCAGGATATGGAAAATCGCCCAGGGTACTGACAGCACCCACTGAATCCAGAAGGGCAGCAGTGCGATCAGAATAAAGATCATTTCGCCGGCGTACATGTTGCCGAACAGTCGCAATGCCAGGGATACCGGCTTGGCCAGCAGGCCCACGACTTCCAGGAACAGGTTGAACGGCAGGAAAATCTTCGGCAGCGGCTGGAACGACAGTTCCTTCATGAAGCCGCCCACGCCTTTTTGTTTGATGCTGTAGTAGACGATCAGGGCGAAGACGCTGATGGCCATGCCACCGGTCGCGTTGACGTCGGTGGTCGGTACCACTTTCATGAAGTGGATGCCCATCTGACCGGCAATGTACGGCAGCCAATCGACCGGCACCAGGTCCATCAGGTTCATCAGGAAGATCCAGACGAAGATGGTCAGAGCCAGCGGCGCGATTACCGGGTTCTTGTAGTGGAAGATACCCTTGACGTTGTCATCGACGAACTCGATGACGGTCTCGATAAAGTTCTGGGTGTTGCCCGGGACGTCGGATGTGACGGTTTTCGCCACCTTGCCGAAGAACCACAGGAAGAAGATACCCAGGCCGACGGACCACAGCATGGTGTCGACGTTGATCGCCCAGAATCCCATCTCCGCCGCTTCCTGCGCACTGTGCGCAAAGCCCCATCCGCTCTCGGGATGGTTGCCGAACGTCAAGTTCGTCAGGTGGTGCGATATGTATTCTGAGGATGTGACAGTTCCACTAGCCATTCTCAGTCTCTCTGTTCAAAGTTTCAGGAACCCGTTGTCGGCATCATCCGCGCATAAGCGATCCAGCCCAGGATCTGCTGGAGGATGAAAGCGCCAAATAAGGAAAATGGACTGAGAGGCTTAACCAGAACGAAGACCAGACTGAAGCCCAGTATCGCCAGTGCCATTTTCCATATTTGGCCGATATACATGGCCGCCAACACCTTTGGCCCGGAAAGGCCGTGCTGTCGGGACAGCGTGCGCGAGGCAAAATAGAGATTGGGCACCAGATAAATCAGGCTTCCAAGCAGAGCGGACCAGGCTTCCACCCGACCGGCGAACAACAGCAACAAGGCGCACAGCACCAGTGCAATCGCAGACTGCAGTAAGAGAATCCCCAACACCCGACGCAGCGGTGTACTCAATCGGTGCGTTTCGCCCCGGTTTTGCATGCCAGCCACCGCAAAGTCGCGCTAATCGATGCCCCTTCACGTGCTCTATTTTTGAACACATGCCCCAAATTCAGCGCGATGATTATAGGGGTATTGCTGTATAGCATCAACCGAAACCGGAGCGATTTACACCAAGGTACTAGGCTGTAAGGTTTGACTTAATCGACAGGTATTAAAAGGATTCAAGCGGATGCCAATAACGGTTATTGGCATTACAGAAAGAAGGAAACTAACGGCTATTTTTTAACCAGAAGTATAGGGGCGGTACCTCACCGCGAACGAATACAGCACCGCGGTTATTCGCAGCGAGACGCCGCTCCTACAAATTATTTCAGGTATTGCAGAATAGTATTGAGTTCTTCGTCGCCGTTGTAGGCAATGGTGATTTTGCCCTTGCCCTTGGCATTGGCGCTGATCGACACCGGTGTGGAGAAACGGCGCGTCAGCTCGTCGGCCAGCTGGGTCAGTACGGGATTGGCCGGTTTCGGTTCCGCCGGCGTTTCGGACGGCGACTGCAGCCTGCGCACCAGCTCTTCGGTCTGACGGACACTGAGCCCCCGGGCGACGACGTCGCGCGCTGCGGCAATCTGCGCCTCACCGGACAATGCCAGCAAGGCACGGGCATGACCCATTTCGAGGTCACCGTAGTCGACCATTTTCTTGACGTCGTCTTCGAGTTTCATCAGCCGCAGCAGGTTGGCGATGGTCGAGCGCGACTTGCCGACGGCTTTCGCCACTTCCTGCTGGGTCAGTTCGAATTCCTGCTGCAGACGCTGCAACGCCACCGCTTCCTCGATCGGATTGAGGTTCTCGCGTTGAATGTTCTCGATCAACGCCATGGCGATGGCGGCCTCGTCGGAGACCTCGCGTACCATGGCCGGAATCTTGTCGAGGTCCGCCAGCTGACAGGCGCGCCAGCGGCGTTCGCCGGCGATGATCTCGAAGTTGTCGTCGTTGATGGCACGTACGACGATCGGCTGCATCACGCCCTGGGCGCGAATGGAATCGGCCAGTTCTTCCAGCGCCGCCGGATCGATATCGCGACGGGGCTGGTAGCGTCCGCGCTGAATCTGCTGTATCGGTAGAAGACGGTAACCGTCGAGCTGCTCCACCTCGGCGGTGGTCGCAACCGGTTCGCTCGCCTCGCTGACCGTTGACAGCAGCGCATCCAGCCCGCGTCCCAGCCCTCTTTTCATCGCTGCCATCAGTTCACTTCCTTAACAACTTCAGCGTCTGCGTCAACATCCGCTGATTTCTTCGACGCTTCATTTGAATCGCCCGCCACCGCTTCCGGACCCTGAGCGACGTCGTCGTCAGCGTCACCGGTATGTGCGCTGTTCTCGTCAGCCGGATGCTTCCCGGCGTCGGCGGACTTGCGAATCAACTCGCCCGCCAGGGCCAGATACGCCAGGGCGCCACGGGAGCTCTTGTCGTAGAGCAGTGCCGGCAACCCGTGGCTCGGCGCTTCGGCCAGACGCACATTGCGCGGAATGACGGTACGGTAAACCTTGTCGCCAAAATATTCGACCAGGTGACTGGAGACGTCACGGGTCAGGCTCATGCGTGGATCGAACATGGTACGCAGAATACCCTCGATCTGCAGTTCCGGATTGAGGCGCTGGTTGATCTTGTTGATGGTGCCGACCAGGGCGCTGATACCTTCCAGGGCGTAGTATTCGCACTGCATCGGAATGATTACGCCGGACGAACTGGCCAGCGCATTGACGGTCAGCAGATTCAGCGACGGCGGATTGTCGAGCAGGATGAAGTCGTACTCGTCCGCGACCTCCTCCAGCGCCATCTTGAGGCGAAACTCGCGCCGCGAGAGACTCAGCAACTCAACTTCTGCCGCTGTAAGATCGCCATTGGCGCCGATCAGATGGTAACCCGCGGGGGTTTCCGTCAGCCGCGACTCGGCGGCAGTCGCCTGGCCGGTCAGCAGTTCGTACGAAGAACGCTCGAGGCTGTGCTTGTCGACGCCGCTGCCCATGGTGGCGTTTCCCTGGGGATCGAGGTCGATCAACATCACCCGCTTCTTGGTCGCCGCCAGCGACGCCGCGAGATTGACGCAGGTCGTGGTTTTACCCACGCCACCTTTCTGGTTAGTGACCGTAAGGATTTTCGCCAAGGTCAGGACCTCCCGAGTATCAACAGATGCCGGGCGCCATCAGTCCCTGGCACCCGCAGCGGGTGGCTGCTCTTGAGTGTGTATCCAACCGGCAGCGCCCGCAGTTCGTCTTCAGGATACAAGCCTTTCATTGCAAGAAAAACACCATCCTGACGGCACAGCGGTGCGGTCCAGTTGATCATTTCCTCGAGTGAGGCAAAGGCGCGGGAGATGACCTGTTCGAACGGCTCGAGGCCGCTAGTTTCGGCGCGGGCATTGACCACGCTCAGATTGTCGAGACCGAGCTCCGCCTTGACCTGGAGCTGAAACCGGGTTTTCTTGCCGTTGCTGTCGAGAGTCGTCACGGCAATATCCGGGCGGCAGATCGCCAGCGGGATTCCCGGCAGCCCGGGCCCCGAGCCGACGTCCAGCAGGCGCGGGCCTTCGATAAAGGGCAGTACGCTGAGACTGTCCACCAGGTGCCGATCGATCATTTCCGCCGGATCGCGCACCGCGGTCAGGTTGTAAGCTCGGTTCCATTTCACCAGCAGGCCCAGGTAGGCCATCAGCTTGTCGGCCTGTTCCTGGGTCAGTGTAATGTTCATTGCACCGATTTGGCGCAGCAGTTGTTCCCTGAGTTTCGTATCCATCAGCCGGTCGCCTGCTCCTTGCCCCGACCGAGCTGGTGCTTTTTCAGGAACACCAGCAGCAGTGAAATAGCCGCCGGCGTCATGCCCTGAATACGGGATGCCTGGGCGATGGAAGTCGGCCTCACCGCTTCCAGCTTGGAGCGCAGTTCGTTGGACAGACCGCCGACGCGGCCGTAATCGAGATCCGCAGGCAACGGTGTGTTCTCCTGCCGGCGCATCTGCTCGATTTCCTCGCGCTGACGCTCGATATAGCCGGCGTACTTGAACTGGATTTCGACCTGCTCCGCCACTCGCTGGTCGGAAACCGGCTCGCCCTTGAGGCCGGCGACGTCCGAATACTCCAGCTCCGGACGCTTGACCAGGTCTGCCAGGTTGTATTCCCGCGACAGGGGTGTCTTGAGCTTTTCGTTGAGCGCCGTGGCGGCATCGCTGTTGGGCTGAATCCAGGTATCGCGCAGGCGTTGCTGCTCCTCCTCGATGGCTTCGCGCTTTTCGCAGAAGGCCCGCCAGCGTTCGTCGCCCACCAGGCCCAGCTCGCGGCCTTTTTCGGTCAGGCGCAGGTCGGCGTTGTCTTCGCGCAGGATCAGGCGGTACTCGGCGCGACTGGTGAACATCCGGTACGGTTCCGAGGTACCCAGGGTAATCAGATCGTCGACCAGAACGCCGATATAGGCCTCGTCGCGGCGCGGATACCAGGCGTCGCGTTCGAAGGCGCGGTTGGCAGCGTTGATGCCTGCCAGCAGCCCCTGGGCACCTGCCTCTTCGTAACCGGTCGTGCCATTGATCTGACCGGCGAAGAACAGCCCCTGAATATGCTTGGTCTCCAGCGAGTGCTTCAGGTCCTGCGGATTGAAGAAGTCGTATTCGATGGCGTAACCCGGACGGGTGATATGGGAATTCTCGAAACCACGGATCGATCGTACCGCCTCGAGCTGGATATCGAATGGCAGACTGGTCGAGATGCCGTTGGGGTAAAGCTCATGCGTGGTCAGGCCCTCCGGCTCGACAAACACCTGGTGCGAGGTCTTGTCGGCGAAGCGCATGATCTTGTCTTCCACCGACGGGCAGTAACGCGGTCCGGCGCCGGCAATGACCCCTTGATACAGCGGCGAACGATCCAGGCCCTTGCGCAGGATCTCGTGGGTGCGCTCGTTGGTGTGCGTAATGTAACAGCTGATCTGTTGCGGATGCTCGGACAGGTTGCCGATATAGGACATCACCGGCGTTGGGGTATCGCCGGGCTGCTCCTGCATCACCGAGAAGTCCACGCTGCGTGCATCGATCCGTGGCGGCGTACCGGTCTTGAGGCGGTCGACGCGCAACGGCAGTTCGCGCAACCGGGCCGCCAGCGCGATCGAGGGCGGATCTCCGGCGCGGCCGGCCGAATGTTTCTCAAGCCCGATATGAATAAGACCGCCAAGAAAAGTACCGACTGTCAGGATCACGGAGTTGGCGTGGAAACGGATACCGGTCTGGGTGACCACTCCCTTGACGGTATCGCCCTCGACGATCAGGTCGTCGGCCGCCTGCTGGAATAACTGCAGGTTCGGCTGGTTCTCCAGGATCTCCCGAATGGCAGCTTTATACAGCACGCGGTCGGCCTGGGCGCGGGTGGCACGCACTGCGGGCCCCTTGCGTGAATTCAGCGTGCGGAACTGGATACCGCCCCGGTCGGTTGCCCGTGCCATGGCACCGTCCAGCGCATCGATCTCTTTCACCAGATGACTCTTGCCGATGCCGCCGATGGCGGGATTGCAGGACATCTGACCGAGGGTTTCGATGTTGTGGGTCAGCAACAGGGTTTTGGCGCCCATGCGTGCAGCCGCCAGTGCGGCTTCGGTGCCCGCATGACCACCACCGATCACGATAACGTCAAAACGACCTGGATAATCCACCAACGAGTACCTCTAGCAAGGAGTCAACATGCCCGGCTGGACACGTCTGAAATCAAAAGGGGCCTGATTATACTCGCATGTGATAGCCATTAAAATGTACAAAAAACAGTCAGCCCTTCATTTGTCCAACTTTCTTTTATATCTCTTAAATAAAGAGTTCTTTATGTATGTGTTTTGTAGTGCTTAGTGATTATTGGTCCTAGCCAATTCTGTGCAAAAGATAAAAATACCCTTAATAATCAGTGGTATGAGTGTCATGTCAGGTTGTTTGAAAACTGCGTGCCCGCAGTGGTGCAAGGCGGGGATACGCTGTTGACGAAAGTGGCACTTCTGCACAGGCTCAGTTATGCACATCGATGCCCCCCGGCCTGTCCCTCCTATATCCACAGCTTGTTTTATTAACATCTGGATCTGGTGGTTAACCTGTCGTCTTCTTGCTCCCCTTGTCAGTAGCCTGTGGTTAAGCTGGTTGTCAACAGGATTGGGTTAGCGCCGGCGGGCAGGTTTTTGCCGTGTGCATAAGGACGGATGTTGGACAAGGAGTCGCCTTATTGTGTTGATACTTTCTGTGTGTATTCTAATAAAAACTATTTAAAACAGAGTGTTATATGTTTAATAACCCGGTTGGTTTACTGTAGTTGTACGGGGGTATAAACGGTAGAAAGGCTCTGTACAACGTGCTGTTCACACAGGGTCAGTTGCGGTGGAGAGCGGTCATCCGGGAGATTTGGTCACAGGGTGTGAGTATCCGTTTCAGCGAGGACGTTGATGTGTGTAAATATTTTTATGCACAGGCTGCTTTTTGTTGCGGATCGATCTGAGTCTGTGGAACAGGTGTCTGAGGGCCGTCGTCGCGGCCAAGGCAGTGTGTAGCGTCGTCTGCTTTTAGATGCGCGGGAGACGCGAAAGGCACTGCTGTGGACTGGAGACCTGATGGCGAGTGTTGCGAGAGGAAGACTGGGGACGCGGATACTGAAGACGCGAGGTTGCATCCGGGCGTGCTGCAAGGGCTAGGATTCAGGTTCCGGTGATGGCGGCGAGGGCGTCACCTGACAGGCTTATCAGGTCGTTTTTCAAAAGCCTGGCCAAGCGGTGGAGTGGTTGTTGGGCCGGTACGAGAATAATGAAAGGTAGCGGCGTCCGCCGGGACGTATCACCAGCGGATGCCTGAGAGTCAGCGCTATTTACCGATGCAGAAGCTGGAAAAGATACGACCGAGCAGGTCGTCGGGGCTGAACTCGCCGGTGATTTCGTTAAGGGCCTGCTGCGCCTGGCGCAGGTCTTCCGCCAGCAGCTCGCCGGCGCCGTTGTATTCGAGCTGTTCGCGGCCGGTTTCCAGCAGTGCGTGCGCCCGTTCCAGCGCCTCGATATGCCGGCGCCGGGCCATAAAGCCACCTTCGGTCGTGCTCTGG
This sequence comes from Oceanospirillaceae bacterium, assembly GCA_013373085.1. Lineage (GTDB taxonomy): Bacteria > Pseudomonadota > Gammaproteobacteria > Pseudomonadales > Balneatricaceae > Marinobacterium_A. The sequence continues at coordinate 129,547 of JABXIM010000036.1, read as the reverse complement.
TAGCCCATGCATTCCTTCAGGTGTTCGCGAAGCAGCTCGACCCCCTCTCCGCTCTTCGCGGACAACGAGATCAGTGTGTACTCGCCAACCTGCTGCCGGGCAATTTTTTCCCTGCTCTTGTCCGCCTTGTTACGGATCACGGTCACTTTCGACAGGTCCGGCAACTGCTCGACGAAATCATGCCAGAGTTCATCCGGTGTGGTGGCGGCAGTCTCGGTGCTGTCGGCCATCATCAGAATTCGGTCGGCCTTGCGAATCTCCTGCCACGCGCGGTCGATGCCAATGCGCTCCACTTCGTCTGGGGCGTCACGCAGACCCGCGGTGTCGATGATGTGCAGCGGCATGCCGTCGATATGGATGTGCTCGCGCAGTACGTCGCGGGTGGTACCGGCGATATCGGTGACGATCGCGGTCTCGCGTCCGGCAAGGGCGTTGAGCAGGCTTGATTTGCCGGCGTTGGGGCGTCCGGCAATGACCACGTTCATGCCCTCGCGCAGCAGGCTGCCCTGCCGCGCCTCGGATTGCACGACTTCGAGCTGATGCAGAATCTCCACCAGGTCACCAAGCACCTTGCCGTCGGCGAGAAAGTCGATCTCTTCCTCGGGGAAGTCGATGGCCGCCTCGACGTAGATTCGCAGTTGTATCAGCGCTTCGACCAGTTGGTGGATCCGGCGCGAGAATTCGCCCTGCAGCGAGCGCAACGCGCACTGCGCCGCCTGCGCTGAACTGGCGTCGATCAGGTCGGCGATTGCCTCCGCCTGGGCCAGATCGAGCTTGTCGTTGAGGAAGGCTCGTTCGGAAAATTCGCCCGGTTTTGCGAGACGCGCACCCTGAGTAAGTGCTTGCTTCAAGAGGTTGTCCATGACTACCGGGCCGCCGTGCCCCTGCAGTTCGAGTACATCCTCCCCGGTAAAGGAGTTCGGGCCCGGGAAATAGAGCGCAATGCCCTGGTCGATCTGCTCGCCCTCGGCGTCGATAAAGGGGCCGTAGTGGGCGTAGCGAGGCTTTGGCTCGAAGCCCAGGATAGCGCGGGCGATCTCGGACGCCCTGCGACCCGAGACGCGTACGATGCCGACGCCGCCGCGTCCGGGCGGGGTCGCCTGGGCGGCAATGGTGTCCTGGTTGATTAGGCTCATAGTCAACGGTTTGAAATTAACGGTTACAGAAAGCACGGACGTAGGGTGCTGCTGAGCGTAGCGAAGCGCACCGAACATGGCGGTGGTGTCGTTCACCGGCACCCTGCACAGAAGTCGTAGGATGGGTAGAGCCGCCACTGGTACAGCCTGGCCATAAAGCACCGCAGCCTGGGGCGGCGCAACCCATCAATGATTCCGACTTACTCGGTGTCGAGTCGATACACCAAGATGGGTTACGCGACGCCCTGACTGAGGGGCGGAAATCCCGTGCCTGGGCGTCGTTTCATCCATCGTACGATTTATTACCGGATTTTCATGATACAAAAAAGGCTCCCGAAGGAGCCCTTTTTAACTTAGCCGGCCTTGGCATCCGCCGTGCCGCCTTCGATCTGCTTGTTGATTATATACTGCTGCGCGATCGACAGGACATTGTTCACTACCCAGTACAGTGTCAGACCGGCCGGGAACCAGAGGAAGAAGAAGGTGAAGACGATCGGCAGCATCTTCATGATCTTCGCCTGCATCGGATCCGGCGGAGCCGGGTTCAGCGACTGCTGGATGAACATGCTGACGCCCATCAGGATCGGCAGGATGAAGAACGGATCCTTGAGCGAGAGGTCGGTGAGGTACAGGAAACTCGCCTGGCGCAGCTCGACCGATTCCATCAGCACCCAGTACAGTGCGATGAAGATTGGCATCTGCGCCACGATTGGCAGACAGCCGCCCAGCGGATTGATCTTCTCCTTCTGGTACAGCTTCATCATTTCCTGCGACATCTTCTGGCGATCGTCGCCGTACAGCTCCTTCATGCGCTGCATTTCGGGGCCGAACTTGCGCATTTTCGCCATCGACTTGAATGCCTTGGCATTGAGCTGGAACAGCGCTGCCTTCACCAGCACGGTAATGCAGATGATGGCCAGACCCCAGTTGCCGACCAGGCTGTGGATCCAGGTCAGCAGCATGTGCAGCGGTGAGGCGATCCACCAGAGCCAGCCGTAGTCGACGGTCAGCTTGAGGTCTTCCTGTGCCGCGGCCAGCTGTTCCTGATCCTTGGGACCGGCGTAGAAGGTCGCGGAAACGCTCTGCTGCTGCCCCGGCTGTACGGTCAGTGTCGGCGAGATGAAGCCGGCGATGTAGTTGCCGTTCAGCTTGCGGGTGCTGTAGGTGTACTCGGCGCCCGGCGCCGGGATCCAGGCACTGACGAAGTAGTGCTGGACCATCGCCACCCAGCCGTCCGGGGAGCGCTGCTTGAAGTCGCCGTCGTCGATATCGCCGAAGTCGACCTTCTGGTAGTTGTTCTCCTCGGTGGAGAAGATCGCACCCAGATAGGACTTCATGCCCATGTTGTTGGTGGCCGACGGATCGCCGCTGCCATCGCGCTTGATCTGACCGAACAGGTTGGCGCTCCAGGCCTGCGCGCTCGGGTTGTCGACGATGTACTCCATGCCGATCTGGTACGAGTCGCGGGTGAAGCTGTAGCGCTTGGTCACCTTGACACCGCTGGCGTCGGTGAAGTTCAGGTCGACGTTGATGGAATCCTTGTCGCCGAGGTCGAATTCGGTGGCAGCGACGCTATACGTCGGACGGCCGCTCTTGGCCGCATCCGGACCGTTGGCCCCGACCAGACCGCTCTGGGCAACGTAGGTGCGGTTGCTGTTCTGTTCCAGCAGCACGAACGGCTGCTCGGAGCCCGCGGTAACCTTGTACTGCGGCAGCGCGACCTGGATGATGTCGCCGCCCTTGGTGTCGATCACGACATTGAGGAGGTCGGTGTGGACGCTGATCAGCTGTGCCTTGCCCTGCTGGGTTTCACTGGCTGTTGCCGGTACGTCAGCGCTTACTTCGCCGGATACGGCGGTTTCGGCTGACGGCAGTTCGCTGCCGTTCGGGTCGCTGTATGCCGAGACAGACGTCTGGGTCTGGGGAGCCGGAGGCTTGGTGCCGTAATCTTCGTTCCACTGCAGTACCAGCACGTAGGAAATCAGTGCCAGCGCAGCAAACAGTATGACTCGCTTTACATCCATGGCGTAAGGATCACTATCTCTGCGGGTTAGCTTTCTTTGCCTTGTGCTTCAGCCGGGACCAGCACTTTTTCATAAGCTGATGCAGTTCTTCGGGCTCGAGTTCATCCAGTCCCCGACGTGCGAGGATGACGAGATCGACCGGGGGAAGCCTGTGCTGATTGAGGCGAAAGGATTCGCGAATGATACGTCGAATACGGTTGCGTTTCACGGCTCGACGCACATTTTTTTTGGAGATGACAAACCCGATCCGGGGATGATCGAGTTCGTTGAAGCGGGCAAGAATCAGGATGGGCTGATCCGGTACTTTCAGGGAGACCTGATCAAAGACGTTTTTAAAACCCTCGCCAGTCAGGATTCTGAGCTGACGAGGGTAGTCGAATCCGGTCATCCACTGCTACCAGACCAAAAGCGAGAGTGCATTAAGCACTCAGACGCTTGCGGCCTTTAGCACGACGACGGTTCAGTACCTGGCGACCGTTCTTGGTGGCCATGCGAGCACGGAAACCGTGGGTACGCTTACGCTTCAGTACGCTGGGTTGAAAAGTTCTTTTCATAGCTTCAGTCCTACTCACTCAGCCCTCGCTAACACCAGGGGCTGTTGACGTTTACGGGTGCATCCTGTTGTTCTGCAAAAGTCCTCAGACAATGAAGCGAACGCCGCTCAGGGTGGTTCCCTTAGCTAGTTCGCTCAAGCCGTATGAGGCTTTTTGCAGATCAACCCTGAAGGGCCGGGGCTGTTTTCGCACAATACGGTGTTGCTCGTCGCTTATTTGGAACTACCAAACTGCGCAACTTGCGCCTTGTCTTGTGCGAAAACAGTCGCGGCAGGACATATCCGCAAACGTCAACAGCCCCTTGGGGCTGTCAGGCGGCTGAAAGTCCAAGGGGTAAAAATCAGACGCGGCAATATACCGGAAAGTTGGTTACGCTGCAATCGATTCCGCGCTTTTCATGGGCTAATTGGCGATTATTCGACCTCGTTGCCAACAGGACGCGTTTTGCAGGAGGTATATCGGAAGACTCGGATATTTGTGTTAATAACATACAATATAGCAATTAAAACAAAGATATGTATTGTTGATAGCCTGTTATATAAGCTGTCATTAAGCTGCGTTTAAACGTTCGGGCGCGGTATTGCGGGCCGAATTCGGCCTTCTTGAGCATGCAATCCACATTTTTCATACCGATGCGAAATAAGTTATCAAACACTGTGGATAACTGCGTTTTAACCCGTTAGAATCAGCCGCTATAGTTGCCAGAGCGGCGTGCAGCCGCCCCAGAGGGAGAACCGATGTCCACCGAGTTGTGGGAACAATGCTTGAGAAGCCTGCAGGAGGAGTTCCCGGCTCAGCAGTACAATACCTGGATCCGTCCGCTGCGCGCCGAGGCCGCAGGCGAGGGCCGCCTGGTATTGCTGGCACCTAACCGTTTCGTGCGCGACTGGGTCAACGACCGCTTTATCAGCCGTATCCGCCAGGTCGTCTGTGAAGTCACGGGTGATATCAGCGCCGATGTGCGGCTGGAAGTGGCCCAGCACGGTGGCGGTGCGCTTCGGTCCCCGGCCCGTCCGGCGATGGCGCCTCTGCGCAGCCGCCCGGTCGCCCCTCCCCGCGACCCGCACCCTGTTCAGGCGCCGCAGCCCGCTGCACCGGCATACGAACCCGAGCCGCAACCGATGGCGTCGACGGCATACCGGGATGGCTACGTCGCCGCCGAACCAGCCCAGTCGGCCGTGCCCGAACCTCAGCTGGAACTCGACATGGCGCCGCCGGAGCCCGCGTTCGCGCCGCTCAGTCCGCGCCACGAACGCCAGAAGGTGGTCGATGTCGAGGGCGGCGTCAAACATCAGTCCAACCTGAACCCCTCGTTCACCTTCGAGTCCTTCGTACAGGGCAAGTCGAACCAGCTGGCGCTGGCGGCGGCTCAGCAGGTGGCGGACAATCCGGGCGGTTCCTACAACCCTCTATTTATATACGGCGGCGTCGGCCTCGGTAAGACTCACCTGATGCATGCGGTGGGCATGGAGATGCTCAAGCGCAACCCCAATGCGCGCATTGTCTATTTGCACTCCGAGCGCTTTGTCGCCGACATGGTCAAGGCACTGCAGCTCAACGCGATCAACGACTTCAAGCGTTACTACCGCTCGGTCGACGCGCTGCTGATTGACGACATCCAGTTCTTCGCCGGCAAGGAGCGTTCGCAGGAGGAGTTTTTCCACACCTTCAACGCCCTGCTCGAAGGTGGCCAGCAGATGATCCTGACCAGCGACCGCTATCCCAAGGAGATCAACGGCGTGGAGGAACGCCTCAAGTCTCGTTTCGGCTGGGGGCTGACGGTGGCGATCGAGCCGCCGGAACTGGAGACCCGCGTCGCCATCGTGATGAAGAAGGCCGAAGAGGCGAAGATCGTGCTGCCCGACGACGCCGCCTTCTTCCTGGCACAGAAAATCCGTTCCAACGTGCGCGAGCTCGAGGGGGCGCTCAAGCGTGTGATCGCCAACGCCCATTTCACCGGGAATGCAATCACCACGCCGTTCATCAAGGAGTCGCTGAAAGACCTGCTGGCGTTACAGGACAAACAGGTTAGTATTGATAACATTCAGCGGGTTGTAGCCGACTACTACAAGATAAAAGTGTCCGACTTGCTCTCCAAGCGTCGCAGCCGGTCGATTGCGCGACCGCGCCAGGTGGCGATGAGCCTGTCGAAGGAGCTGACCAATCACAGCCTGCCGGAAATTGGCAACGCCTTTGGGGGTCGCGATCATACTACCGTGTTGCATGCCTGTCGTAAGATCAAGGAGCTGCGGGAGAGTGATACGGACATCAGAGAAGATTATCAGAATCTGCTGCGTCATCTGACGGCGTAGTATTCGGATCGTAACAAGGTAAGATCGCCATGAGATTCGTCATTTCGCGCGAAGCGTTAATCAAGCCCCTGCAGCTGGTGGCGGGGGTCGTCGAGCGTCGTCAGACCCTGCCGGTGCTGTCCAACATCCTGCTGGTGGCCGAGGGTGACCAGCTATCGATGACCGGTACCGACCTCGAAGTCGAACTGGTCGGCCGTGTCACGCTCGAGGAACCGGCCGAAGCCGGCTCGGTCACCGTGCCGGCGCGAAAGCTGATGGATATCTGCAAGTCGCTGTCCGACGATGCCCTGATCGAACTGGCGCTCAGCGGTCAGAAGATGGTGATCAAGGCAGGCCGCAGCCGCTTCAGTCTGTCGACGCTGCCGGCAGCGGAATTCCCCAACGTAGAGGACAGCCCGCAGGCGCTGGAGCTGGAACTGACCCAGGGCCGTCTGCGCAACCTGATCGACCAGACCGGTTTCTCGATGGCGCAGCAGGACGTCCGCTATTACCTCAACGGCATGCTGCTGGAGGTACTCGACGGCCAGTTGCGCGCGGTCTCCACCGACGGCCACCGTTTGGCCACCTGCGTCACCGAGGTGAAGTCCGATGCCGGCACTCAGCACCAGATCATCGTGCCGCGCAAGGGTATCCTGGAGCTGGCGCGTCTGCTGCAGAACGGCGAGGAGAACGTACGCCTGGTGGTCGGCGCCAACCATATCCGCGCCCATGTCGGCGATTTCATCTTCACCTCCAAGCTGGTCGATGGAAAGTTCCCGGACTACCAGCGCGTGATCCCGCGCAACGGCAACAAGTACATGCTCGGTGACCGCCAGGGGCTGCGTCAGGTACTGAGCCGTATCGCCATCCTGTCGAACGAGAAGTACCGTGGCGTGCGCCTGTCGCTGACCAGCGGCAACTTGCAGGTCATGGCCAACAACCCGGAGCAGGAAGAAGCGGAAGAAACCGTGGCGGTGGATTACGACGGCGATTCGCTGGAGATTGGCTTCAACGTCAACTACCTGCTGGACTGCCTGTCTATCCTCAACTCCGAGCAGGTGCGCTTCACCCTCTCGGACGCCAACAGCAGTGCGCTGATCGAAGGCGTCGACGAAGGCGACAGCCTCTACGTTGTCATGCCGATGCGGATGTAATCCGCAGCGGCCCGCTCACGGCCGGGGCAGCCCGGCCGAAGCCTGTCTGCATGCCCCTCTGATGCCCATACAGAAGCTGCATCTGCAGCATATCCGCAACCTGACGGATGTCCGCTTCGAGCCCTCGTCCCGGATCAACATCCTTCATGGCGCCAATGGCAGCGGCAAGACCAGCCTGCTGGAAGGCATTCATTTCCTCGGCCTGACGCGTTCCTTTCGCAACAGCCAGATACGTCACCTGGTGCAGAGTGGCAGCGAGTCCTGCCTGGCGTTTGCCCAGATCGACGCCCAGCCGGGAAAGCCGGTACAGCCGCTTGGCGTCGAAAGGCGCCTCGACGGCGAGGTGCGGGTGCGTCACGCCGGCCAGTCGATCGAACTTTCACAACTGGCACAGTTGCTCCCGTTGCAGGTGATCGACTCGGATACCTTTCTGCTGCTCGAGGGCAGCCCGTCGATTCGGCGTCAGTTCATCGACTGGGGCGTGTTCCATTCTGACCGCTCTTTTATTCAGCTCTGGCGCGGCTTCCGACGGGTATTGAAACAACGAAATTCGCTGCTGAAATGTGGTAAAATCGATCCTCGGCTGAGGCGTATCTGGGATCGAGAATTCGTCGCCTTTGCCGAGCAGATGACACAGCTGCGCGAGCAGTACATCGAGCTGCTGAAACCGGACTTCGAAGCCACGCTCGGACGCCTGCTCGGCGGCGTCAATGTGGAACTGAGGTTCAGTCCGGGTTGGGACCGCAAGACCCCGCTGGATCAGCTTCTCGAGGAAGGACTGGCGCGGGACCTGAAGCAGGGCTTCACCGGTGTGGGGCCGCAGCGAGCGGACCTGAGGGTGCGGGCCGACGGCCATAATGCCGCCGAGCGCCTGTCCCGCGGGCAGAAAAAGCTGGTGGTCAGCGCCCTCAAGCTGGCACAGGGTGCCCTGTTCTATCGCCTGAACAATCGACCCTGCATCTACCTGATCGACGACTTGCCGTCGGAACTGGACGAACGGCACAGCCGCCTGTTCTGCCAGTTTTTGGAGGATACCTCCAATCAGTGTTTTATCACCTGCGTCGATCCGTCCGCACTGGATGGGATATGGCGTCCGGATACCGCTGTCCGCCGGTTCCGGGTAGAGGCGGGAGCGATTGCCCCCGCCGATTGATTTGCCGGGCCCGGGTTCAGGGCCGCCGGTGCTTCGCGGACACCGGTCATTGACATCCAGGGTCAATGCAACCCCTTGAAATTGAGGGATTTCGCGATAAAGCGCCCGATTTCAGGGGAGACAGTCGAGCGGATCGGGACGATCGGTTCGGTTGCCAGGTTAACAGGAGATAATGATGAGCGACGAAAACCAGAGCTATAACTCCTCGAGCATCAAGGTACTCAAGGGTCTCGACGCCGTACGCAAGCGTCCCGGCATGTATATCGGCGACACCGACGACGGTACCGGCCTGCATCACATGGTGTTCGAGCTGGTCGATAACTCGATCGATGAAGCCCTGGCCGGTCACTGTTCCGAAATCAAGGTCGTCATCCATCCGGACGAAAGCGTCAGCGTCAGCGACAACGGTCGCGGCATCCCCACCGACATGCACGAGGAGGAAGGTGTGTCGGCCGCCGAGGTGATCATGACGGTACTGCACGCTGGCGGCAAGTTCGATGACAACAGTTACAAGGTATCCGGTGGCCTGCACGGCGTCGGTGTCTCGGTGGTCAACGCCCTGTCCAGCGAACTCAAGCTCACCATTCGCCGCGCCGGCCAGGTGCATGAGCAGATTTATCATCACGGTGTGCCGGACGAGCCGCTCAAGGTGGTCGGCGAGACCAACAGCAGCGGGACCAGCGTGCGTTTCAAGCCGTCGCCTGAAACGTTCAGTCATATCAGTTTCCAGTACGATATCCTGGCCAAGCGCCTGCGCGAACTGTCGTTCCTCAACTCCGGCGTACGCATCGTGCTGCGCGACGAGCGCAGCGGTCGTGAGGACGTCTATGAATACGAGGGCGGCCTGAGTGCCTTCGTCGCGTTCCTCAATCACAACAAGAGCATCGTCAACAAGGTGTTCCACTTCAATGCCATGCACGAAAACGGTGTCGGCGTCGAGGTGGCACTGCAGTGGAACGACAGCTTCCAGGAAAGCATCCACTGCTTCACCAACAACATTCCGCAGCGTGACGGCGGCACCCACCTCTCCGGCTTCCGCACCGCACTGACCCGCTGCCTGAACAACTACATCGAGGCCGAGAGCCTCAACAAGGGCAGCAAGGTCGCCACTACCGGCGATGACTGCCGCGAAGGCCTGACTGCGATCATCTCGGTCAAGGTGCCGGATCCCAAGTTCTCGTCCCAGACCAAGGACAAACTGGTGTCGTCCGAGGTCAAGACCGCCGTCGAGCAGATGATGGGCCAGCAGTTCGCCGACTTCCTGCAGGAAAGCCCGCAGGAGGCCAAGGCGGTGGTATCGAAGATGATCGATGCCGCCCGCGCCCGCGAAGCCGCGCGCAAGGCCCGCGAAATGACCCGCCGCAAGGGCGTACTGGACGTCGCCGGCCTGCCCGGAAAGCTGGCGGACTGCCAGCAGAAAGACCCGGCGCTGTCCGAACTCTACCTGGTGGAGGGTGACTCCGCGGGCGGTTCCGCCAAGCAGGGCCGCGATCGCCGTAACCAGGCGATCCTGCCGCTCAAGGGCAAGATCCTCAACGTCGAGAAGGCGCGCTTCGACAAGATGCTGTCGTCCGCCGAGGTCGGTACTCTGATCACCGCGCTGGGCTGCGGTATCGGACGCGAGGAGTTCAACCCCGACAAGCTGCGTTACCACCATATCATCATCATGACCGACGCCGACGTCGACGGCTCCCACATCCGCACCCTGCTGCTGACTTTCTTCTTCCGGCAAATGCCGGAGCTGATCGAGCGCGGTCACATCTACATCGCGCAGCCGCCGCTGTACAAGATCAAGAAGGGCAAGCAGGAACAGTACCTCAAGGACAATGATGCACTCGAGAACTACCTGCTGCAGGGCGCGCTCGAAGGCACCAGCTTCCACGTCAACGAGGACGCCCCGCCACTGAGCGGTGCGTCCCTCGAGTCGCTGATCAACGAGTACCGTACCGTCGACAAGCTGATCAACCGTCTCGGCATGCTCTATCCGACGCAAATCCTGCGCCAGACGCTGTACATGCCGAAGTTGTCGGTCGAGCAGCTGAAAGACCGCACTGCGGTCGAACAGTGGAGCAAGCAGTTGTGTGAACGCCTGGCGTTCATTGCCGTCGGCAACGAGCAGTACAGTTGCGAGATCGTCGAGGATCGGGAACACAGCCAGTTCCTGCCGAGGGTGACCCACCTGCTGCATGGCGTCGAAAGCTACTACAGCTTCAACGAGGACTTCTTCGCTTCGCGTGACTACGGCGCCATCACCACCCTGGGTGACAAGCTGGTATCGCTGCTCGAGGAAGGCGCCTATATGAAGCGCGGCGAGCGCGTGCGCCCGGTGGCGAACTTCGAGGAAGCCATGAACTGGCTGCTCGATCAGTCGCGGCGCGGTTACTACATCCAGCGCTACAAGGGTCTCGGCGAAATGAACCCGGGGCAGCTGTGGGAAACCACCATGGATCCGGATTCGCGCCGCATGCTACAGGTTACCGTCGATGATGCCATCGCCGCCGACCAGTTGTTCACAACCCTGATGGGTGACGACGTCGAGCCGCGTCGCAACTTTATCGAGTCGAACGCGCTGCGGGTGGCGAACCTGGACGTATAAGCTTTATCCCCAGACGATATGGAAAAAGCAGCCTTCGGGCTGCTTTTTTGTGCCCGTTGAGGGTTATTCACGGGCTGGCGTCACGCGACCGGGGAACCGATTCACCGCGCTGCGCTCCGGTGTGCTGTTGAAAATTGGGCTGTTTTCCACAGTAAACACATTGCGGGCCCGCCCTTGCGGCCAGGACGCTTTGAATATCCATGCGGCAGCAGCCTGCAGGCCACTTTTAGTCCCCGCACTACAGGCCTATCTATTTATCCACATGTAAAATAAACGCGAGCGCAAACTGCTCGAATGGCAGTCGCCGGATAATCCTGAGCTGTGGACAGCCCCTTTTCCTGAGGCTGCGAAACCCGTGGGTCTGGGTTGTGGATATTTCCTCTTCTCCTGCCCGTCAGTTACACCTCTGACACCCGCGCGTGCTGTGGGTAATTACTATTACGCGATGCCTGGGGATAATGTCGCTAACCCTCGGTTAAAGACCGGGGTTTGTCTATCCACAGCTTTGCCCGCTCAGCCATCTTCCTTTTGTCAGCGGTCATGCGCTTTGCGTGAGCGATGGAATGCGCAGCAGCGAGCCGACGCTGTCGATCCAGCTTTTGGGCAGTGGACTGATGCGGCAGAAGTCGGCAAGTTTCTGCTCGAGCCGTTCGACCGGTTCATGCTGCAGTCCGGCTGCAAGGCTCAACTTGTCCAGCAGTGGCGATTGCAGGTGCACCCAGTCGATCGCGGCCAGTCCGGCAACGCCTTCCGCTGAGCGTACGGTTATATTAGGCCCCAGCCGTGACGTCCGGGACTGGCGGATCCACAGCAACGGCCCGGGTGGCGCTGTGCGGTCGATGCTAAGCGGCCGGATCAGTGCCGTGCCCATGACCGGGCTGGTGTTCATCAAGCCCATATGCAGCGAGTAGGTATGATCTTCGACCAGGCTTGCACGAAGCTCCGGTGGTTCTGCTTCCTGCTGATCGACCAACTCGCCTTCGCTGATGGCGCCACGGGTCCAGCGACCTTCGGCAGCCAGGTGTCGCATCAGCGCGGTGGCAATGCAGGCACAGCGTTCAAGCGAGGTTTCATGAAATTCGCTGGCGATCAGGAAACCGTCTCCGCATTGCAGGACGAATAGCTGATGCGGATGTTTCGGACAGCCGTAGCGCCCCATGCGGAATGCCGCCTGCATCAGGTGATCGACGGATACCAGCAGTTCGGATTCAGGGCCGCAGCCGGCACCGTAGGCATCGATTGACAGAAATAACGACCAGCGATTGGACACGGCGATCTCTCCTCATCCGGGCCTGAAAACGGCCGCAAATAGACGGGAGGCTCATTGGAGTCTCTTGTACTAGAGACAACAGCGACGGCGTATCGTGCCCGCCGGGGTATGGGGACGGGTGTTTCCTCCAGCTCGCATTAGCAGGCCTAATCGACATGAAATTTATTGAATAGCCGGCGTTTTCTGAGTGGCGCAATGCCGCCAACGGTCAGGGCGTTGTTTTTTAACTCATTGAATTTAATTCCGAAAAACGGTTTACGACGGCCTATCTATAATACATAAGACGGTTGATAAAAGGGGCTGATCTGGGTTCGGACAGCGCCTTGAACCCTGATGACCGCCAAGTGGCGATTGCCGTGCGTCCCACAAATAATATATATAGGTATATACATTTGCGGGCCGTCGCTGAACGTCGCCTGCGCCGATCCATCTTTCAGGAACAACGACAATGCAGCAACTCACCATCAAACCCGGACAGATGACCCTTGCAGAACTGCGTGCCGTGGCTCAGGCTCCGACGGAGCTTAGCCTGGATCCCGCCAGCCATGTGCGCATCCGGGACAGTGCCCAGGCGGTGGCCAGGGTTATCGAGCAAGGCCGTGTGGTGTACGGCATCAATACCGGCTTCGGCCTGCTTGCCAATACCCGTATTGCACCCGAGGATCTCGAACTGCTGCAACGCAGTATCGTGTTGTCGCACGCTGCGGGTATCGGCGAGCTGATGGATGAGTCCTGTGTACGCCTGATGATGGTGCTGAAGATCAATTCGCTGGCGCGCGGTTATTCCGGTATCCGCCTGGAGGTCATCGAGGCGCTGATCCGACTGGTCAACGCCGGCATCTACCCCTGCGTGCCGCAGAAGGGTTCGGTTGGCGCGTCCGGCGACCTGGCTCCGCTGGCGCACATGAGCACGGTGCTGCTCGGCGAAGGCGAAGTGACTCACCGTGGCGAACGGCTGAGCGGCGCCGAGGGGCTGCGCCTGGCCGGGCTCGAGCCGATCACCCTGGCACCCAAGGAGGGCCTGGCCCTGCTCAACGGTACCCAGGCCTCGACTGCCTTTGCCCTGAAGGGGTTGTTCGCGGCGGAGGATCTGTATGCGGCAGCAACCGTTGCCGGCGCCACCTCGGTTGAAGCGGCCCTGGGCAGCCGACGCCCGTTCGATGCGCGGGTGCACGAAGTCCGGGGGCAGCTGGGACAGATCGACGCGGCCGCCGCTTACCGTCACCTGCTCGGCGACCGTTCCGAAATCGGCGATTCGCACCAGGGCTGTGAAAAGGTGCAGGACCCCTACTCGCTGCGCTGCCAGCCCCAGGTCATGGGTGCCTGCCTGCAGCAGATTCGCCAGGCGGCCGAGGTGCTGCTGGTGGAAGCGAACTCGGTATCCGACAACCCGCTGGTATTCGTCGAGACCGACGACTTCATCTCGGCGGGTAACTTCCACGCCGAGCCGGTGGCGATGGCCGCCGATAACCTGGCGCTGGCGATTGCCGAAATCGGCGCCCTGTCGGAGCGTCGCATGGCGCTGCTGATCGACTCGAATCTGAGCAAGCTGCCGCCCTTCCTGGTCGAGAACGGCGGCGTGAACTCCGGCTTCATGATCGCGCAGGTTACCGGCGCGGCCCTGGCTTCGGAAAACAAGACACTGGCCCACCCGGCCTCGGTCGACAGCCTCCCGACCTCGGCCAACCAGGAGGACCACGTTTCGATGGCGACCTTCGCGGCCCGTCGCCTGCGCGATATGTCTGACAACACCGCCGGCATTCTGGCGGTGGAGTATCTTGCCGCCTGCCAGGGTCTGGATTTCCGCGCGCCCCTGAAGGCGGCGGAACTGGTCGAGGCCGCGAAGTCGGATCTGCGCATGCGGGTACCCTTCTACGACAAGGACCGCTACTTCTCTCCGGATATCGAAAATGCCTGCCAGCTGATCCAGAGCGGTGCCCTCAACCGCTACATGCCGACAGGCCTGCTGCCGAGTCACTGAGCATCATTGCCGGTGCGGCCATCGCCGCACCGCTGGCCACCCGTCGCAAGGCGGGCGGCGCATCGTTCTGCTGACTGGTGACGGTGGCTGGCGTCATCGCGACTCCGTGTTTTCGCTCTGCGTCTGAAGGTTGCCAATGGTCGCCGCGGGCGGCATCCTTGCGCGCTTGGATTGGCACAGATGAAAGGGATATGAGCAGCGCCCGGAGCGATGGCGTACAGATGCCGGCAACAGTTACGGCAGTTCCCCCGCTGGCGCGCCTGCGCCGGCACCCTGGCCCTGTGCATCCATAATGATAACGAGGACTGCATTTTGAACCCTGAACTTACTTCCCGCCCGGTTTCGGACAGCGGCGTGTCACGCCTGGTGATCGCACTTTTCGCTGTTATTTCGGGCTACCTGCTGTATCGGCTCTTCGATCCCGTAGGTTTCGGCATGAATGCCGTATTGATCAGCGTACTGGCGATGCTGCTGCTGAGCCTGGCACGTATCAACGTGGTCATTTCGCTGATCACCGCCTCGCTGCTCGGCGGTGTAATCGGCGGGCTGTCGATCGAGGAAACCGTCACTTCCTTCAATAACGGCCTGGGCGGTGGTGCCCAGATCGCGCTCAGCTATGCCCTGCTCGGCGCCTTCGCGGTGGCGATCTCCAAGTCCGGCATTCCGCACTTGCTGGCCGACCGGATCGCGCGGTTGCTGGGACAGGAAACCGACCAGCGGCGCCTGGGCCTGATCCGTTACGGTCTGATCGGCCTGCTGCTGCTGGCCGCCATCTCGTCCCAGAACCTTATCCCCATCCATATCGCCTTCATTCCGCTGCTGGTGCCGCCGCTGCTGTACGTGATGGCGAAACTGCGCATGGACCGCCGGCTGGTGGCCTGCGTACTGACCTTCGGCCTGGTGACGCCTTACATGCTGCTGCCGGTCGGCTTCGGCTCGATCTTCCTCAATGACATCCTGTTGGCCAACATCACCAAGAGCGGGCTAGACGTCAGCGGTATCGATCCGTTTCGGGCGATGCTGATTCCGGCGCTGGGCATGATCGCCGGTCTGCTGGTGGCGGTCTTCATCAGCTACCGTGGCAAGCGTGATTACAGCGTGGAGCGGATTGCCCGCACGGAAAATACCGCGGCAGCCTATTCGCGCAAGACGCTGCTGGTTGCCGGCGGGGCCATCGCGGCAGCCTTCCTGGTACAGCTCTGGACCGATTCGATGGTGCTCGGTGGCCTGATCGGCTTCCTGATTTTTTCGCTCTCCGGGGTACTGAAATGGAGCGAAGGAGACGATGCCTTCACCGAGGGCATGAAGATGCTCGCGATGGTCGGTTTCATCATGATCGCCGCCAGCGGTTTTGCGCAGGTGCTCCGCGACACCGGGCACATCGCGTCGCTGGTAGCCGCCTCGGCGGACCTGGTGGCGGGTAACCGTGGTATGGCGGCGTTGGCGATGCTGATCGTCGGACTGCTGATCACGATGGGGATCGGCTCCTCGTTTTCGACCATTCCGATCATCGCCGCGATCTACGTGCCGCTGGCTGTGCAGCTCGGCTTTTCGCCGATGGCGATAGTGGCGCTGGTCGGTACCGCCGCTGCGCTCGGCGATGCCGGCTCACCGGCCTCCGATTCGACCCTGGGGCCGACCGCTGGCCTCAATATCGATGGTCAGCACAACCATATCTGGGACACCGTGGTCCCGACTTTCCTGCACTATAACCTTCCGCTGTTGGTGTTCGGTTGGTTCGCTGCCTGCACGCTCTAAGGGTGTGATTGTCGAGGCTGTGCCACTGGCATAGCCTTTGCTGAATCTGTTGCCGACGTTTCACCGAGTTCTGGAGTAGAAGCGGTCAGGGCGCTTTGCCCGGGACATTGCTCTGGTCGGTGTGGATTGGCAGGTCCGTTCGCGCGACCTGCCTTCTTTCACAGGCAACAGAAGGAAGCAATGCAATGTACGCTACCGTGATCAAGAACGGCTGGCTGGGTCTGGATGGCAAGCGCGATATTCGCATCCGTGGTACGCGCATAGAGGCCATTGGCAGCCTCAGCCCGCAACCGGGCGATGAGGTGATCGACGCCAGCGACAAGGTGATCTATCCGGGCCTGGTCAACACCCACCACCATCTCTTTCAGTCCATTCTCAAGGGCATTGCCGCAGGTCTCGATCAGGGGCTGGGCGACTGGCTGCAGTCGGTACCCTATCGACACTGGCCGAAGTTCACACCGGAAATGCTCTATACCGCGGCCAGGGTCGGCTTCACCGAATTGCTGCGCAGCGGCTGCACGACCTGCGCCGACCATCACTATCTCTATCATGCGAACTCGTCTCCGGAAATGGAGGCTGTGCTGTTTCAGGCGGCGGAGGAAGTCGGTATCCGCTATGTGCTCTGCCGGGGCGGTACCACCGGTCGCATGACACACAAGGGCATGCAGAAGGCGGGTGTCGAGGCTGAGTCGCTGGAGCAGTTTCTGATGCGTACGGAGGCCGTCGCCGACCGCTATCACCGGGACGACGATGACGCCCTCTTCAAGGTCGTCGTGGCACCGACGACCCTGGTGCACTCGATGCCGCCGGCGCATCTGAAAGAGGTGGCCGCTTTCGCGCGAGGCCGCGGGCTGCGGCTGCATTCCCATCTGCTCGAAGTGCCGTTCGACGATCAGGTGTCCCGCGAGCGTTATGGCTGCAGCGCGGTTGAACTGGCGGCGCAATGCGATTGGCTTGGCGAGGACGTCTGGTTCGCCCACCTGGTCAACGCCGGCCCCGAGGATCGCAGGCTGCTGGGTGCGACGGGGACCGGTGTGTCGCACTGCCCCATTTCCAATGCCCGTCTGGGTAGCGGAATCGCGCCGATTCCCGAAATGGCGGCGGCCGGCATGCAGGTGTCGATCGGGGTTGATGGCTCCGGGTCTGCCGAAGGTGGAAGCCTGATCGGTGAGCTCTACGCGACCTGGCTGCTGCACCGGACCCGCCTGGGGCCCGATGCGACGTCCGTCGCCCAGGTGCTGAAATGGGGTAGCGAAGAGGGTGCCCGTATGCTCGGCTTCCCGTCGCTCGGCCGGTTGGAGGTCGGAGCCCCCGCGGACCTGCTGATCTTCGACCTCGACCATCCCCGCTTTGCCGGTGTCTGGGAGCAGGCGCAGGCGCCGATACTCTGCGGCGAGCCGGCTGCCGTCGAGCGGGTCATGGTGAACGGCCGCTGGTCGGTGGTCGACGGCCGGGTTACCGCGCTGGACGAGCGTCATCTTGCAACCCAGGCTCGCGATACGGTTGCGAACCTTCGGGCACTGGATTAGTGCAAGAGGCACTCCGCTCGGCCGAATTGTGAACCAGATTCGTGCGGGCCGGATGGCGGTGCCGGCGAACATGACGTGATGTTCAGCGGCTCGCGTACGCTGGCACGACGGTTGCTGATTATTTATCGAGACTTGTTAGACAAGTAGAAAGCGAATGGCCTGGATAGCGTTCGGCTGCCCGGGCCTGAGTTGAGTAGAAGCGGTTAGAGCACCCCTGTGCTCAGGACATTGCTCATCTCGGTGTCGATATGCATTGGTGGGGACCTGGTTCCCGGGATTGCATTGCACGGAGATGTTGCGTTTACCGCATGCCCCAGCATCCCTTCCAGAACCTCCCCTGCGATTGCATCGACTGATTATCTGCACTCAGTGGAGCTCAACGATGAAAATCCGTTCCGTCTTTACCGCCCTATCCCTTTCCGTGGCGCTTGGTTCCGTACCGGTACAGGCTGCTGACAAGGTTACCTTCCAGCTCGACTGGCTGCCCGGTGGGGACAAGGCGCCCGTATACGTGGGCATTCAGCAGGGCTTTTTCGCCGATGAGGAT
Organism: Oceanospirillaceae bacterium; assembly: GCA_013373085.1. GTDB lineage: Bacteria > Pseudomonadota > Gammaproteobacteria > Pseudomonadales > Balneatricaceae > Marinobacterium_A. Next base: position 111,554 of record JABXIM010000036.1, on the reverse strand, counting down.
CTCGAGGTCAGCATCGCCGGCGGCCGGGGATCGACCGATGCCATTACCAAGCTGGCGACCGGCAACGCCGATATTGGCCTGTCTGACATAGGTGCCCTGCTGGCCGCCAGGGCGCAGTCTCGGGTGCCGGTAACGGCGGTCTACTCGGTTTTCACCCAGGCGCCGCATGCGTTCATGGTGCTGGAGGGCAGCGGTATCAACAGCGTCAGGGATGTTGCCGGCAAGAAGGTCGCGACCTCGCCGTTCACCTCGTCGAACGTATACCTTCCGCTGCTGCTCAAGGATAACGGTCTCGAGATGTCCGATATCAGGCTGACCAAGTCCGACCCGGGCTCCTTGAGCCCGATGATGGTCACAGGGCAGACCGACGTCGTCATCTCCTGGGTTACGGACACCCAGCGCTACCGCGCCCAGGCGGAATCGGCCGGCAAATCCCTCAAGGTATTGCCCTGGTCCGAGGCGGGTCTCGAGCTTTACAGCGCGACCCTGGTTGCCAACGAACGCTTCCTCGAAGAGCGCCCGGACGTCGCCAAACGCTTCGTTCGCGCCTTTGCCAAGGCGGTTTCCTTCACCCATGAACATCCGGTCACCGCGGGCGAGAACATCAACGCCATGGTGCCAGAGGTCGATGCTGCAGTGGCGGCGGCGACCATCACCGACACCATGAAGCTGGTGTTCAACGAAGTCAGTGCGCGCGACGGCATGGGACGGCTTGAGCCGACCCGTCTCGCCAATACCTGGCAGCTGGTGGCCGCGGCGCAGGATCTGGACGCTTCCGCGTTCGACGTCGAGACGGCCGTCAATCGCAGCTTTATGCCGGAGCAGTAAAAATGAAGCCATTCGTCAGTTTCGAGCAGATCAGCCAGGTGTTCAGCCGGCCCGACGGTAGCAGCCTGATGGCCCTGAAGGATGTCAGCTTCGATATCGGCCGGCACGAGTTCGTTGCAGTCGTCGGCCCGTCCGGGTGCGGGAAGTCGACCCTGCTGCGACTGCTGTCGGGGCTGCTGATGCCGACCCGCGGTCAGGTGACGCTGTTCGGACAGCCGGTCACCGAGCCCCGCGATGAGGTGGGTATCGTGTTCCAGAAGCCGACCCTGCTGCCGTGGCTGAACGCGCTCGAGAACGTCGTTTTCCCCGTCCGTCACAAGACCGGCCGGGTCGCCCGGGCAGACTACGAACGTGCCCGGGAGCTGATCGCGATGGTTGGCCTCGGTGACTTTTGTGACCGGATGCCCGGCGAGTTGTCGGGGGGCATGCAGCAGCGTCTCGGTATCGCACGGGCGTTGCTGCTCGATCCCGATGTGCTGCTGATGGACGAACCCTTCTCGGCGCTCGATGCATTGAGCCGCGAAGAGATGGGGTTCGAGCTGCTGCGCATCTGGAACGAAAGGCCCAAGACGGTGCTCTTCATCACCCATTCCATTACCGAAGCGGTGTTGCTCTCGGACCGTGTACTGGTCATGAGCGAGCGTCCGGGCACCTTGGTCTCGAATATCGCGATCGACCTGCCCCGTCCCCGCACTGTTGCTTCGATCCAGGAGAAACGCTTCCATGAATACTCAAGTCAAATCAGAGACCTTATCTACCGGCCGCACCATGCGGCCTGAGCGGGGTGCGCGGCTGCTTTCGAAACAGGCGCCGTTGCTCACGCTGTTGAGTTTTCTGCTGGCCTGGGAGCTCGGCTGCCGGCTCGGCGAGGTGCCCGAGTATCTGCTGCCCGCACCGAGCGCCATACTGGCGGCCTTCACCGATGTCGACGCGATGCGCTGGCTCGGGCACCTTTGGTCGACGCTGAGGGTCGCCCTGCTCGGCTTCCTGATTTCGATCGCCGTGAGCCTGCCGCTGGCAATTGGCATGGTGCGTTCGAGCTACCTGTCCCGCACGCTCTACCCCGCTCTGGTCGTGGTCCAGTCGACGCCGATCGTCGCCGTTGCTCCGCTGATCATCGTGATCCTGGGGACCGGCGATGCGCCGCGCATCCTGATCACCTGCCTGATCAGCTTTTTCCCGATCGTGGTCGCGGCGACCACCGGCATGATGTCGACGCCGCCGGAACTGATCGAGCTGTCACGCTCGCTCAGGGCCAGGGGCAGTCGCGAGATCTGGCAGATCCGTCTGCCCTATGCGGTACCGCACCTGTTCAGTGGCCTCAAGGTCGCGATAACGCTTTCGATCATCGGTGCCGTGGTGGCCGAGTTCGTGGCGGCCGAACAGGGACTCGGCTACTTCGTGCAGTTCTCCACTTCCTACTTCAAGATCCCTCAGGCTTTTGCCGGGCTCTTCTTCCTGTCGGCGGTGAGCCTGCTGCTGTTCAGGCTGGTGCAGTTGATTCAAAAGCGCCTGTTTCCGTGGAGCTTGTTGGAGACCAGGCAGCATTGAGCAGCTGATGTCGCAATACCTTTCCGGCGGTGCCGGAAGTCGTAGCAGAGTAGAAGCTGACAGGATGAACCGGGTCATTGCTCTGATTAACCGTTGGCTGCCCCTGCGGGGTCACTGCCAAGATAATCAGGAGAGTTAGAATGCTGAAACAGACAAGTGCCTATGCACTGGACGAACTCAATCTCGAATTGACCCTCGGGCAACGCGGTCAGGAGCGGCAGCGGGAAGTACCGCTGATCGACCTTTCGGACTTCGATGCCCGGCGCGATGAAATTACGGAACAGCTGTGGGAGGCCGCTGCCGATATCGGTTTCTTCCAGCTGGTGAATCACGGTATAGAGATCGGCCATATCCGGGACGCATTCTCGATGGCCGAGCAGTTCTTCGGGCTGCCCGAGGAAACCAAGGCTCGTTACCCGCTGCGTGACGGCCAGAACGCAGGCTGGGAAACCCGGGCGCAGATCCGGCCTTCTACCGGCACCGCGGATCAGAAGGAGTCCTACCAGGTCACGCTGCCACGCATGGAGGGCCTCTGGCCGGAACGGGAAGTGCTGGGCGGATTCCAGCACGAGATGCTGAGGTTCGAGGCTCGCTGTCATGACCTGGGCATGAAGGTCATGTCGTGCTTTGCCGACCGGCTCGGCTTCGAACGAAACTTCTTCACCCGGGCACACGATCCGGCGAGCGAGACCTATCAGAGCACGCTCCGACTGTTGCATTACTATGCTCTGCCGCCTCAATACCGGCCCGAAGAGGGTTACTGGCGTGCCGGTGCGCATACCGACTTCGACTGCCTGACGATGGTTTTTCAACAAACCGGTCAGGGTGGGCTCCAGCTGTGCCCCGGCAAGGAGGCGGGTTCCAACGAGTGGACCAGCGTGCAACCGGACACCGGGATCATCACCTGCAATATCGGCGATATGCTGATGCGCTGGAGCGATGACGCGCTCAAGTCCACCTTGCACCGGGTGCGGATGCCCGAGACCGGCGAATATACCGGTGCCCGCTTCAGCCTCGCCTATTTTTGCCAGGCCAACAAAGATGTGGTCATCGAGGGGCCTAAAGGCAAGTACCCGCCGATCACCGCGGCGGATTATCTGCGTCAGCGAATCGAGGCCAACTTCGGTAACCGCGGCTAAGGCTGTGCGTTACAAAAACAAAAGGGCTGTCGTATCACAGCCCTTTTTCTCATGTCGGTGTTCCACGTGGAACCTGCAGGTTTGTCAGTGAGCGGAAGCTCCTTTCCACAATCGGCTGCCGAGCTGCACAATGCCGACCAGCATTGCGCCCGCAACAAGCCCTGTGAGGCCGCCGCTGACGGGGCCGGTCAACCAGGCAGCCACTGCGCCGGCACTTGCCCCGAGTTGTTCGGCGAGGCTGTGTTGCAGGTGTTCGGCGCCCGGCAGGCCGTGAATCAGTATGCCGCCGCCGACCAGGAACATGGCCGCGGTGCCGACGACCGACAGCAGCTTCATCAGCATGGGCGCGCCCTTGAGCAGTGCTCTTCCGAGCGCCTTCCCGGGGCCGTAAAGCGTGCTGTCCTCGCCCCTGGAGATAAGAAACAGGCCGGCGTCGTCGAGTTTCACTATCCCCCCGACCAGGCTGTAGACCGCCATCGTCATGAATAGCGCAACAGCGCTGACCACCGCGACCTGGGTGATGAAGCTGGACTCGCTGACAATGCCCAGTGCGATCACAATGATTTCCGCAGAGAGGATGAAGTCGGTTCTAATGGCGCCGCGAACCTTGTCGCGCTCGTAGGCGACCAGGTCCACTTCGGGGTCGCTTAGCGCCTTCAGCTTCTCGGCGTGTTTTACGTCCTCTTCGGCCGCTGGGTGTAGCCAGCGGTGCGCGATCTTTTCGAATCCCTCGTAACAGAGGTAGGCGCCGCCCAGCATCAGCATGGGCAGGATCAGCCAGGGCGCGACAGCACTGATCAGCAACGCGGCCGGAACCAGGATCAGCTTGTTGAGAAAGGATCCCTTGGCGACAGCCCAGACCACTGGAATCTCCCGTTCGGCCCGTACTCCCGTTACCTGTTCGGCGTTGAGTGCAAGATCGTCGCCGAGCACGCCGGCGGTCTTTTTCGCAGCGACCTTCGTCATCACTGAAATGTCGTCGAGTACGGTGGCGATATCGTCGAGTAACGCCAGCAGGCTGGTACCGGCCATGGGAACTCCTTTCCGTTGAGAGATAGAGCGGTCCGCGCAGGGAATACGGCAGGCAATCGCCATGTCCGTGCTCGGCTAGACTTGAATGGAGCACAGGGGCGCCCCGGCCTCAGAGTATGACCGAAAGCAATGACGCTTGCCCACCGTCACGGCGCGAGCGTTACGGCACCAGAGAGGAAATCCATGACTTCCGCTTACCAGCAACTTTGCGAGCGCTTCCGGATGCTCCATCGCTTCGGGCATCTGGCGGCTATCTGCCACTGGGATCAGGCTACCATGATGCCGTCCGGAAGCAACGAGGCACGCAGTCAGGCACTGGCGGAGCTGGCCTTGCTGGAGCACCGGCAACTGACCGCGCCGGAGATGGATGACTGGCTGAGCCTGGCTGCAGAAGAGCCACTCGATCTGTCGCAACACGCCAATCTGCGCGAAATGAAGCGGGCCTGGAACCGCGCTGCTGCGCTCCCCGATAGGCTGGTCGAGGCACAGTCCCTCGCCGGTGCCCGCTGCGAACATGCCTGGCGCGAGCAGCGTCGACAGAACGACTGGTCCGGATTTCTGCCAAACCTGCGCGAGGTGGTGCGGCTGAGCCGCGAGGAGGCGTCGGTACGGGGCGAGCATCAGGGCTGTGGCCGTTACGACAGTTTGCTCGATCTTTACGAGCCGGGAATGACATCGCACAAGCTCGACGCCCTGTTTGGCGATATCACCACCTGGCTGCCGGAATTGTGCCAGCAGGTGGTGGAGCGGCAGGCTGCCGAGCCCTATGTGTTGTCGAATGGCCGCTTTGCGACGGAGGCTCAGCGTCAGCTTGGGCTCAAGGTTATGTCGAAGCTGGGCTTCGACTTCGACCGTGGCCGGCTCGACGTCAGTGTGCATCCTTTTTGTGGTGGCGTGCCGGAGGACGTGCGTATCACCACACGCTATACCGACGACGACTTCACCGGCAGCCTGATGGGCGTTATTCACGAAACCGGGCACGGCTGCTACGAGCAGAACCTGCCGGCAGAGTGGCTCGGCCTGCCGGCAGGCGAAGCGCGATCGATGGCTGTGCACGAAAGTCAGAGCTTGCTGTTCGAGATGCAGCTGGCACGGCATCCCGCCTTTCTGCACTGGCTTTCTCCGCTGCTGGTTGAGGCATTCGGTACGGGTCACCAGGCGTATCTGGACGGGGACAATCTCTGTCGCCTATTTACCAGAGTGCAGCCAGGGCTGATCCGGGTCGATGCCGACGAGGTCACCTACCCCTTCCACATTATCCTGCGGTATGAAATTGAACGGAGGCTGATCGAGGGTGAACTCGAGGTGGATGACATCCCCGAACTCTGGACGCAGAAGATGGAGACCTGGCTGGGAATCTCGACCGCGGGAAATTACCGCGACGGGTGCATGCAGGACATTCACTGGACGGACGGCGGCTTCGGCTATTTCCCCACTTATACCCTGGGTGCTCTCTATGCGGCGCAACTGTTCGGGGCGTTGAAACGTGATCTTCCGGACCTCGATGAATGCTTACGTGAGGGTGACTTCATGCCTCTGACGACCTGGTTGAGGGAGCGAGTTTGGCGTCACGGGTGCCTGCTGGAGACCGGCGAGTTGCTGCAGCAGGCAACTGGCGAACCGCTCAATCCCGACTGGTTCCGGCGTCATCTGGAAAGGCGCTACCTTGAAGTCTGAGCCCCGGTGGGCTTAGCGAGAATGTCTCGCAAGGCCGTGATTGCCGGCAAAGCTGAATCGCGACGCCAAACCAGGTAGGTGGTCGCCTCGGCGATTTCTGTATCGGGGTCTTCCAGCGACAGACCCGTAATTGTCGGGTGCAGCGCCAGCACCGATTTCGGCACCATCGCGACCCCCATCCCGGCGAGGACACAGGCGAGCATGGTGTGATGGCTGGGAATCTCGATCAGGCGATCGCAACGTCGGTGCGCGGTGGCGAGCCAGCGTTCGATGCGGTCGCGATAGGAGCAGCCCTGGGTAAAGCCGACGACGGTCAAGGGTTCCGGCAGCTGTCCGGGGCCGCGTGTATGAGCGAGCGATGCCGGCTTGACCACCACCAGCTGCTCCTCAAAACAGGGCAGGCGCAGTAGCCTGTGATCGTCCACCGGGTCAGCGACCAGTGCCACGTCCAGCTTCCCCTGCAGTACACGATCCACCAAAGGTCCCGACGCGCCGGTTGCGAGCTCCAGTTCGACTTTGTCGAAGCGCGCATGGAAATCCACCAGTATGGATGGGAGACGCGCGGCAGCGGTACTTTCCATCGAGCCAAGACGCAAGGTACCGGCGGGTACCGGGCTGGTGAGGTCATCCAGTGCCTGTTGTCGCAATTGCAGCATTTGCTCGGCATAGGCCAGCAGGCGGGTACCCGCCGGGGTTATCCGAAGCCTGTTGCGCTCCCGGTTAAACAGCGCCAGCCCCAGCGATTCCTCCAGCTTCTGTATACGTGTCGTCACATTGGATGGAACCCGGTGCAGCTGCTCGGCGGCGCGGGAAATGCCGCCCGCTTCGACGACGGCCTTGAATACCTGCAGGTCTGAGATATCCATAGGGCTACTCTGTATTTCACTAAAAGAGAAAATTTATTTCTTTATTATTCGTTATTAGTGAAAGCCTGTCGAGGGTATTCTAGCGCCAATTCGACAATCAACTGAAGAGGTCTAAACATGAACGCTGGTGTCGAGCGGCAATCCACGGTCAATGGTATCGCTTACGCACTGGCGGCTATTGCGATCTGGACCGGTTTTATCCTCATTTCCCGCGCCGGCACGCTGGCCGCTCTGGCGATGCCGGACATGCTCGCATTGCGCTTTGGTTCGGCCTTCCTGATGCTGCTTCCGCTGGCCTGGCGTCTACGCCGCAAGCTTGCCGACGTGCGCGTGCTGGTACTGGGCCTGGTCGGTGGACTGGGATACGGGTTGTTTGTCTACAGTGGTTTCGAACGTGCGCCGGCGACCCACGCGGCCTTGCTGCTTCCGGGCCTGATGCCGATCATGATCGCGGTGTCGGCAGTGTTGCTCGCCGGTGAGCGCAAGCCGGCACGAGCCTGGCTGGGGATCGCCATCAGCAGCGTCGGTATCATGGTGCTGTTGTTCGATACGCTGCTGGGAAGTTCCGATTACTGGCGCGGCGACATCTGCTTCGTGATCGCGTGCCTATGCTGGGCGATTTATACAGCCTTGCTGCGAAGCTGGTCGATTGACGCCTGGCATGCAACTGTCGGCGTCGTCGTGGTCACCGCCCTGCTCTACCTTCCCGTTTACGTGCTTTGGATGCCGTCATCGCTGGATCAGGTTGCCGTGGAAATGCTCGTGACTCAGGTCCTCTACCAGGGGTTGCTGGCAACTATCGTTCAGATGATCTGTTACGTAAGGGCGGTACAGTCGCTTGGTGCAACTCGCATGGGCGGGCTGATGGCGCTGGTGCCGGTATTCGCCGGCGGCTTGGCGGTGCCGCTGTTCGGTGAGCCCCTGACCGTAGTGTTGATGTCCAGCATGGTGTTGGTGTTTCTGGGGGCTCTAATTGGGAACCTGCCTACCGACAGCTTCTCTCGTCAACGGCAGCTCCGCGGTTCATGCGGCGCTTGAAGCCGGTCGGATGTTCCACGTGGAACTTAAATCGAGCCGCTGCCGGAAGGATGGGGTCGATCATATCGGTTGCGGAACAGATCGACTGATTTTGGTTGGGATGAGTTGCGACCACCGATCCTGTACCCACCCTACAACAGCGCGGGTAACCTGATCCCCAAAAAAAGAACCCGCCGATTGGCGGGTTCTGTCGTTCAGGTCTCGATGGCGATTAGCTTCCGATTACCGAGATGTCAGCGATACCGAGGAAGAGCGCGCGCAGCTGCGACAACAGAGCGATGCGGTTATTGCGTATCGCTTCGTCATCGGCCATAACCATCACTTCGTCGAAGAAGCGGTCGACAACCTCGCGCAAGCTCGCGAGCTTCTCCAGCGCGAACTGATAATCGCCGCGGCCAAAGGCCGGCTGCAGTTCGACCTGCAGCACCTTGACCCGCTCAGCCAGTGCCTTTTCCGCATCCTCCTGCAGCAAGGCTTCGTCGACCAGACTGCCGGCCGGTATTGCCTGCTTGCCGAGGATGTTGCTGACGCGCTTGTTACCGGCTGCCAGGGCGTCTGCTTCGGGCAGCGAACGGAAGTGCGCGACCGCGCGCACGCGGCGATCGAAATCGAGCGGGCGGGTCGGACGCAGGGCGTGTACCGCCAGGAAAGTTTCGACCGGAATGCCGGCATCCTCGTACCAGGCGCGGAAACGCTCGAGCATGAAGTCCAGCACCCGGCCTTCGACGCCATCGCGTGCGGACAGGCTGGTGTGGCTGTCTGCGGCGACTTTCAGCAGCGTCTGCAGATCCAGGTTGAGTTCCTTCTCGACGATGATGCGCAGCACGCCCAGGGTGGCACGACGCAGTGCGAATGGGTCTTTGGAACCGGTCGGCGGCTGATCGATGCCGAATAGACCGACCAGGGTATCCAGGCGGTCAGCGATGGCGACGGCGGCGCCGGTCAGGGTTTCCGGAAGGCGATCGCCGGCGAAGCGCGGCATGTACTGCTCGTCCTGCGCCAGCGCGACCTCTTCCGCTTCGCCATCGTTTAGCGCGTAGTGGTAGCCCATCAGGCCCTGCAGCTCCGGGAACTCCAGCACCATATCGGTGACCAGGTCGGACTTCGACAGGCGCGCGGCACGCTCGGCCCAGGCGGGCGAACCGCCGATGCTCTCGGCGATCACGGTGGCGAGCTTGGCGACGCGCTCGGTCTTGTCGTAGACGCTGCCAAGGTCTTTCTGGAAAACGATGGCTTTGAGCTTTTCCACGCGGGCTTCCAGCGATGTCTTCTTGTCGGTCTCGAAGAAGAACGCAGCGTCGGCGAGACGCGGGCGAATAACCTTCTCGTTACCGTCGATGATCTGCTGCGGCTCTTTGGAGGCGATGTTGGCGACCGTGATGAAGTACGGCATCAGCCCGCCCTGCCCGTTCAGCAGGTGGAAGTACTTCTGGTTGTCGGCCATGGTGGAAATCAGCGCCTGCGCGGGCACGGCGAGGAAGCGCTCCTCGAAACGCCCGGTCAGGGCCACCGGCCACTCGTTCAGCGCGGTGACTTCGTCGAGCAGGTCTGGATCGATAACGACTTCGCCGCCGACCTTTTCGGCTTCGGCCAGCAGCTGGCTGCGAATCAGCTCGCGGCGCTCGGCGAAGTCGGTGATCACGTGGCCATTCTCGCGCAGAACGCGCTCGTACTCTGCAGGCGCGATCAGCTCAATATCATGGTTGTAATGGAAGCGGTGACCGCGCGTTTTGCGGCCGGCCCGCAGACCTGCGATGGCGCAGTCGATGACCTCGTCGCCAAACAGCATGCAGACCCATTTCACCGGGCGCACGAACTCGGTGCGGGATGCGCCCCAGCGCATGCGCTTCGGAATCGGTAACTTGTCCAGCGCGTGCTGAACGATGGCCGGTAGCTCGTCCGCCAGCGGTTTGGCAGCGGTTTCCTGGCGGTAGCACATCTTGCCGTCGATCTCTTCGAGGGCTTCGACGCTGGCGCCGCACTTGCGGGCGAAGCCTTCAAGCGCCTTGCTCGGCTTGCCGTCGGCGTCGAAGGCGATGCGTGCCGGGGGACCCTGGACGAAAAACACGCTGGCCGGGACTTCGGTACACAGCTGTTCGACCAGCAGTGCCAGTCGGCGCGGCGCGGCAAAAGCGCGGAAGCGGGCCGGCGCCAGCAGCTCGGCCGCCTGACTGCCGAGCACGGCTTCGATACCGCTGCGGATTTCGGCCTCCAGCGCGTTGGACAGGCTCAGCAGTGCCTTGGGCGGCAGTTCTTCGGTGCCGAGCTCAAATAGGAAATCTTTTGCCATCAGTCGTTCTCCTCAGCGCAGGCAGCCAGTACTTCGTCGCGGATTGCAGGGTCGGCCAGCGGGAAGCCGAGCGCCTTGCGGGCATTGAAATAGGCATGGGCGACGTCGCGGGCCAGGGTGCGTACGCGCAGGATGTAACGCTGGCGTTCGGTAACCGAAATGGCGTGGCGGGCATCCAGCAGGTTGAAGGTGTGGGAGGCCTTCAGCACCTGTTCGTAAGCCGGCAGCGGCAGCGGCGTTTCGAGGGCCAGCAGCTTGTTGCACTCGCGTTCGTGGAAGTCGAAGTTGCCGAACAGGGTCTCGACGTCGGCGTGCTCGAAGTTGTAGGTGGATTGTTCCACTTCGTTCTGGTGGAAGACGTCGCCGTAGCTCACGACGGTGCCGTCCGGGTGGCGAGTCCAGATCAGGTCGTAGACGCTGTCGACTTCCTGCAGGTACATCGCAATACGCTCGAGGCCGTAGGTGATCTCACCGGTAACCGGGTAGCACTCGAGACCACCGGCCTGCTGGAAGTAGGTGAACTGGGTCACTTCCATGCCGTTGAGCCAGACTTCCCAGCCAAGGCCCCAGGCGCCCAGTGTCGGCGACTCCCAGTTGTCCTCTACAAAGCGAACGTCATGGACGTTCAGGTCCAGCCCGATACGCTCGAGCGAGCCGAGGTACAGCTCCTGCAGGTTGTCCGGTGACGGCTTGATGACGGTCTGGAACTGGTAGTAGTGCTGTAGGCGGTTGGGGTTCTCGCCATAGCGGCCGTCAGTCGGGCGACGGCTGGGCTGGACGTAGGCCGAGCGCCAGGTCTCGGGCCCGATGGAACGCAGGAAGGTCGCCGGATGGAAGGTGCCCGCACCAACTTCCATATCCAGCGGCTGAACGATGACGCAGCCCTGCTCTGCCCAGTATTGCTGCAAAGCCAGGATCAAGCCCTGGAAGGTGCTGACGTCTGGGGTCACCTTTTCAGTCACGGAGATCACCATCTACTTAGTCGATTGGCCAAAATAAGAGCGGAATTATACAGGAAATCGGCGCAAAACTGAGGCCAATCGACCCTATCGGCGCAGCTACTAACGTTTCGGGAAGCAAATGGCCTACCGGACGGGTGGTCGGCGCTGAATCGGATATAATGCCCCGACCCGTAACGGACGATGATGGGAGCTCCCGTGCTGGACAATCTGAAAGCGGCATTGGTGATCGCAACGCTTGGCCTGCTGGCCCTGCTGCCCCTGAGGTGGGCGCACGGACTCGGCGGCTGGCTCGGGCGCCGGCAGGCGCGTAACCGCGGCGGCAAGCTTGCTGCCAATACCTGGCGCAATCTGGAGCTCTGCTTCCCGGAGCTGGACGATGACGCGCGCGACCACCTGGCGGCGGAAAGCCTTGAGCAGACTGGCTGCACCAGTGCGGAGATGGGCATGTCCTGGTTCTGGTCGCCAGAGCGCAGCCTGGCCAAAATCCGCGACGTGCATGACGAATGCGTGGTACGTGACGCCCTGGCCGAGGGGCGCGGCGTTATCCTGATGGCGCCCCACCTGGGTAATTGGGAACTCCTCAACCTCTATGTATCCAATCGCTACCGGCCCTTCACCGCCATGTACAAACCGCCGCAGCTGAAACTGATCGACGATCTGATCCTGCGTCGGCGTGCCCGTCTCGGCAGCACGATGGCGCCGGCCAACGCCTCTGGCGTGCGCACGGTGATGAAAGCGCTCAAGCGCGGCGAGATGGTCGGCATATTGCCGGACCAGCAGCCGGAACGTTCCGGTGGTGTTTTCGCGCCCTTCTTCGGCATCGACGCGCTGACCATGAAGCTGGTGCCGCAACTGGCGCGTCAGACCGGCGCGCGGGTCATCTGCGGATATGCCAAGCGGCTGCCCAAAGGTGAAGGCTATGAAGTTTTCTTTCGCGATGCGGAGGATGGCATCGGCGATCGCGATCTGGAAAAAGGTGCAGCGGCGATGAACCGTTCGGTCGAGGCCTGTGTCCGCGCCCTGCCAGAGCAATATCAGTGGGAATACCGTCGTTTCAGCGAGCGGCCGGAGGGGCAGCCGAAGCGATACGGGAAAAGGTGACGCGCCAGCGGTTGGGCGCGACGCGTCAGCTGGCCCTTACCGCCGCCAGAAGATCGGCGTGAACAGGACCAGCAGCGTAAAGACCTCGAGGCGCCCGAGCAGCATCGCAAAGCAGAGGATCCACTTTGCGGTATCGTTGATGTCGGCGAAGTGGGTCGAGACGCCACCCAGCCCCGGGCCGAGGTTGTTGAGCGTGGCGCCGACCGCCGACCAGGCGGTGACCTGGTCGAGCCCGGTGCCGAGCAGCGCGACCAGCATCAGCACGAATACGATCATGTAGACCGAAAAGAACCCCCAGACCGCTTCCAGCACCCGGTCGGAGATCGGCTTGTTGCCGATCTTCACCGGGAAGATGGCGTTGGGGTGTACCAGCCGTTTGATCTCGCGATACCCCTGCTTGAGGATCAACAGAATGCGGATGACCTTCATGCCGCCGCCGGTCGACGCGGCGCAGCCGCCGACGAACGCCATCACGAACAGCATGAACGGCAGCATGACCGGCCAGTGGGCGAAGTCGGCGGTGGCGAATCCGGTGGTGGTGGCGATCGAGACCACCATGAAAGTGGCGCGACGGAGCGCTTCGTTGGGCTGGTAGGTGTTGGTCAGAACCAGCGCGAACAGCGATATCAGCGTGACCACGACCAGCAGCCCCAGATAAAAGCGGAATTCCGGATCGGTGAAATAATGTGTCAGCGAGCGCGCGCGCCAGGCAAAGTAATGCAACCCGAAGTTGATTCCGGAGACCACCATGAAGAAGATGCAGATGGCTTCGATCAGCGGGCTGTCGAAGTAGCCGATGCTCTCGTCATGGGTGGAGAAGCCGCCGATCGCGACGGTGGAGAAGCTGTGAGCGATCGCATCGAACGGCGTCATGCCGGCGAACCAGTAGCCCAGCGCGCAGGCGATCGTCAGTGACAGATAGATATACCAGAGCGCCTTGGCGGTCTCGGTGATACGGGGCGTGAGCTTGGAGTCCTTGACCGGACCGGGCGTTTCGGCGCGGTACAGCTGCATGCCCCCGATACCAAGCATCGGCAGTATCGCCACCGCCAGCACGATGATGCCCATGCCACCCAGCCACTGCAGCTGCTGGCGGTAGAACAGGATCGACGGCGGCAGCGCATCGATGCCGGTCATCACCGTGGCGCCGGTTGTCGTCAGTCCGGAAATCGATTCGAACACGGCGTCGACCACGGGGAGATGTGGATCGTCGGACAGCATCAGGGGAACCGCACCGAAGACGCCTAGCACGGTCCAGAACAGAACCGTGATCAGGAAGCCGTCGCGGGTGCGCAACTCCTGGTGGACGCGGTAAACCGGCAGCCAGCAGATGAAGCCGGTCAGCAGGGTGATCGCGAAACCGGCCAGAAAGGCGTGCTGAGCGCCGTCGTGGTGGTAACGGGAGATCAGCAGCGATGGCAGCATCGTCAGGCTGAACAGCATCAGCAGGATGCCGAGGATTTTTAGTATTACCCGGTAGCGCATTGCAGATCCGTCTGATCAGAAGAAAGCGAGGCCCACCTGGAACAGGCGCTCGACCTCGCGTATGCGGCGTTTGTCGACCAAGAACAGTACCACGTGGTCACCGTTTTCGATCACCACGTCGTCATGGGCTATGAGTACCTCATCGTTGCGGATGATGGCGCCGATGGTGGTGCCCGGCGGCAGATCGATTTCCTCGATCGCACGGCCCACCACCTTGGAGCTGCGCTTGTCTCCGTGGGCGACCGCCTCCAGCGCCTCGGCGGCGCCGCGACGCAGCGAGTGCACGGCGGCAACGTCGCCACGGCGTACGTGAGTCAGCAGCGAACTGATGGTGGTCTGCTGCGGCGAGATGGCGATATCGATCACCCCACCCTGCACCAGATCGACATAGGCCGGATTGTTAATCAGTGTCATCACGGTGCGGGCGCCGAGGCGCTTGGCCAGCATCGAGGCCATGATGTTGGCCTCGTCATCGTTGGTCAGTGCCAGGAAGACGTCGGTATCCTCGATGTTCTCCTCGACCAGCAGGTCGCGGTCGGACACGCTGCCGTGCAGGACAATGGTCTTGTCCAGCGACTTCGCCAGCAGGTTGCAGCGCTGAATGTTGCGCTCGATGATCTTGACCTGGAACTGGCTCTCGATACTGGCCGCCAGACGGGCGCCGATATTGCCGCCGCCGGCGATGATGATGCGTTTGTAGGGATTGTCGAGACGGCGCAGCTCGCTCATGACCGAACGGATGTCGCGGCGGGCGGCGATGAAGAAGACTTCGTCATCGGCCTCTATCACCGTGTTGCCCTGCGGGATGATCGGGCGGTCCTGGCGGAAAATCGCCGCTACGCGCGTATCCACTGCGGGCATATGGGCTCGCAGGTAGGAAATCTCGCGTCCGACCAGCGGGCCGCCGTAGTAAGCCTTGACCGCGACCAGCTGAGCCTGCCCTTCGGCGAAGTCCAGCACCTGCAACGCGCCGGGGTGCTGCAGCAATCGCTGGATGTGCCGCGTGACCAGCAATTCCGGACTGATCAGTACATCGACCGGAATCGCCTGGTTCTTGAAAATCTCGCCGCCCTTGCGCAGATAGTCGTGTTCGCGCACGCGAGCGATCTTGGTCGGCACGTTGAACAGGGTGTGCGCCAGCTGACAGGCGATCATGTTGACCTCGTCACTGTTGGTAACGGCGATCAGCATGTCGGCGTCCTGGGCACCGGCGCGCTCGAGCACGCTCGGATAGGAGGCCTTGCCCTCGACGGTGCGGATATCCAGCCGGTCCTGCAGTTCCCGCAGGCGGCCGGGGTCGGAGTCGACGATGGTGATGTCGTTCGCTTCGATGGCCAGATGCTCGGCCACGGTTCCGCCGACCTGGCCGGCGCCCAACAGGATGATTTTCATGGCTTGTCCGAATCCTTCTGCAGGAAAGCGTAGTAGAAGCCGTCCTGTCCGCCCTGTTGCGGAAACAACTGGCGCCCCACGGGCCGGGACTGGCCCCAGGGCACCTCAAGCACCACCTCGGAGGCCGAGGGGGTCGCCTTGAGAAAGCGTGTCAGCACGCGCTCGTTCTCCTGCGGGAAAATTGAGCAGGTGGCGTATAGCAGTCGACCTCCGGGGCGAAGCATGCTCCAGCAGTTCTGCAGTATTCGTAACTGCAGCTCCGCCAGTGTCTTGAGGTCTTCGTTACGGCGCAGGTACTTGATGTCGGGGTGACGCCGGATCACGCCGGAGGCGCTGCAGGGCGCGTCGAGCAGTATGCGGTCGTACGTCTGTCCGTCCCACCAGTCCTGCTCCGCGGCGTCGCCGATATGCAGGTTGCAGCCGACGCCAATACGGGCAAGGTTTTCGCGAATGCGTTCGGCACGTCCGGCATCGACTTCCACCGCGTCGACGGCTGCCAGTCCCGGTTCCAGCTCGAGCAGGTGACACAGCTTGCCGCCGGGCGCGGCGCAGGCGTCCAGCACCCGCTCACCGCGGTGCGGCTGCAGCAGCTCGGCCGCCAGCTGGGCTGCCTCGTCCTGCACGCTGACCAGGCCATCGGCGAATCCCGGCAACTGGCTGACGTCGCAGGGCTCGGCAAGGTACAGCGACGCCGGCGACAGCGAGCCGGGTACGGCATCGATGCCGGCGGCGGCGAGTTGCGACCGGTATTCCTCCCGGCTGACACGGCCCAGGTTGACCCGCAGTGTCATCGGTGCCGGTTCGTCGTTGGCGGCGAGGATCTGCTGCCAGTCATCCGGCCAGTTATGCCGCAGCTTTTCGATCATCCAGCCCGGGTGGTTGAAGCGGAAGCTGTCATCGTCGGCGAGCGACGCCAGCAGGTCGTCGCGCTGGCGCTGGAAGTTTCGCAGCACGGCATTGATCAGACCCCGGGCCCAGTCCTTGCCAAGGGCTTCGGTGGCGGCGACGGTTTCGCTGATGGCCGCGTGTGGCGCGACCCGACTCTGATCGAGCTGGTACAGGCCGATCAGCAACAGCGCCCTGACATCGGCGTCCCGTTCGCGAAAGGGCTTTTTCAGCAGGCGGTCGGCAATCCGTGACAACCGAGGCTCGTAGCGCAGCGTGCCGTAGCAGAGTTGCTGCAGCAGTGGCCGATCTCTCGGTTCGCACAGGGCAAGGGCCGCGGGCAATGAGGCGTTGAGTGAACCGCGGTGCAGCAGCAGCGGTGCCAGGGCCTGGGCGGCGAGCGCACGCAGGTTCATGCGCTGCCCAGCCGTGTGCCGATGGCGAAGGTGTCGCGACGCGCATTGAGCGTCGCAGCTGCATCCAGCGCCTTGCCGCCGGGCAACTGTACCTGTGTCAGGCTCAGCACGCCCTCGCCGCAGGCGACCTGGATGCCGTCCTTGTCGGCGCCGATGATGGTGCCCGGAAGTGCCTCAGCCGGCTTGTCCAGCGCGATGGCGGACCATACCCGCAGGTTGTCCTGGCCGAGCCGGGTAAAGGCCACCGGCCAGGGGGACAGCCCCCGCACCTTGCGCGCCAGCGCGGCGGCCGGCTGCCGCCAATCCAGTTCGCCTTCCTGTTTCTCTAGCTTGTGAGCATAGCTCGCAAGACTGTCATCCTGTGGCTCAGGCGTTATGCTGCCGTCACCGATAGCGGCGAGACATTCGCTGAGCGCGCGGGCGCCGATTACGGCGAGGCGGTCATGCAGTTCGCCACTGGATTCCTGCTCGCCGATCGTGCAGCGGGCCTTGAGTAGCATGTCGCCGGTGTCGAGCCCCTCGTCCATCTGCATGATGGTGACCCCGGTTTCGGTGTCGCCGGCCAGCACCGCGCGGTGAATCGGCGCGGCGCCGCGCCAGCGCGGCAGCAGGGAGGCATGGACATTGATGCAGCCCAGGCGCGGGGTTTCCAGCACGGCCTTGGGCAGCAACAGGCCGTAGGCGACCACCACCATCAGATCGGGTTTCAGCGCCGCCAGTTCGGCCTGGGCATCGGCATCCCTGAGCGACAGCGGCTGGCGCACTTCGATGCCGTGTTCCAGCGCAAGGCGCTTCACCGGGCTGGGTGTCAGCTTACGGCCGCGACCGGCAGGGCGGTCTGGCTGAGTGTAAACAGCGATTACGCGATGCGGGCTGTCGAGCAGCGCCTGCAGGCTGGCCGCGGCGAAATCGGGGGTGCCGGCGAAGACGATGTTCAGCGGCTCGGGCATTGGTGGGGCTCCCATCAAAAAACAGGCCTGCGCGGGGCAGACCTGTCAATTCTTCGTAAGCACGGTCCCTTAGACCGCCTGGTGCTCGAGACGGTGCTTCTTCTCCAGCTTGCCGCGGATGCGGTTACGCTTGAGCGGAGACAGATAATCGACGAACAGCTTGCCGTCCAGGTGATCGATCTCGTGTTGTACACAGACCGCCAGCAGGTCGCGGGCTTCGAACTCGATCGGATTGCCGTCACGGTCCAGCGTTTTGACCAGGATGTGGTTTGGACGGGTGACGTTCTCGTAGAAGCCGGGTACGGACAGGCAGCCTTCCTGCATCTGATCAAGCTCCTGATCCAGCACTTCGTAGCTGGGATTGATCAGGACCAGCGGTTCGCTGCGGTCTTCCGAGATATCGATGGTAATGACCCGCAGGTGCACGTTGATCTGGGTGGCCGCCAGACCGATGCCGGGGGCGTCGTACATGGTTTCGAACATGTCATCGATCAGCTGACGGATCTCGTCGGTGACCTGCTCGACCGGCTCGGCGATCGTGCGCAGGCGCGGATCGGGGAACTCTAGGATGGTTAGTTTTGCCATGGGGTCCGTTTACAGGGTTGCAAAGTGCGCTATGAATGGCGAAATTGAACTATCAGCCTATTATACTGATATCATCGCTCAATGCATTGCGCCGTAGGCCTTGGAACGATCGGTTGTAGGTGCTGAGGCAGCCAAAACAAGGGAACTGGGTATGAAGAAACTGCTGTGCGGACTGCTAACCTGTCTGCTTCTCACCGTCTCGGTCGCCAATGCGGAGGTACGCAGCGACGTCATTCAGTTACGGGAGGACCATCCGACCCAGTATGTGGTCGTGAAGGGCGATACCCTGTGGGACATTTCGGGCCGCTTTTTGTCCCACCCCTGGCAGTGGCCCAGCGTCTGGGAGGTCAACCCGCAGATTTTCAATCCACACCTGATCTACCCCGGTGACATTATCTACCTGACCTGGGTCGACGGCCAGCCGCGGCTGTCGCTCAAGCCCGGCACCACTCGCCTAGGGCCGCGCGCGCGCGTGTCTCCGCTGGAGGATGCCGTTCCGGCGATTCCGCTCAAGGACATCATCGCCTTCCTCAGCGATCATCTGGTCGCCAACGAGGACCTGCTCAAAACCGCCCCTTACGTCGTTGGCGGTCGCAACGAGAGCATCATCGCCGGTGCCGGCGACCGTGTTTATGCCCGCGGCGAATTGAAGTCCGAGGAGCCGATTCAGGCGATCTACCGGGCCTCGCGCGAGTATCGCGACCCGAATACCGGTGAGTTCCTCGGCTACGAAATGCTGAAAATCGCCGATACCGAGATTCCGGCGCGCAAGGACGACATCCTGACACTGGACCTCAAGAAGACCCGCGAGGAAGTGCGGGTGCTGGACCGTGTGCTGCCGATCGAAGAAAGCCGCATCCAGTCGCTGTTCCAGCCGTCACCGGTTCCGGAAGGCACCGAAGGGCAGATCCTGTCGGTACTGGGCGGTGTCGCCAAGATCGGTGAGTTCAATGCCGTGGCGGTCAATGTCGGCGCCCGCAACAACGTCGAGCCCGGCAATGTGATGTCGATTTACCGCGCGGGCGAAATGGTGCGGGATCCGATCACCGGCGAACTGGTTGCGCTGCCGGACGAGCATGCCGGACTGATGATGCTGTTCAAGGTCTTCGACAAGGTCAGCTACGGCCTGGTACTGAACGCCACCAACGTGATGTCGGTCGGCGACAAGGTTTACGAACCGGGACTCTGATAAACAGCCATTATGAGCAGCGATCCAAGGGACTGGATCGCTGCAAGCCTCCTGCCGGGAATCGGCGCTGTAGGACTGAAAAGGCTTGCAGCGGCCGGCATCCCTCCTTCTAGCCTACTCCAGGCCGACCCTGCCGCGCTGAAGCTGACCGGTGCCAGGGTGGATACCGTCCGTGCCCTGGAGGCGCTGGCGGCCAACCGTGGCGAGCGCAGCGACCGGCTGCAGCGTTGTCTCGAGTGGCTCGATGCGCATGCCGCCTCCTGTTTGTGCCTCAATGCGCCCGACTACCCCACTCTGCTTCGGGAAATACCCGATCCGCCACCTGTCCTTTTCGTTCGCGGTGCCAGCGATCCTCTGTACCTGCCGCAGCTGGCGCTGGTCGGCAGCCGCCATGCCAGTCGTGCCGGTGCCGCCAACGCCTATGCCTTCGCCAGGGCCCTGAGCGAAGCGGGCCTGGTGATTACCAGCGGACTGGCGCTGGGAATCGACGGCGCCGCCCATCAGGCGGCGGTCGACCGCGAAGCTGCCACCGTTGCGGTGTTTGCTACCGGCCTCGACCAGGTGTATCCGCGCCGGCACGGCGCACTGGCCTCGGCGATTCTGGATGCCGGTGGTGCCTGGGTTTCGGAATGTCTGCCCGGCTCGGCGCCGGTGGCGAGCAACTTTCCCCGCCGTAACCGTATCATCAGCGGTCTCAGCGCCGGCGTACTGGTGGTGGAGGCGGCACCGCGCAGTGGCTCGTTGATTACCGCACGACTGGCAATGGAGCAGGGGCGCGAAGTGTTCGCCATTCCAGGCACCATTCATAACCCTTCCGCCCATGGCTGTCACCGCCTGATACGCGAGGGTGCGGTACTGGTCGAAACCGTGGAGCATGTAATCGAGCAACTCGGCGCCCTGCTTGGTAGCTACCTACCGGTGTCCGAGGCGGTGTCACCCGCCGCCGGGCTCTCGGCTGAGGAGGCCAACTTGCTGGAGAAAATGGGTTATGATGTCGCCAGTATCGACCAGCTGGTGATGCTAACCGGGCTTGCTGCACCGGAGCTGATGCCACTGCTGGTTTCCCTGGAACTCAAGGGCGTGATCGAACCCGTGGCCGGCGGATACCTGCGTCGGTAGCGGTGGACGCCCTGCTGGCTCAAAACATTCAATATGAATTTCTGGCATCTGAATCAGGCGGTGCGTGCAATCGAGAGCGGTGGCGTCATCGCGTATCCAACGGAAGCGGTCTGGGGCCTGGGGTGCGATCCCTTCGACGAAGACGCAGTGCGGCGGCTGCTGCAGTTGAAGCGTCGTCCAATGCACAAGGGACTCATTCTGGTGGCGGCGGACATGTCGCAGATACAGCCGTTGCTGGTGGGCCTCGATAGTGCGCAGCGGCTGCAACTGGCCGACAGCTGGCCGGGGCCGGTAACCTGGTTGTTGCCTGATCTGGCCGACTGGATCCCCGACTGGGTCAAGGGTCATCATAACAGTGTCGCGGTTCGCGTCAGCGACCACCCTGGTGTCCGCGCCCTGTGTCAGGCCTACGGTGGTCCCGTCGTTTCGACATCGGCGAATCCGAGTGCCGCCCCTCCCGCGAGGTCCAAGTTGAGGGTAAGCACCTACTTCGGCTCCGGGCTTGACTATATCTTGCCCGGCAAGCTGGGGGGGCTGTCGCGTCCGACGCAGATTCGGGACATCGGAAGCAATAAATTCATACGTAAGTAAGTACTCACTAAATTGGTGACCGGATGACTCAACCTGATATTCAGGCGGTAAAGGCCTATCTGCTGGAGCTGCAGGACCGTATCTGTACCACGCTCGAACTGGTCGATGGCGCCGAGCGCTTCAAAACCGACCAGTGGACCCGCGAAGGCGGCGGCGGTGGCCGTACCCGGGTCATTAGCGACGGCGCCCTGTTCGAGAAAGGCGGCGTCAACTTCTCCCACGTGCACGGCGACCGGTTGCCGGGTTCGGCCACGGCGCACCGTCCGGAGCTGGCCGGCCGTAGCTTCCAGGCCATGGGGGTGTCGCTGGTGTTGCACCCCCACAACCCTTACGTGCCAACGTCCCACGCCAACGTGCGTTTTTTCATCGCGGAGAAGGACGGCGAGGCGCCCGTATGGTGGTTTGGCGGCGGTTTCGATCTGACACCTTACTATGGCAATGAGGAAGACTGTCGGCACTGGCACCAGGTGGCGAAGGCTGCCTGTGATCCTTTTGGCGCCGATATCTATCCTCGCTTCAAGACCTGGTGCGATGATTATTTCCACCTCAAGCACCGCAACGAGCCCCGCGGCATAGGCGGCCTCTTCTTCGACGATTACAACGAGCCCGGTTTCGAGCAAAGCTTCGCGCTGATGCGCTCGGTGGGCGACGCCTTCCTCAAGGCCTATGTGCCGATCATCGAGCGTCGCCGTGACACCGAGTACGGCGAACGTGAACGTGATTTCCAGCTGCACCGGCGCGGCCGCTACGTCGAGTTCAACCTGGTCTACGACCGTGGCACCCTGTTCGGGCTGCAGTCAGGTGGCCGTACCGAGTCGATCCTGATGTCGCTGCCGCCGGAAGTGCGCTGGAGCTACGACTGGCACCCCGAGCCCGGCAGCAAGGAAGCCGAACTCTACGACGTCTACCTGAAGCCACGCGACTGGCTGGAGGATGCCTGAATGGATCGTTATGCAGTGTTCGGCAACCCCATCGGCCACAGCAAGTCACCGCAGATCCACCGCGCCTTCGCGCAGCAGACGGAGCAGTCGCTGACCTATGATGCGGTGCTGGTGCCTGAAAACGGCTTCGAGGTCGCGGTGGCCGACTTCTTCGACCATAGCGGCAAGGGGCTGAATATCACGGTGCCGTTCAAGCAGAAGGCCTGGGCCGCAGCGCAGCGGCGCACGCCGGCGGCGGAGCTGGCCGGCGCGGTCAATACGCTCTACCGTGATGAACAGGGCCGACTGTGCGGCGACAATACCGACGGCACCGGTATGGTGCGCGATATTCTCGTCAACCATGGCGGCATGATCCGGGGCAAGCGGGTGCTGGTGCTGGGAGCCGGGGGCGCGGTGCGCGGCGTGCTGCAGCCACTGCTGGAACAGCGGCCGGAAGCGCTGGTCATCGCCAACCGCACCGTTGCCAAGGCCGAGCAGCTGGCCGAGCTTTTCGAACACCTGGGACCGGTGCGCGGCTGTGGTTACGACGACCTCGAAGGTCAGGTATTCGATCTGGTGATCAATGGCACCGCAGCGAGCCTCGCGGGCGAACTGCCGCCGTTGCCATCGGGTTTGCTGGAGAATGGCGCCTGGTGCTACGACATGATGTACGGCGCCGGGACAACCCCGTTCTGCCGCTGGGCCGAAGCCCAGGGCGCATCCGTGACCCTCGATGGCCTGGGTATGCTGGTTGAGCAGGCAGCCGAGTCCTTCGCCATCTGGCGTGGTGTCCGACCGCAAACGACGGCCGTCATACAACAGGTTCGTGAAGCTTTAACTGCTTGATTAAAAAACGATAACAGCGCATGCATCGGCGCTCGTGCGCCTTGCATGCTGCCCCCGGCGGCAGGTATAACAAAAAGACATGCCCCGGTGGAGTAGCAGCTCGGTCAGTTTGCAATGTCAGGGCTCAGAATCCCGGAAAGCGCTTCCGGCAGGGCGCGATCACGCTGGCATGGTGGCGCCCTGTCGAGTGATTGCAACGCCGGCGGCAGCGATTTCGGGATTCCCTCCGGGCCGTCACTGCAGCGTCCGCGACTGCGTTGTTCATCGCTGATGTAGATTGACTACACTGCGCGATTCACGCCTTGTCGCAAACGTAGCAATGGCGGCTGAGCGCGATATTACAAACTGACGGAGCTGCCGTGCTATGGAAAAGCTGAAGTCGTTACCTCCCGAAGCCCTGTACCGCACCTGCGATGCCGATCTGCTGCCGTTCCGGACGACCGAGACACTGGAGCCCTTCTCCGGATTCTTCGGTCAGGAAAGGGCTATCGAAGCGATGGAGTTCGGTATCGGCATGCGCCGGCCCGGATACAACCTCTTCGTCATGGGCAACCCCCACACCGGCCGCTTTTCCTTTGCCATGGAAAGCCTGCGCAGCGTGGCGAAGAAGGAGCGAAACAAGCCCAAGGACTGGTGCTATCTCAACAACCTTTCCGACTCCCGTTATCCGCTGGCACTGGAGTTTCCGGCCGGCAAGGCGGGCCTGTTCCGCAAGGACATCGGCCGCATGATAGAAACGGTGTTGACGGAGCTTCCCGCCGCCTTCGAAAACCCCGGCTACCAGCGCCAGAAGAGTCGCATCGAGCGCGATTTCAACCGCCGCTACGAGCAGGCGATCGATGATGTCGAACGCCGTGGCCGCGACCATAGCATTGCCCTTTACCGAGACGCCGGCTCGATCGGTTTCACACCGGTGGCCGATGGTCAGGCGATGGACGAGGCGGCCTTCTCCCAGTTGCCGGAAGAGGTGCGGGACAGTTTCGGGAGCGCCATCAGCGAGCTCGAGGATTATCTCAATGAAAGCCTGACCGAACTGCCCAAGTGGCGTCGCGAGGCCGCCGAACAGCTGCGGCGGCTAGACCGGGAAACCGCACACCACGCCGTCGCGCCGCTGGTCCAGACGCTCAAGGACAAGTATGCCAACATCAGCGGTGTGCCTGAGTATCTGACCCGCCTCGAAGTTGCGCTGGTCCGAAATGCCGGCGATATCGTTGGCGAGGACGGTGCGATCGAAGCCAAGACCGACGCCGCACGCCGGGGCTACATGGAGGAGAACTACGGTGTCAACCTGCTGGTCGACAATGGCAAGACCAAGGGCTCGCCGGTCGTTCACGAGAGCCACCCGAACTACGAAAATCTGTTCGGGCGTATCGAGTACAACTCCGAAATGGGCGCGATGGTCACCAATTTCACGCTGATCCGTCCCGGCGCTCTGCACCGCGCCAATGGTGGCTACCTGGTGCTCGAAGCCGAAAAACTGCTGGAGCAGCCATACGTTTACGGCGCTCTCAAGCGCGCACTCAAGGCGCACGAGATCCGCATCGAGAATCCGGTCAGCGAGTACACCGGCATCAGCACCATCACGCTGAGCCCGCAGCCGATTCCACTGAACGTCAAGGTGGTGCTGATCGGCGGGCGCGACATGTACTACCTGCTTCAGGAACTCGATCAGGATTTCGAGAAGATGTTCCGCGTCGTGGTCGATTTCGACGAGGACGTTGAACGCAAGCCATCGACCATCCGCAATTACGCCCGCCTGATGAAGACGCTGGCCGACGAGGAGGGCCTGGCGCCGCTGACCCGCCGCGCGGTAGCCCGTCTGGTCGAGCACAGTTCGCGGCTGGCGGAGGACCAGGAGCTGTTGTCGGCTCACATCGGCGAGCTGGTCGACCTGCTCTGCGAAGCGGACTACAAGCGCGTCAAGGCCGGCGACGAACTGATCAACGACCTGCATGTGGAGATGGCGCTGGATGCCAAGGAAAAGCGTACCGGGCGCCTGGCACAGAAAATCCTCGAAAGCATCCTCAACGAAACGGTGCTGATCGACTCCCACGGCGAGGCGGTCGGCAAGTCCAATGGCCTGACGGTACTGCAGGTGGGCGATGTTTCCTTCGGTACGCCGGCCCGGATCACCGCGACCGTGCATCCGGGTACCAAGGGCATTATCGACATCGAGCGCGAGGTGACGTTGGGGCAGCCGATTCACTCCAAGGGGGTGCTGATCCTGTCCGGTTACCTCGGACACAAGTACACCCAGGATTTTCCGCTGACGCTGTCGGCGAGTATCGCGCTGGAGCAGTCCTACGGCTACGTCGACGGCGACAGCGCTTCGCTGGCGGAGATCTGCACGTTGATTTCGGCGCTGACCCATATCCCGATCCGCCAGCAATATGCCATTACCGGCTCGATAAACCAGTATGGCGAGGTGCAGGCCATCGGCGGAGTCAACGAGAAGATCGAGGGCTTCTTCAAGCTCTGTGTCACCCGCGGACTCACCGGCGAGCAGGGCGCAGTGATACCGAAAGCCAACGTGCGTAACCTGATGCTCAAGAAAGAAGTGATGGACGCAGTGCGCGAAGGCCTGTTCCACATCTACGCGGTCGAAACCGTCGACGAATGCCTCGAGATCCTGACCGGCCGCAGCGCCGGCCGTCTCAAGGATGACGGCACCTTTACCCAACGCAGTGTCAACCACGCGGTCACCAAGCGCCTGCGCGAGATCGCCAAGGCCAAAGCCTGATAAAAAACGACCAGGGACGGATGATGAACAAGGCAATGCCCCGACTGACACGCCTGCTGACATTGTCGGCGTCCCTTGCGGCCAGTGCCGTACCGGCCGCGCCTTCGGCGCTCCCGCTTGACCAGGGATGGGACCGGGCGACCCGTGACGAGGTCCATCATCTGAGCTTCGGCTCGCGTATCCTGCCCCTTGGCTGGCTGCTGAACCTGGAGCGTGCAGACAGCCAGGAACTGCTGCGCAGCGACGCCGCTTTGGTGCAGCTGGGATTTATTCCATCCGGGCCCGGCGAGGGCAACCCCGACGGCCTTCCGGTTGGCATCAGCCGCACCACCGATGATCAGGGCGAAGTCTGGGCCGGGCTGACCTGCGCCGCCTGCCACACCGGTGAAATTCGTTATCAGGGCCAGTCATTGCTGATCGAGGGTGGTCAGGCGTTGATTGACTACAGTGGCCTGGAAGAGGCGCTGATCGCGTCGTTGACCGCGACGCTGGAGGACCCGCACAAGTACGCCCGTTTCGAGGCCCGGGTACAGCCGGTCGTCAGCGCTGAACTGCGCGGTCAGCTGCAGCAGCGGCTCGGCTACCTCAAGCAGCGCCAGGCCATGAATGCATCGAAGACCCCCTACGGCCCCGGCCGTCTCGATGCCTTCGGTCAGATCTTCAACACGGTCGCGGTCGAACTGCTTGGCATCGAGGATAACGCCCGTGCCGCGGATGCGCCGGTCAGTTTTCCCTTCCTCTGGGGCGCGCCGCACCTGGATCTGGTGCAGTGGAACGGCTCGGCGCCGAACCAGGCGCCGGGGCCGCTGGTGCAGAACGTTACCACGGCACTGGCGGTGTACGGCAGCGCCGATCTTCGGGGCCATTCGGGGCGGGCCGGCTATCCCAGCACGGTTGAGTTGAGCCACCTCGGTACCCTCCAGGCGCACTTCTACGACCTGGAGGCGCCGCGCTGGCCCGCACAGGTGCTGGGGTCGCTGGATAGCGCGAAGCGGGACCGGGGCGAAGTGCTTTACCGCGATCACTGCCTTTCCTGCCATGGCATTAGCGAGCGCGGCAAGCCGGATCGCGAGCTGCGCGCCACTCTGGTGCCGCTGGACGAGATCGGTACCGATGCCACCATGGCGCGGAATTTCGTCGAGGCCACTGCCGCCACCGGCGCGCTCGAGGGACGTGACAAGATGGTGCTGGCCGGCGAGCCCTTCGGTACGGAGGCCCGTACCATCGATCTGGTGATACACGCCGCGATCGGCGCCACGCTGCGCCACCCGCTGGAGGCGGTGCGGGCCACGTTGCAGGATTACCACAGCGTCTATAGCGCCACGGTGAGTCCGAATCCCCTGTTCTACAAGGCACGGCCACTCAGCGGGGTCTGGGCGACCGCGCCGTTCCTGCACAACGGCTCGGTGCCGACGCTGTACGACCTGCTGCTGCCCCCGGAGCGGCGGCCGGCGAGTTTCACCCTCGGCAACCGCGAGCTGGATCCGGTGAAGGTCGGCTTCGCCGGCGGCGACAGTCGCTTCGATACCCGCCTGGCCGGTAACGGAAACGGCGGCCACCGTTACGGTACCGGGCTTGAAGACGCCGACCGCTACGCCTTGATCGAATACCTCAAGAGCCTCTGATCGCGCGCTGCGCGGCCAACTGTTTCGACGGAATAAGAATATGAAAAGAAGAATGACCGCCGCTTCGTTGAGTCTAACGGCCCGGCTATGGCTGGCGCTCGGATGGCTGCTCAAGCGCCTGCTCGGCATTACGTTTCTGCTGGCGTTGGCGCTGCTGGGCGTGTTCGCCTGGTTCGTGCTCTGGCCGGTGGCGACGGTGCCGCCACTGGAACCGGTTGACGAGCTGGTTTACCTCGACCAGGGCTGGGATGAAGACGACCGTCAGACGTACTACTACACCCCCCAGGGCACGTCGATGCCGCAGGGCGCCAGCCGCGGCGCATTGCGCTACGACTGGTTCGTCAACCTGCGTCTGCCATTTTCGGACCAGCGCTTCGCCGATCCCGAGCACCTGCGCCGCTACCGTTTCCTGGTCGACCCGGTCGCCACAGCGAAAAACCCCGACCGCCTGCCGGTCGGCTTCAGCCGGCATTTCGATACCGAGGTCGGCGCCGATATGCTCGATATCAGTTGTGCCGCCTGCCACAACGGCGAGCTGCACTTCAGCCGTGACGGCAGAACCTTCGCCATGCGGGTCGATGGTGGCCAGGCGATGCATGCGCTGACCGACAGCAGCCGTGGCCAGTTCGCGCCGATGCTGCTGGCGTCGCTGGCCTGGACCGCGATCAACCCGTTCAAGTTCGACCAGTTTGCCCGCGATGTGCTCGGCAGCCGCTACCCCGAGGCCAAGTCCGCGCTGCGAAGCAGCCTCTGGACCTCGCTGCGCCATTTTGCCAGTGACCCGCAGAACAATCCGCTCAACCACCTGTATCCCGTCGAGGAAGGCTATGGCCGGACCGATGCGCTGGGCCGCATCGGCAATACGGTGTTCGGCGACCATCTGGTGCAAAGTAATCTGCAGGTCGGTTCGGCGCCGGTAAGCTATCCCTACCTCTGGAACATCTGGAAATTCGACTGGGTACAGTACAACGGCTCGGTGTCCCAGCCGCTGGCACGGAATATTGGCGAAGCCTTGGGGGTCGGGGCCCGCATACCGCTGCTCAGCGAGACCGGCACGCCGCTGCCGCCGGACGAGCGCTTCCGCAGCTCGGTGCGAGTGCCGGATCTGGTGAAAATCGAGGGTACGCTGCAGCGTCTGCAGCCGCCGGCCTGGCCGGAGGCGATCCTGGGGGCTGTGGATCGGGGGCTGGCCACCACCGGTCGCGCGCTGTTCGTCGAGCATTGTCAGGGCTGTCACGGTCCGCACGTCGCCAGCGCGGCACGACAGCAGGCGAATGCCCCGCTGAAACCATTGCCCGGCATGGAGTGGCGTATCGAGGTGATTCCGGTCGCGCATATCGGCACCGATTCCGCCGCTGCCGACGCCTTTCTCGAGCGCCGCTACGACCTCAGCACCACCGGCCTGCAAGATGCCGATATCGACGCGGCTTTGCGTCCGCAGCTGTATCGCCAGCTGGCGCGCGAGGTGCGCTACCGCCTGACCGAGGTGATCCGCCTGCGGGCCGCCGGGGGACTGATGCTTGGCACGCTGCCGTCGCTGCTGGCCGAGTATCCGGCCGAGACGGCGGAGGCAAAACTGCCGCAAACGCAGTTCACCGCCATCCGGGCGGCGCTGCAGGCGTTGCCGGAGTCGCTGCCGTCGATCCCGGATGCCGGTACAGCGCCGCCCGACCCGCTGGAGTGCGGCCTCGACTGCCAGACGGTCGCACTGTTGTGGAACCTGAACCACGGCCGCAGCTACGCCGATACTGCACTTGCGGGACTCGACGTCACGCGGCTGACCGAGGGCGAGGCGCTCAATGTCGCCGGTATCCTTATCAAGAACCGTTATTTCCGTGACTACAACATCGGCTTCGAACAGCAGCAGTGCATCGAGGGCTTCGGCACCCTGGACCTGCCGCAGCAGATAGAAGGCTACAAGCCGCGTCCGCTGTCCGGGGTCTGGGCCACGCCGCCTTTCCTGCACAACGGCTCGGTCCCGAACATCTATCAGCTGCTGTCGCCGCCGGAAAGTCGTGACCGCCGCTTCCTGGTCGGCTCGCGCCAGTACGATCCGGAACGGCTGGGCTATCTGGTCATCAGCGACCGTGACGCCACCGGCGAAGAGCGAGGCTTCTGGTTCGACACCCGGCTCGAAGGCAACGGTAACGGCGGTCACGCCTTCGTCGCCGATCCCGGCATCTGGGCACAACACCTGGCCTCCCCGGACAGCTATCCGTTGCCGGGCGGCGTGATTGGCCCCCTGCTGAGCCACCATCAGAAGATGGCGCTGATCGAGTACCTCAAGATACACCGTGACGGACCGGACACCCCTGCGGACTTCCGGGCATCGAATTGCGGGTTGACAGGACTTTAGCCATGAACGACATGACAGGTGTCGTGTCCCCGGAGCCGGAGCGTTACACCCGGGATTTCGACGCCGTGCTGCACCAGGAGCGGGAATGGATACGGCGCCGGCGCCGGGCCACCGAAGGCGTGGACGAAGACGCCCCGGTTGTTGGCCTGGCATTGTCGGGCGGTGGCATCCGCTCGGCGACCTTCAATCTCGGTATCTTGCAGGCGCTATCGCGGGCCGGGCTGCTGCCACGTGTCGATTACCTGTCGTCGGTGTCCGGCGGCGGTTACATCGCTTCCTGCCTCAGCTGGCTTCGACGGCAGGTGCCCTTTCGCCAGCGTCGCGACCTCGGCAGCGTGCCGCTGGCCGGTGGCGAAGGCACGGTGCTCGAGTGGCTGAGGGCCAAGGGCAATTACCTGATCAACGGCCGTGGCTTTTCCGGTTGGACACTTGGCGCGGCCATGCTCGCCGGGACCCTGCTCAATCTGATCGTGCTGTTACCGCTGCTGCTGGGGCTGGTCGCGTTCGCCAGTGACGACTGGTTCGGCGGTGTCTGGCCAGGCTGGCTGCACCTGCCGGGTGCCGAGACCATAGAGGGGCATGATGGTTTCCGTCTGTTGCTATGGTTGGTACCGTTGCTGTTGGGGGTCTATCTGGCAGTGATGTTGCTGTTCGCACTGAGCTCGTCGCCGAGGCTGGAACGGCGGCTGCCCATCGATCGTCTGCGGGCCCTGATGGGCTCACTGCTGGCGACGGCGACGGCGGCGCTGGGCGTCGGTCTGCTGCCGGTGCTCACAGGTCTCGAAGAGTCGGTGCTGCATTACTTCGACCACAAGGGGCTCGCCGATATCAGCAAGCATCTCACCTACCTGGTGCCGATACTGACCGGGGTCATGTCGATTCGGGCCTCGCGAGCGCGTTCCGGTACCTTCGCCGTGCTGGGCGTATCCCTGCTGTGCTACGGCCTGCTGACGCTGATCTATCACCTCAGCGCGCATACCGGGCTGGTCGGCTCCAGGGCTTACTACATCTGGCTCGGCGTATCGCTGTTGCTGGCAGTGTTATGCAACGTCAACGCGCTTTCGCTGCACAGCTATTATCGAGGCCGGCTGGCGAATGCCTATCTGCCGGTGGTGGCGACCGACGGCGAGCTGGCCGATCCGCTGCATTTTCGCCTTGCCGACCTGAAGCCGGAAACCGGCGCGCCGTTGCACCTGATCAACACCACGCTCAACACCAGCAGTTCGAAGCTCGAAAAGCTGCGCAGCCGCCGTGGCGACTCGCTGTTCCTGAGCCCGCTGTACTGCGGCTCGGGCGCCACCGGATTTCGCCTCTGCCGCGACTGGCTGGGTGGCAACCTGAGCCTGTCGACCGCATTTGCGGTGTCCGGTGCGGCGGTGGACCCGAACACCTATGGCACCAGCTCCCGCGCGCTGAGCTTCCTGATGTCGCTGCTCAATCTGCGGCTAGGATACTGGACCCGCAATCCGGCGTCGGAGCGACGCGGCAGCCTGCTGCCTGGCTGGTATCGTTACATGTTCCGCGAAATGTCCGGCTGCGGCCTTGCCGAGACCGGGCA
This sequence comes from Oceanospirillaceae bacterium, assembly GCA_013373085.1. GTDB lineage: Bacteria > Pseudomonadota > Gammaproteobacteria > Pseudomonadales > Balneatricaceae > Marinobacterium_A. The sequence continues at coordinate 80,413 of JABXIM010000036.1, read as the reverse complement.
GGACATCCATCTGTCCGATGGTGGCCATTTCGAGAACCTGGGGCTGTACGAGCTGGTACGGCGCCGCTGCCGCTACATGATCGTCTGCGATGCCGGAGCCGACCCGGATGCGACGCTGTTCGACCTTGGCCGCGCGGTTCAGCGCGTGCGGGCGGACTTCGGCGCCGTGGTCGAGCTGGATGTCGAGTCGCTGAATATTGCAGACGCCCCTTTGCGCGGGGTACGTCTATTCGGCCAGGTACGCTATGCCGACGGTTCTTTCGGGGACATCCTTTATATAAAGGCATCGCTGAGTGCCGACCTGAGCCCCGATATTTATGCCTACTGGCGCGCCAACCCCGAATTCCCGAATCAGACCACGACGGACCAGTTTTTCGACGAGATGCAGTTCGACAGTTACCGGCAACTCGGACTCGAAGTGATGTCGGGGCTGCTGCGGGACGCGACCAGCGTCGAGCAACTGTTCAGTCGCGCGCGTGAAGCCGGCACCAGCGATAAAGCGGTGGTATGATCGATGGCTTCAAGCTAGATTGAACGTTGGTTTTAGGTGATCAGGGATGGAGCCAGGAGCCTGTTTGGATGGCACCGCGACAGGACCGATGCGCTGCCACTGCAAGGAGAGCCGTCTTCGCGGCGAAGGAACCCGTGCCGAACTATCCCATTGAGTTGTCGTGCCATCCGCTTCGCCCGATGAGGCGTCGCCTGTTGCTGCTGGTGTTTGCCGTCGTGGCTGCTGCAGCGTTGCTCTCGGGCCAGGCGCAGGCGGAGCCCTGGCCGGACGGCGACCAGCCGGCGCTGGATCTGCGGGGGCTGGAGCGTGTCAAGCTCGATCCCTGGCTGGAGTTGCTCGAAGATGCCGGCGGACAGCTGGCGTTCGAGGATGTTTCGGCGCCGGAGCACGCGGGCGCTTTTAGATCGATCGGCCAGCAGGCGACCAACTTCGGCTTCACCGACTCGGTCTGGTGGGTGCGTTTCCGGCTGTCGAACCCATCCGGCAAACCGTTGCACGCCGTGATCCGCCAGGACTATCCGCTGATCGATCACGTCGATTTCTGGGGCCGCGATGATGCCGGGCATTGGCAGCGGCAGGCCACCGGCGACCGTTTGCCGTTCGACTCGCGTCCGATCGATAACCGCACCTTCCTCTTTCCCGTCGAGTTGCCAGCGGACAGCGAACGCATTTTTTATATGCGTTTTCAGAGCGACGGGCCGATGAATATCGGGCTCTTCGCCCACAGCCAAAATGATCTGATCGGTCTGATCACCCACGAATACCTGGCGATGGGGATATACTACGGCGGCTTTATCGTGCTGCTGGTGTACAACCTGATCATGTTCATGACGGTGCGCGAGCGCGCCTTCGCGCATTACCTTCTCTACGTGCTCAGCTACGGCCTCTACTTTTCGGTGCACAACGGGCTCAGTTTCCAGTATCTGTGGCCCGGAAATGCCTGGCTGGCCAACCAGAGCCTGTTGCTGCTGCTGGCGCTGTCGCTGCTCGGCTGCGTCCGTTTTACCCGCACCATACTCTCATCCGCTTCGCTGGCGCCGGTCGCCGACCGCATAGCCTGGGCGATGGAACTGTGCATGATCCTGGCGTTCGCGCTGACGCCTTTCCTCGAGTACCGGACCCTGATCGTGCCGATGGCGTTTGCGACGGCGGTCATCTGTCTGCATATGCTGTTGATGGGGGCCCTGGCACTGGTGCGCGGCTCGCGGCCGGCCCGCTATTACATGGTGGCATTCAGTGCGCTGCTGGCCGGGGTACTCGCTTACATGCTGAAAACCTTCGGCCTGCTGCCGCACAACGTCTATACCCAGAACGCCTTTCAGCTCGGTTCGCTGCTCGAGATGGTGCTGTTGAGCCTGGCGGTGGGGGCGCGCATCAGCGAACTGCGCGAGCGCAGCTTTGCCGATGCCCTGACGCAGTTGCACAACCGGCGCTATTTCAATGACCAGATCGCCACCGAGTTCTATCGTTCGCGCCGGCGCGGACGTCCGCTTTCGCTGGTGGTGCTCGATATCGATCACTTCAAGCGCTTCAATGACACCTACGGTCATGCCAAGGGGGATCAGGCGCTGAAGGCGGTGGCGCGGGTCTTGGCGACCTGCGTGCGCAAGCCCAACGTACCCTGTCGCTATGGTGGCGAGGAATTCGTGGTAATTCTGCCAAATACCACGGAGGCACAGGTCGAGGTGGTGGCCGAACGGATTCGCCGGGAAGTCGAACAGTCCACGGCCGAGACCTTTGGCCTCAGTGTCAGCGTCGGCCATGCCACCCTCGACGACGCCAACTTCGGTAATCCGCAGGAACTGTTCGTGGCTGCCGACTTCGCGCTCTACACGGCCAAGGATGGCGGGCGCAACCGCGTCGTCGGCTATCGCAGCTGCGAGTCGAAACGCAAGGGCGAGCCGTCGGGCGCGCCGTTGCGTGATTTCGAAATCCCGGCGGGCTGAATTTTTCAGCCCTCCTGGCTGTATGGCTCCAGCAGGTGCTGGTCCTTGAGCTTGACGTAGTTGGCGGCGGTATAGCTGAAGTAGGACATCTCCTTTTCGGACAACGGCCGCACCTGCCGGGCGGGACGCCCGACGTAGAGATAACCGCTTTCCAGCGTTTTTCCGGGCGGCACCAGGCTGCCGGCCCCAAGCACCACGTCCGGCTCGATCACGGCGCCGTCCATCACCATGCTGCCCATGCCGATCAGCACCCGGTCGCCGATGGTGCAGCCGTGCAGCATCGCCTGATGGCCGACCGTCACCTCGTTGCCGATGGTGAGCGGAAAGCCGTCGGGGTTGAAGGGGCCGGCGTGGGTGATGTGCAGCACGGAGCCATCCTGAATGCTGCTGGCAGTGCCGATGCGGATGCGGTGCATGTCGCCGCGGATCACCACCAGCGGCCAGACGGACGAGTCGTCGCCGATCTCGACGTCGCCCAGCACTACGGCACTGGGATCGACGAATACCCGGGCACCGAGTTTCGGGATGTTGCCCTGGAAGGGTCGTATCTTCATGGGAGCGTCCTGTTGAAATCCTGTCTCAGCGCCCCATTGTATATCTTTAATACCTTCCCGGCCGAGGAGCCCCCTGTCCATGAGCAACCCGCTGCTGCAGCCGACCGAGCTGCCCGCTTTCAGCACCATCCGGCCCGAGGCGATTGAGCCGGCCATCGACGAACTTCTGGCCCGCAATCGTGAACGCATCGAGACGCTCTGCACAGGCACCGGCACGCCGGACTGGAACAGCCTGGTGGCGCCGCTGGAGCAGCTCAACGACGAACTTGCCAATGCCTGGTCGCCGGTGTCGCATCTGAACTCGGTGGTCAATCAGGATGCCCTGCGCGAGGCCTACAACGCCTGTCTGCCGAAGCTGTCGCAGTACTGGACCGAGCTGGGGCAGAACCAGCATCTCTTCGAGGCCTTCAGCCGACTGTCGCAACGCGGGGCCGAGCTGAACGCTGCCCAGCGCAAGGTGGTCGAAAACACGCTGCGCGATTTCCGTCTGTCCGGTATCGCGCTCGATGACGCGGGCCAGAAACGCTACGCCGAGCTGCAGCAGCGGCTGTCGAAGCTGACCACTCAGTTCTCCGAGAACGTGCTCGATGCCACCAATGCCTGGAGCCTGCTGATTGCCGACGAGGCGCGCCTGGCCGGCCTGCCGCCGATGGCGAAGGCCGCGGCGAAACAGGCCGCCGAGGCGCGCGAGCAGGACGGCTGGCTGATCACGCTGGACTTCCCGTCGTATTTCGCGGTGATCACCCATGCCGACGACCGGACGCTGCGTCAGGAGGTCTACCGTGCCTACATGACGCGCGCATCGGAACTCGGCGCCGATCCGAAATGGGACAACAGCGCGATCATCGACGAGATCCTGACGCTGCGTCACGAGCTTGCCGGCCTGCTGGGCTTTGCCAGCTACGCCGAGTATTCGCTGGCGACCAAGATGGCCGAGTCGCCGCAGCAGGTGGTGGGCTTCCTCGAGGACCTGGCGGCGAAGAGCCGGCCGGAGGCGCAGCGCGAGTTCGGTGAACTGTGCGAGTACGCCCGCCGCGAGCACGGCATGCATGAGCTGCAGGCCTGGGATGTGGCCTACTTCAGCGAGAAGCTCAAGCAGGCGCGCTACGAGGTGTCGCAGGAGGAACTGCGGCCCTACTTCCCGCTGCCGAAAGTACTGAACGGTCTGTTCCAGGTTGCCGGCCGGCTGTTCGACATCGACATCCGCGAGGTCGAATCGTTTGACAGCTGGCATCAGGACGCACGGCTTTTCGAGGTGTGTCGCAACGGTGAACGGTTGGCGCGTTTCTACCTCGACCCCTACGCCCGAGCCAACAAGCGCGGCGGCGCCTGGATGGACACCTGCCGTATCCGCCGACAGCTGCCGGACGGAACGCTGCAGCTTCCGGTGGCGTACCTGGTGTGCAACTTCACCCCGGCGGTGGGCTCGGATCCTGCGTTGCTGACCCATAACGAGGTCACTACCCTGTTCCACGAGTTCGGCCATGGCCTGCACCACATGCTGACGCAGATCGACTACGCCGATGTCAGCGGTATCAACGGCGTCGCCTGGGATGCAGTCGAGCTACCGAGCCAGTTTCTCGAGAACTGGTGCTGGGAGCCGGAGGCGCTGGCGCTGATCTCCGGTCATTACCAGACCGGTGAGGTACTGCCCGAGGCGCTGCTGGAGAAGATGCTGGCGGCGAAGAACTTCCAGTCCGGCATGTTCATGGTGCGTCAGTTGGAGTTCGCGCTGTTCGATTTCGTGCTGCACCGCGACTACATCCCGGGTGAAACCGACGTGCAGCAGGTGATCGACGGCGTGCGCGCGCAGGTGTCGGTGGTGCCGCTGCCGCCGTTCAACCGCTTCCAGCACGGCTTCACGCATATCTTCGCTGGCGGCTACGCGGCGGGTTACTACAGCTACAAATGGGCCGAGGTGCTGTCCGCCGACGCTTTTTCCCGTTTCGAGGAAGAAGGTATCTTCAATGCGCAGACCGGCGCCGACTTCCGCAGCAGCATCCTTGAGCAGGGGGGCTCGCGTGAGCCGATGGAGCTGTTCGTCGCCTTCCGTGGTCGCGAGCCGAAGGTCGATGCGTTGCTGCGCCATTGCGGAATCGCCTAGCCCTCTACAAAATGGAATAGGCAACGATATTCTCATACCTGCTAACGAGACGAGACCACATGACTGTTGTTAAGCGTTTTGTCGCCGGTGCCGTCTGCCCCCGCTGTGGGCAGATGGACTGCATTCGGATGTACCGCGACGAGGAACGTGAGTACCGCGAGTGCGTCAAGTGCGACTTCGAGGACTCCCAGCGCCTTGACGGCCAGCCCGAGGCCGAGGAACTGGAAACGCGCGTCAATCGCGCCAAGCCGGTACTCGAGCCCGGCGAACGTCCGTTGCGTTTCGTGGCCAACCCGGTCAAGAAGGACGACTGATGGCGGTCTGCGCCTGGGCCGCCAGTTCGCCGCTCGAGCTGGCGTACCACGACCAGGAGTGGGGCCGGCCACAGCGCGACGACCGGGTGCTGTTCGAATTCCTGCTGCTTGAGGGGGCCCAGGCGGGCCTCAGCTGGCGTACGGTGCTGGAAAAGCGCGATGGCTATCGCCGCCACTTTCTCGGTTTCGATCCGCACAGGGTGGTCGATATCGATTCCGCCAGCATCGAAACGATGCTGGCGGACCCGGGGGTGATCCGCCATCGCGGCAAGCTCGAGAGCGCGGTTGGCAACGCCCGCGTCTTTCTCGAACTGCAGGCCCGCCATGGCAGTTTCGCCCATTTCCTGTGGCGGTTCGTCGACGGTCGCCCGCTCCAGAACCAGCGCCGCTCGATGGCCGAGCTGCCCGCCGAAACCGAGCAGTCGCAGGCGCTTTCCCGGGAGCTCAAGCGCCTCGGCATGCGTTTCGTCGGGCCAACAATTTGCTACGCCTACATGCAGGCGGTCGGACTGGTCAACGATCATCTCGTCGACTGCCCTTGCCATGCCGAATGCCTCGCCGAAGGCGAACGCTTCTCGCTGTAACCCGGCTGCATATCCCCTGTGGGGTGGGTGGAGACCGGAGGTCGGAACCCAACATCTTTGACGGGCTACCCGGAAGCCAATGGATTTTGGACGCGTATCGATGTGACGGGATTCGCGATGCCCAAATAATGGAGCAAGCACCGACACTGCGGCTGGGGGCATCGCTGCTCCCATCCTACAAACATTGTTCGGATCATGTTATCCAGGCTCGCTGCACGCAGAGACGCCGATAGACCCAGCCGCCGGTGACGGCGCGGGCAACGAACAGGCTGATGAACGCCATCCAGAGTCCCTGATTGCCGAAATCCCGCAATAGCCACCAGCATGGCAGGTAGACACCGAATACCGACAGCAGCATGGTGTTCTGCATCGCCCGGACCTGGGTGGTGCCGATGAAGATACCGTCAAGCAGGTAACTCCAGACGCCGACCAGCGGCAGCAGCACGATCCACGGCAGGTAACGCGCCGCCATTGCCCGCACCTCGTCGAGATCGGTCAGCAGGCCGATGATCTGCTCGCCGCCGAGCCAGAAAACCAGCGAAAAGCCCAGCGCCGTCACCAGTGACCAGACCAGCGCCGTCACCACCAGATCGAAGAATCGCTGCAGTTTGCGCTCGCCGATGGCGCGTCCGGCCAGCGCCTCGGTGGCGTGTGCGAAGCCGTCGAGACCGTGGGAAATCAGCATCAGGAAATTCAGAAGTACCGCGTTGGCCGACAGATACAGGGTGCCGAGACGGGCGCCCTGGGCGGTGAAGAAGGCGAAGGCGAACAGCAGCGACAGGGTGCGCACGAAAAGATAGCGGTTCACCACCAGCAGCTCGATATAGTCGCCGAGCCGTGTCAGGCTGGCACGGTCCAGCACGCCCGAGGTGCGCTGCAGGATACGGCGGCTCAGGTACAGGCCCAGTCCCAGGGAAAGGTACTCGGAACAGACCGTTGCCAGCGCGACGCCCGCGGCGTGCATCCCCAGGCCGTAGACGGCGATGAAGTCGAGCACCATGTTGGTGATATTGGTGACCAGCAGCAGCAACAGCGGAATGCGCGTATTCTGGTTGCCGACGAACCAGCCCAGCAATGCGTAGTTGCACAGCACTGCAGGCGCGCCGAGGATCCGGATCCAGGCGTAGCGCTCGGCTTCGGCAGTGACCGCCGGCGTGGCGTCGACCAGCTGCAGCGCGATGGCGATCAGCGGGCGGTGCAGCAGCAACAGCAGCAGGCCGATGGCGAGGCCCAGCACCAGCGAGCGCGCCAGCAACAGGCGCACCTGGTCGCCGTTCTGACGGCCCCAGGCCTGCGCCGTCATGCCGGTGGTGCCCATGCGCAGGAAGCCGAAGGCCCAGTAGAGGCTGGTGAAGATCATGCTGCCAACCGCAACACCGCCGAGGTAGTGGCTTTCGGGCAGGTGGCCGATCACGGCGGTATCGACCAGGCCCAGCAGCGGCACCGTGACGTTGCTGAGGATCATCGGCCAGGCGAGCTGCCAGACGCGATGGTGATCTTCCCGTGGTGGCCAGCGCAGCCGGTAGCGGCTCATCCGGCGTTCGGGCCGAGCCGGCGTAGCGGCAGGCTGTAGAGCAGCAGGAACTCGGCCAGCGCCGTCACCACCACCGAGGGGCCTGCCGGAGTATCCCAGTACCAGGACGCGGCCAGTCCGCCGGCGACTGCCAGGCAACCGAGCAGGGCCGCCAGCAGCGCCATCTGCTCGGGTGTGCGCGACAGTTTGCGCGCCGCGGCGGCCGGTATGATCAGCAGCGAGGTGATCAGCAGGATGCCGACAATCTTCATCGCCGCGGCGATTACCACCGCGATCAGCAGCATCAGCGTCAACCGCAGCCGTGCCACCGGCACGCCCTCTACCTGGGCCAGCTCCTCATTGATGGTGATCGCCAGCAGACCGTCCCAGAGGCGCCAGAGCAGCAGCAGCACCAGCGCTCCACCGGCGAAGATCCAGTAAAGGTCGCGAGACGAGATCGCCAGCAGGTCGCCGAACAGGTAACTCAGCAGGTCGACACGAACGTTGTCCAGCAGGGCGATGGCCACCAGGCCCAGCGACAGGGTGCTGTGGGCCATGATGCCGAGCAGAGTATCGGTGGCGACAAAACGTTGGCGCTGCAATGTTACGAGCAGGAGCGCCAGCAGTACGCAGCTGGCCACCACCGCCAGATTCAGGTTGATCTGCAGCAGAAAGCCAAGCGCCACACCCAACAGCGCCGAGTGCGCCAGGGTATCGCCGAAATAGGCCATGCGCCGCCAGACCACGAAGGAACCCAGCGGGCCGGCAATGGCGGCAACACCCAGGCCGCCGATCAGGGCATAGAGCAGAAAGTCGTCCATCGGGTTACCTGGCCTTTACATTGTCTCTGGCATGTTTGATGACATCGCCGTGGGCGTTGTGCTTATGGTTATGATGGTGGCTGTACAGCGCCAGATTCTCGGCGCCGGGAATACCGAACATCTCGATGAAGGACGGATCGTTGCTGACCTGCTCCGGGTGGCCCGAGCAGCAGACATGCCGGTTCATGCAGATGACGTGGTCGGTGGACGACATCACCAGGTGGAGGTCGTGGGAGATCATCAATACGCCGCAGCCACGCTGGTCGCGAATGCGGCCGATCAGCTTGTACAGTTCTATCTGGCCGTTGATGTCGACGCCCTGCACCGGTTCGTCCAGCACCAGCAGATTGGGTTCCTGCAGCAGTGCTCGGGCCAGCAGCACACGCTGCATCTCGCCACCGGACAGGCCGTGGATCGACTGCGACAGCAGGCGCGATGCACCGACGTCCGCCAGAGCCTGTTCCAATGCGGCCGGGTCGTCGTTGCGCGCGGTCCTGAGGAAGCGTTCGACGGTCAGCGGGAAGGTCTGGTCGATATGCAGTTTCTGTGGCATGTAACCGATGCGCAGACCGGGTTCACGCCAGACGTCGCCGCGACTCGGCTGTATCAGCCCGAGTACCACCCGGACGAGAGTGGTCTTTCCGGCGCCATTGGGGCCGATCAGGGTGGTGATGCAGCCCCGGTGCAGCTCCAGCGAGATGTTCTGGATGACATGATTGCGGCCGAAGCGCACGTCGACGTGTGTGAGCCTGGCCAGCGGTTCGTGACGATGGGTGTTCATTGCGGATCTCGTTGCGTGCCGGCCTGGCAGTTGGCACACCGGCCCACGACCTCGACGGTTTCCTGTTCGATGGTGAAGCCGAGCGCTTCAGCGCTGTTGCGGATGGCCACCTGTACCGGCTCCGACTCGAGCTCCAGCGTGCAATGGCAGTCGCGGCAGATCAGGAAGCAGCCCTGGTGCGACTGTTCCGGGTGGGGGCAGCCGATGAAGGCGTTCAGCGATGCAATGCGGTGTACCAGCCCCTGGTTCTGCAGGAACTCGAGTGCGCGGTAGACGGTCGGCGGAGCGGAGTTGAAGCCGGCGTCGGCCAGTGCCGGCAACAGCTCATAGGCGCCGAGGGGCCTATGGCTCTGCCAGATCATTCGCAGCACCAGTTCGCGAATCGGCGTCAGGCGTTGCCGGCGCTCGCGGCATAGCCGCCGCGCCTGTTGCAGTGCTTCGCTGATGCACTGATCGTGATTGTGTTCGGGCTCGAATGGCAGCGACGAGGGGTTCATGCTTCCGGACCTGGATGTTTTGTTATAGTGTAACGCAGTCTTTTCGTTTTTGGACCCCATGCGACCATGCCTTTTCGATTGCGTACCCTTCTGACTTCCCTGCTCCTGACGCTGCCGGCCCTGCCGGCTTCGGCGTTACAGCTCGAAGCCAGCGTCAAGCCCCTGCAACTGGTGGCGGCTGCACTGGCCGATGGCATTGCGGAACCGGGTTTGCTGGTCCCGCCCGATGCGTCCCCGCATCACTATGCGCTCAAGCCCTCGGATATGCGTCGTATTGCGGCGGCGGACCTGATTGTCTGGGTCGGTCCGCAACTGGAGCAGTTTCTGGTCAAGCCGTTGACGCAGAGCGACGCACATATTCTGCAGTTGATGAAGGAAGAGCCGGAAGCGGCCGCGGAGCAAGATGATGACCATGGTGCCGCCGAAGAACATCACCATCATGACCATCAGGGCGCCGATGCGCACATCTGGATGGATCCGGTGCTGATGCTGGAGGCAGCGGAGCAAATACGCGATGCTCTGATCGAACTGGCGCCGGAACAGAGTGACAGGCTGGCTGGCAACTATGAGCGCTTTGCGCAGTCGCTGTTGGCCCGCGATCGTGAGCTGCGCGAGCGTCTGGCGCCGCTGAGCGATCGGGGTTTCTTTGTGTTTCATGATGGCTATGGTCGCTTCGTCGAACACTACGGCCTGAAACAACTCGGCTATTTCACTGTCGATCCCGGCCGTCAGCCCGGCGCCCGCCACCTGGGGGAGATTCGCAGTCAGCTGTCCGAGCAGCAGGCGGTATGCGTATTCAGCGAGCCGCAATTCCGCGCGGCGGTGGTGGCGGCTGTGACTGAAGGCACCGGCGTTCGTCATGGCGAACTGGATCCGCTGGCTCGCGGTATCGAGCCGGGTCCGGACGCCTACCTGGAATACCTGGATTCGTTGGCGAACGCGTTCGAACGCTGCCTGGCGCCGGATCGAGCGCCGTAGCGCCGTAGGATGGGTGAAGCCGCCACCGGGCCGCTCTGTGCATCTGGCACTTTGTTCGTGGCGGCGTAACCCATCATTTTTGCCAATCACGCCCAGGTTTTTATTGGCGCGTACGCTGGATGTTCGAAGTGCGCACGCCACTATCGGCAGACCGGCCCCGCGGACCCCGGGCCGCCGTATTGACAGGCTGCGTGCCGACCGAAACCAATCGATCTGTACTGCGATCGATATTGCGGATACCGCGATGCCTGGATCGCAAGGCAAGTCGTCAAGCCCGAGCGGATGCATCGCTTTTCCCATCCTACAACGCTGTGTAAGCCCCGCCTCGCGTCGAACAGGGCCGTCACCCATCACGGCAAAAAAATTTGCCGGAGGGGGTTCCCAAGCCGAAAAACGCTCTATATAATTCGCCCCACTTTCGAAGCAGATGTGGTGGAATTGGTAGACACGCTAGCTTCAGGTGCTAGTGCCTTCACGGGCGTGGGAGTTCGAGTCTCCCCATCTGCACCACCTTAGGGTGGTGCCTCCTTCTCGAAGCGTTCGCTTCTCGCTTTCCTCTTTTAATATACCCGTACCTGTCAGCAATAACCGACATCGTCGCTCGTCATTGCGGATATGCCTGTACGATCGCTCCGGTTCGCCTTGCCAAACCGTATCGTCGCATTTACGACTTACCTCTTTCCCTTAGTTCTTTTCCTGTCATAACTTTTCCGGTAGTTTCGCGACCAGTATTTTCTGAAAAGTTATGGATAGCCCCGATGAACAGCAAACAGCTCACCGCCTTCCGTGCCATTATGCAGCAGGGGTCGATGACCGACGCCGCGCGCCACCTCGGCGTGTCTCAGCCGGCAATCTCGCGGCTGGTGCGCGATCTGGAGCAGAGTCTGGGCTTTCGCCTGTTCGAGCGACGCAACGGCCGGTTGCATGCGACGCCGGGGGCTCGGGCGTTTCACGCCGAGGTCGAGCGACATTTCTGTGGCATGGAGCGGCTCGGGCGTTGCGCCGACCACATTCGAATGATGAAAAGCGGTCAGCTTCGCGTGGGCGCAACGGCGCTGTTTGCCGAAACGGTACTGCCCGAGGTGATGGCCCGTTTTCGCCTGGGGCGCGATGAGGTTGCCCTGAGCCTGGCAGCCGAGCCAGCGTCCGAACTGCTGCAGCGGATTGCCGTCCATGGTTACGAACTCGGGCTGGTGGAGCTGCCGGCGGAGACCGGTGCGGTACAGGCAGGGCCGGCCTGGCGCAGCGAGTTGTACTGCATTGCGCCGCCGGGGCACCGCTTTGCGAGCCAGGATCGTGTGCGGGTGGAGGACCTGGATCGTGAACCTTTCATTCCCGTCGGCAGCGCTGATGAATTGCGCTATCAGCGCCTCGAACGTCTACTGCGTGACCATCTGGTCCGGCCCGATGAGCAGGCCGGCGCCGACCAGTTTACGGTTGCCCGCGCCCTGGTGCGCGCGGGGCTCGGCGTCGCGTTGGTGGACCCCTTCAGCGCCCGCCAGTGGGCGTCCGAAGGCGGGGTCGCACGGCCGTTCGCGCCCACTCTATCCTTTTGCTTCGGGTTCGTGCTGCCGGCGGCCCGCGAAGGCGATACGCTGGAGCAGGCGTTTATCGACAGTTTCGAAGCCGCCGTGGGCACAGAGCTTGCGCTGCAGCCGATTGAACCGGACGAAGCCGCAAGAGTCTGAATTTTCCAGCCGGGCGACCGCAGTTTTACGTGGGCGTAAAGAAAGGTTAAGTACGCTGTTTCGGCCGCCGTTATCCCTTATTCTAAGCGTCTGACCGTTGCAGGATGCCGACATCGGGAGAATCGTGTTTTCCACCGCCAAGCGTTTAATTCAACTGGGATGTATGACCTGGCTGGCGACAGGCTGTGCCACTTCGGGTATCGGTATCGAGCCCGATTCCATGGCGCTGCCTGAGCGCTGGCAGTCGCCGTCGAACACCTCCGCGGTGTCGCCCGGCTGGCTCGACGAGCTGGACGATCCGGCGCTGGCGAGCCTGGTGGCGGAAGGACTCGCCAACAATCATCAGCTCGCCGCGCAGCGGGCCCTGGTGCGCCAGTCGGAACAGGGCCTGATCATCGCCGGAGCTGACCTCTATCCCGAGCTCGACCTGTCGCTTGATATCAGCCGCAGCCGGCAGGCCGTGGACCGCGCCGTCGGCGGACCCCAGACCAGCTACGGCATAGGGCTGGACCTGGGCTGGGAACTCGATCTGTGGGGCAAGCTCAGCGATGGCCAGCGCCAGGCCAACCTGACGCTGGCGGCCCGTCGCGCAGAACTGGATGCCGCCCGGCTGGATCTGGCGAGCGACCTCGCCAATGCCTGGTACGAGCTGCTGGCGACGGAGCAGCAACTGGCGCTGTTTAGCCGCCGACTGCATAACCTCGAGCAGAACCTCGAAGTAATCGAGTCGGGTTACCGGCTGGGGCTTGGCAGTGCACTGGACGTCTACCTGGCGCGTAATGATGTCGAGAGCGAACGGGCGCGGGTCGAAGCGCAAACCCAGCTGCGCGGCGAGGCCGCGCGTGGCCTGCAACGCCTGCTGGGCCGTTACCCCGATGGTCGCTGGACGCAATTGCCTGCACTGCCGCTGCTGCAGACGCCGGTGACGGCCGGAGTTCCGGCCGATCTGCTGCGGCGTCGCCCCGACCTGCAATCCGCCTGGATGGACCTGATGGCAAGTGATGCTGCGTTGGCGATTGCTCACAAACAACGCTTTCCCAGCCTGCAGATCCAGGCGTCGGTCGGTGACGAAAGCGGGCGGCTGCCTGACCTGCTGGAGGGTGGGTTGGCCTGGTCGCTGGCGGCGGGTCTCGCCCAGCCGTTGTTCAACGCCGGGCGCCTCGAGGCCGGTGAGGGGCAGGCCCGGGCCCGCGTCGAAGAGCTCGAAAAGCGCTTCCTGGACGAACTGTTCATCGCCTTCGGCGAGGTGGAGAACAGTCTCGGTCGCAGCCAGGCGTTGCAGGCCCAGTACGAGCAGTTCCAACAGGCCGAGCGCAACGCCCGTTTGGCGGAGGAGCTGGCATTTGAGCAATATCGTAAGGGACTGGTCGAATATAGCACGGTACTGGAAGCGCAGCGGCGCTCTCTCGACGCTCAAAATTCGGCTATCGAAACCCGACGTGACCTGTTGCAGAACCGGGTCGCGCTGTACCGAGCGCTGGGCGGCGGACTGGGCAATGAGGTGAGAGATGTCGCGACCCTGGCTGAGAAGCTCCCTAACTCCGAACCCTTGAATCGAGTGGCGGATCAACGCGAATGATCAAGAAGATACTCCCCGTTCTGGTGTTTGCCGGCTTGGCCGGGATGGCGGCGCTGGTGATGCTGAACCGCCCGGAGGCCAAGCGTTCGGCAGCGCCGCCGGAAACGGTTGTGCGGGTCGAGACGCTGACGCTGGCGCCCAGACCCTATCAGGTCCGGCTGCAGAGTTACGGCACCGTGCGTCCGCGTACCCAAAGCACGCTGCTGCCCCAGGTGTCGGGACAGATCACCGAAGTCAGTCCCAACTTCCGCGATGGCGGCTTCTTCGAGGCCGGCGAGGTATTGCTGCATATCGACAGCCGCGACTACGAGGCTGCGGTGGCCACTGCGCGTGCAGCGCTGGCCGAGAGCCGGCAGGCACTGCTCGAGGAACAGGCGCAGGCCGAACAGGCGTTGCAGGACTGGCGCCGGCTCGGTAATACCGAAGCGCCGCCGGCCCTGGTATCGCGCCAGCCCCAGCTGGCCTCCGCCCGCGCCGAGGTGCAGTCCGCCGAGGCCAGCCTGCGCCAGGCCGAGCTGAACCTCGAGCGCACCAAGATCCGTGCGCCCTACGCCGGGCGGGTGCTGTCGACCAGCGTCGATGTTGGACAGGTGGTCAGCAGCAGCACCGAGCTCGGCGAGATTTACGCCATCGACTACGTCGAGATCCGGCTACCGTTGAAGAACCGCGACCTGCGTTTCATCGACCTGCCGGAAACCTATCGCTTCGACGATGACAGCGGCATCCGGCGTCAGCCCGGCGTTACCCTGCACTCGTCGCTGATCGAGGATCAGCAGTGGCGGGGACGTGTTGTGCGTACCGAGGGTGCTATCGATACCAGCAGCCAGCAGTTGCACGTGGTCGCGACCATCGATGACCCCTATGGTCTCAAAGCCCAGGGTCGGCAGCCGCTGAAGATCAACCAGTACGTCACCGCCGAAATCGAGGGCCGCCAGCTCGAGTCGGCGCTGGTAATTCCCAATCGTACCCTTTACCAGGGCAGTTTCGTCTACCTGGTCAGGGATGGTGTGCTGCGCCGGCAGGAGGTGGAGATCCTGTGGCAGAACAGCCATGAGGCGCTGGTCGGTGCCGGGCTGGAAAGCGGCGACCGCCTGGTGCTGACGCCGCTTGGCCAGGTCAGCAGTGGTACCCGGGTGCAGGTCATGAACGAGTCCGCTGATCCCGCCACCTCGGTTGCGGCAGAGGGACGCCGGCCATGATCGCCTGGTTCGCCCGCAATCACGTCGCCGCTAATCTGTTGATGGTCTGCATCCTCTTCGGCGGCTTGTTGTCGCTGTCGACGCGGATACCGCTGGAGGTGTTTCCGTCGTTCGAGGCGAATATCGTCACCGTGTCGGTGTCCTTGCGCGGCGCCACGCCGGAAGACGTCGAAAAGGGGGTGACGATCCGCATCGAGGAAGCGGTGCAGGACCTGGAGGGTATCGACGAGATCAGCAGCCGCTCCCAGGAAGGTTCGGCCAAGGTCAATATCGAGATCGACGACGACTACGATCCGCGCGAGCTGCTGGCCGACATCAAGAGCCGCGTCGATGGCATCAACACCTTCCCGACCGAAGCCGACCGGCCGGTGATCAGCCTGGCCACCCGGCGCCGCGAGGTGATGTCGGTGACCGTATCCGGCCCTTACAGCGAGCGGGAAATCCGCGAATACGCCGAGCGCGTGCGCGACGACCTGTCACGGCTCGACGGCGTTACCCAGGTGGAGCTGAGCGCGGTGCGCGACTACGAGATCGCCATCGAGCCGTCGCAGGACCGGCTGCGGGAGTTCGGTCTGACCCTGGCCGATATCAGCGATGCCATCGAAAATGGCTCCATCGACCTGTCGGCGGGCAACCTGCGGACCGACGGCGGCGACGTGCTGCTGCGTGCCAAGGGACAGGCGTATCGCCGCGACGATTTCGAGCGGCTGGTTGTGAAAACCAACGAGGACGGCAGCATCATCCGTCTTGGCGATATCGCCCGGGTCTATGACGGTTTCGAGGAGGTGCCGCTGCGCACGCGGTTCAATGGCGAGCCGGCGGCGCTGATCGAGGTCTACCGGATCGGCAACCAGAGCGCTCTCGACGTATCGGCTGCGGTGCGCGGCTACATTGACCGGCAACAGACGAACCTGCCCGCTGACATGCAGCTGAGCTACTGGGACGACGATTCCGAAATCGTCAAGAAACGACTCAGTACCCTGGTGACCAATGCCCTGCAGGGCGGCGTTCTTGTGCTGCTGTTGCTGACGCTGTTCCTGCGGCCTTCGATCGCGTTCTGGGTCTTCCTCGGCATTCCGATCAGTTTCATGGGCGCCTTTCTGCTGTTGCCGGTGTTCGGTGTCACCCTCAACGTCATGAGCCTGTTCGGCTTCATCCTGGTGCTCGGGATCGTCGTTGACGACGCCATCGTCACCGGTGAAAACGTCTACAGTCACATGCGCCGGGCCGAGAGCAGCCTGCATGCGGCGATCCGCGGTACCCAGGAAGTGGCGATACCGGTGACCTTCGGCGTGTTGACCACCGTTGCCGCTTTCCTGCCACTGGCCTTCGTCGAGGGAAGGCGCGGGGTGTTCTTCGCCCAGATACCGGCGGTGGTCATCCCGGTACTGCTGTTTTCACTGATCGAGTCCAAGTTCGTGCTGCCGGCGCACCTCAAGCATATCCGCCTGCGCCAGCACAGTCGCGGCCAGTCGCGGCTGGAGCGCTGGCAGCAGAGCTTCGCCGATGGTTTCGAGCGTGCGGTGGTGCTTTATTACCGGCCGTTGCTGAAGAGCTGTCTGCGGCACCGTTACACCACCCTGGCGCTGTTCGGCGGCATCCTGGTGCTGATCCTGAGTCTGATCCTGAGCGGCTGGACCCGGTTCGTGTTCTTCCCCCGTATTCAGAGCGAGACCGCGCGGGCATCGCTGACGATGCCGACCGGCACCGCCTTCGAGGTGACCGACCGCTACGTGGTACGGATGGTCGACGCGGCGCGCCAACTGAAGGAGAAGTACCGTGACGATACCACCGGTGACAGCCTGATTCTCAATATCCTGGCGAGGACCGGCGAAGGCGGCGGCAGTTCCCATGTCGGCGAGGTCCGGTTCGAAATCCAGTCGCCGGAGAAGCGCAGCCTCGACATCACCAGCTCGGAACTGGTGCAGGAGTGGCGCGGGCTGGTGGGCCAGGTGCCGGGCGCCGAGTCGCTCACCTACCGTGCCGAGTTCGGCCGCGGCGGCAGCCCGGTTGACGTGCAGCTCAGCGGCCTGG
This sequence comes from Oceanospirillaceae bacterium, assembly GCA_013373085.1. Lineage (GTDB taxonomy): Bacteria > Pseudomonadota > Gammaproteobacteria > Pseudomonadales > Balneatricaceae > Marinobacterium_A. The sequence continues at coordinate 63,310 of JABXIM010000036.1, read as the reverse complement.
ACCTGGACCGTCTTGCCGAGGCTGCGGACAAGGTCAGGCAACGGCTGGCGACCTATCCGACGCTGTATGACATCGAGGACAGCCTGTCGGACGGCAAGCAGGAAATTCAGCTCGAACTGACAGACCAGGGCAATGCCCTCGGGCTGAGCCGGGCCGACCTGATCAAGCAGGTGCGTCAGGCGTTCTTCGGCATCGAAGTGCAGCGCATCCAGCGCGGTCGTGACGACGTCCGGGTGATGGTGCGGCTGCCGGCCAATGAGCGTCAGGCGGTCTCCAACCTGCAGGAGATGCTGATACGGCTGCCGGATGGTCGCGCGGTGCCACTGGCCCACGTGGCGACGCTGCAGCCCGGCAAGAGCCCGTCGGCGATCTATCGCATCGACCGTTTCCGTACCGTCAACATCACCGCGGACCTGGACAAGCAGGCCACCAACATGACGGTGCTGGCGCAGGACCTGCGGCTCTTCCTCGACGATCTGATGCTGCAGTACCCGGGGCTCTCCTACAGTCTCGAGGGCGAGGCGCGGGAACAACAGGAGTCGTTCGGCTCGCTGTTGCTGGGGCTCGGCTTCGTGCTGTTCGTCATCTACAGCCTGCTGGCGATCCCGTTTCGCTCTTACCTGCAGCCGCTGATCGTGATGTCGGTGATACCGTTCGGCGCCATCGGTGCGGTGATCGGCCACTGGATCATGGGCATGGACCTGACGATCATGAGCATGATGGGACTGATGGCGCTGGTGGGCGTGGTGGTCAACGACAGTCTGGTGCTGGTGGACTTCATCAACCGGCACCGCTCCTCCGGCAACGGCGGAGAGCGGGCGCTGGCCAAGGCGGTGCTGGCGGCCGGCACCGCACGCTTCCGGCCGGTGCTGCTGACCTCGCTGACCACCTTCATCGGGCTGATGCCGCTGTTGTTCGAGAAGTCGACACAGGCACAGTTCCTGATACCGATGGCGGTATCGCTTGGCTTTGGCATCCTGTTCGCGACGGCGATCACCCTGCTGATGGTGCCGGTCAACTATCTGCTGCTGGAAGATCTGCGGCGGGCCTGGTCAAGGACGGGACGCCGAGAGGTTTCCGCCGATGCAGGATAAGTCTTTGCGACTAAAGTCGCATGCAGAGGAGCCGATAAAACCCGATAGAGTCTGAGTTTATATTACTCATCGCGAATGTGGCCCGGAGCCTACATGTCCATTCTCCGTTATCTGCTGCCCGGCTTCGGTACCTGCATTGCCTATCTTCTCACCGGCGCTCTGGGGTTGATGATCGCCTTGCCGCCGAGCTATGCCAGCCTGCTGTGGCTGCCGGCCGGCATTTCCCTGGGGATGACGTTGCAGTATGGCCCCCGGGCCCTATACGGCGTTTTTCTTGGCTCATTTCTGCTGCATGTCTATATCGCTTCCGGCTTCTCGGTATCCTGGTTCGAGCTGATCCTGGAACCGCTTCCGATCGCACTGGGGGCGGCACTCGAGGCGCTGGCGGGAGCCTGGCTGGTGCGTCGCTTTATCGGCCATCCGCTGGCGCTGCACCAGCCGCGCCAGGTTGCCTGTTTTATCTGGTACTCAGGGCCCATTGCCTGTGCCGTCAGTGGTCTGATCGGTCCGCTGTCGATGTGGGCGGCGCAGCGCTTCCCGGCCGCGGAGTTGCCGTCCGTCATCCTGACCTGGTGGATCGGCGACAGTCTGGGTGTGATCATGGTGCTGCCGCTGATGCTGGTGCTGTTTCGCCCGCTGCGTGAAAGCTGGATGCCGCCGGTCAGGCGTGTCGCCCTGCCCCTGTTCCTGATCTGCATCGGCGCACTGGCGGGATTTCATCTCCTCAGCCAGAACGAACAGCAGCATCAGCGTGACGGCTTTACACAGTATGCCGAGATGCAGCGCCACTCGCTGCAGATGTCGCTCAGTTCGGCGGTCGACGCCCTGCATGCGCTGAGCGGGTTCGTCACGACCGTGCCGGAACTCACGCCGGACAATTTCCGCCAGTTCTCTGCCGAGTTGCTCGAACTGCACCCGGAGCTGCACGGTATATCCTGGAACCCCAGCGTGCCTGCTGGCCAGCTCGCGGCATTCGAACGCCATCTGTCCCGTCTCTATGGCGAGCCCTTCAGTGTCAGGAGTGTCGAGGGGGCTGCGGATCCGGAGGGACGGCGGGTAGTCGTTGGTTTTATCGCCCCCTTTGAAGAGAACCGCTCTGCCCTCGGGCTGAATGTGCAGTCGGATCCCGCGCGCCGGTCTGCACTGCTGAAGGCCGCCGGCAGCGGTCTTGCTATACCGACCGAACCGATCCAGCTGGCGCAGGAAACCGGCAGCCAGGCCGGGGTATTGATCTTCCTGCCGGTTTACCACGGAGCACCCGCGACCGAGGCCGAACGCTTCACCCAATTGCGCGGTTATGCCACGGCTGTGGTGCGGGTCGGTGACCTCGTCAGGCAAAGTATCGGACATGCGCTGACTGAACGGTCCGCGGTGACGTTGATGGATATGGACGCGCCGCGCGACAGCCGGTTGCTGTTTCGCAGCGACAACGGACTCGATGCCAACCAGCTCGAGCGCCGGATCGCCGATAACGAGCTGCCGATACTGATGCGTTCCCGGGTCGAGTTGGGTGGACGCACCTGGGAGTTGGTGCAGTATGCGCAATTCGCCTACATCGACAAGCCCGAAACGCTTTACTACCTGCTGTGCGGCGTGTTCCTGCTGTCCGGGCTCTACAGCTGGCTGTTACTGGTGATGGCCGGTCAGCGCAACCAGGTGCAGCTGCAGGTTGCCGACCGTACACGACAGCTGGCGCTCAGCCACTCGATGTTGGCCGAAGTGCAGCGCATCGCCGGTCTGAGCCAGTGGGTATGGCAGCCCGGCGCCGACGGGCACCGTTGGTCGGAGGGTTTCCGCGCGCTGCTGGGCGATTGCGTCGGCGAGGCCTCGCTGGAGCTTTTTCTGGCCCGTGTTCAGCCCGGGCATCGAGACCGCGTTCGGGCTCGCTTCGAGGATTGGCTGCAGGGAGACAGCCTGCGGGAGCCGCTGGACTGCGAGCTGCTGCCGGCAGCCGGTCAGGTCCGCTATATTGAACTGCAGAGCGACTGGGTGAGCGACGGGCAGGGACGCCGGGATTATCTGTCGATCGTCGCTCGCGACATTTCCGATCGTTGGCGGGCGGAGGAACAGATCCGCCGACTGGCCTACTACGATTCCCTTACCGGCCTGCCGAACCGCGATCTTTTCCATGAAAACCTGCGTCAGCAGATTGTGCAGGGGCGTCGCAGTGGCTATTTCGGGGCGCTGCTGTTCATCGATCTCGACAACTTCAAGAGCCTTAACGATACCCTCGGCCATAGTGTCGGAGATCAGCTGTTGAAGGACGTCACTGAGCGCCTGCGTCAGGGGCTGAGAGAGCAGGATATCATCAGCCGCTTCGGCGGTGATGAATTCCTGATTCTGCTGCCCTGCACCTGCCCCGACGAAGCTGCGGCCGCAGCGATGGGGGCCGGGGTCGCGCAAAAGGTGATTGACCTGCTGCGGCCTCCCTTTCTGTTCGGGAGTTACAGTCACAGCGTTTCGGCCAGCGTCGGCGTGACCCTGGTGCCCCAGGGCACCGCAGTGCCTGAGGTGCTGGTCATGCAGGCCGACACCGCCATGTATCACGCCAAGGGCATGGGCAAGGGATGCTTTGCGCATTATCGGCCCGATATGCAGGCAGAACTGGTGCAGCAGGTTCAGCTCGAGCAGGAGCTGCGCCAGGCTCTGCAACAGGGGCAACTGGAACTGCACTACCAGCCCCAGTTCGATCGCGAGCGGCGACTGGTCGGCGCCGAGGCGCTGGTGCGCTGGCGCCATCCGGTACAGGGGCTGCTGCTGCCGGGCAGTTTTATCCGGGTGGCGGAGGAGACCGGGCTGATTGGCCCGCTGGGGGAATGGGTGCTCGACAACGGCGTGCGGCAGCTCGGTGACTGGAACCGCGCCGGTCTCTCGGTGGCGCGGCTGTCGATCAATATCAGCCCCAACCAACTCAACGATGCAGGCTTCATATCACGGCTCGATGAGCGGGTGGCGGCCGCGGGCATTGCACCGCTGCAGCTATGCCTGGAATTGACCGAACAGGTGCTGTTACCCCAGGCGAGCCCGGTACACCAGCGTATCGATGCCTTGCGGGAGCGGGGCTACGAAATTTCCATCGACGACTTCGGTACCGGCTATTCGTCGCTTAACTACCTCAAGAAACTGCCATTCAACGAGCTCAAGATCGCGCGCGAGTTCGTGCGTGATCTGCCGTGGGGGCGGCGGGATGCGGTGCTGGTGAAAACCATCCTCAGCATGGCGCGGACCCTGGGCGTCGATGCCATTGCCGAGGGTGTCGAGTCGGTCGAGCAGTACGAGTACCTGCGTCAGATCGGATGTCCGCGTTTCCAGGGGTTCTACCTCGCGCGGCCGATGCCGGCGGAACAGTTCGAGCGGCTGCTGGCCACCGACTACGCCGTCGAGGCGGAACCGGAATTCGTCATCGTGGAGACCTGATCCGCAAGGGACCCGTAGGTCAGGCCGGAGGCAGCAGACCGACCCAGCGATCACCCGGCCAGGGCGGCCCTTCGGCGCTCGCCGGCGGAATGCAGACGCCCCTTCGCGCTAGCAGGTCCGCGGGCAACTCATGACACAGCAGTGCGGTCTGATCGATATGATCGCTGAGCGTGAACAGGCGCAACGCCTGGGTGTCGCTGTAGGCCAGGGTACGCTCCGCAGATGTCAGGATGCGCCGCTGCTGTTCCTCGTCGAGCTGGGGCCAGGCGATCAGTCCCACCGTGGCCAGCCCGCGGTTGATACGCATGCGCCAGGGGCCGTTTTCGAAGCCTAGCTGCAGGGCTCGATCGAATTCCTCGTCGAACTCCAGCAGTCGCAGCTTGACGAAGGCAATCTGTACCCAGGTGTCGGGCCAGTCCGGGCGCACTGCGACCGCCTTGCGGTAGGCGGCCAGCGCCTGCTCGCGTGAGGCCCGGGCATCGGGATCGCCGAAGTTCAGGCTTTCGTGCTGCCACTCGTAGACTTCGCCCAGGCGCTCGTAGTAATCGCCATTGTCACCGGGATAGAAGGCCACCGCCCGTTGGGCGGCAGCTTCGGCGACCTCCCAGGCGGTATCCGTCGGCACCTCACCCAGCCGTTCCCAGTCGTCGATAAAGCGCTGCGCCTGGTGCGCGGCGATTCCGCCGATGATGAACCGAACGCCGACAAGGGCCAACGCCAGGGCGCAGAGCAGACCGATGGCGAGGGCGATGCGTTGAAGCCGGCTGGCGCCGGTTTTGGTTGGCGTCGTCATTACTCGAAGTGCCCCAGGGCGATTTTCCAGGGGTTGAGGGTTACCAGTTCGGCGGCGCGCTGCGCACCGATGATCGACTCCGCGGCCGTCACCGCGTCTCGCATCCGGGGCGGACGCCGGTCGCGGTTGTGGGCATCGGTTGCCAGCACCGTCACCCGATCCTGGCGCAGCAGTTCGGTGGCGACGTCGCGGGCAGCGTCGCCGAAGTGGCCGGTTACCGACGAGGCGGTGACCTGCAACAGGCAGCCCTGCTCGATGAACGGCCTGAGCCGGGACGGCTGGCGCATCACGCCCTTGTTACGTTCCGGGTGAGCGATCATCGGCAGAATCTTGCGGTCCTTGAGCCACTGGGTCAGACGCTCGGCGCCGAAAGGGATTTCACTGTGGGGGAACTCCAGCAGCATCACCTTGTGCCCTTCCCACTCACCGAGAAAGGGCACCTTGCCGTCGGCGACGCCGGCCATCAGTTCGAGGCCGAAGCGCACCTCGGCCGCGGCCGATGCCTGCAACGGGATCCCGGCCTCGCCCAGCGCATCATTGAAACGCTTGAGCGCTGCGGCGATGGTGTCGGGCGTGTTGTCGTAGCGCCCCGGATGGATATGCGGCGTGCAGACCATATGGGTGATCCCCTCCGCCACCGCCATGCGTGCCAGCTCCAGCGAGGCGTCGATGTCGGGAGCCCCGTCGTCGATGCCCGGCAGAAGGTGGTTGTGCAGGTCGATCATGCGGAACCTCCCTTCGCCGCCGCATCGCCGCTGTAGCCGTAGTAGTCGAAGTAGCCGTTGTATTCGTAGCCATTCTTCCTAGCCCGCTGGATGTCGACCTGGTTGAGGACGATACCGGCGACCGGGGCGCGGTTCTGCAGCAGACGGCCGACGCCGTTGCGCACCAGTTGGGTAGCGGTGGACTCCGCCTTGACGACGTAGATGACCGAATGCGCCAGCGTCGACAGTATCAGCGCATCGCTGACCGCCTGGGTCGGCGGCGAGTCGATCAGGATGCGGTCGTAGTGGCCGGCAAGCTCGTCGAGGAGCTCGACAAATCGCTTGGATGACAGCAGCTCCAGCGGGTTCGGTGGTACGCTACCGGCGCTGATCAGGTCGATACCGTCAAGAGCAACGACGCAGTCGCCCAGCGCCGCGGTCCCTGCGACCAGGTTGGCAAGTCCCGGCGTGCCGACCGGCAGCTCGAAATTGCGGGCGGTGGTCGGGCGGCGCATATCGGCGTCGATCAGCAACACCTTCTCCATCTGCCCCAGCGCCTGGGCCAGGTTGGCGGCGACCGAGCTCTTGCCCTCGCCGGGCGTCGACGAGGTCACCAGCAATATCTTCTGCTCACGGTTGAGGCCGGACAGCACCACGCTGGTACGCAGGGTCCGAATGGCTTCGAGGAAGGTGCGTTCGGTCTCGCCGGCGCGTCCGAACGACTGCGCGACCTCCTTGCGTGCTTTGTCCTTCAGTTGTGGCAATATGCCGAGGACCGGCAGGTTCAGCTGCTCCTCGATTTCCCGGGTGGTCTTGAAGGTGTTGTTGAGCATGTCCAGCAGGATGACAGTCGCCACCCCGACCATCAACGCCAGCAGGCCGGCTGCCGCGACGATCAGTTTCCGGTTCGGCTTCACCGGCTCGTCGGGCCGTACGGCGTGATCGACTATACGGGCGTTGGCGCTCTGCAGGTCGGCCGTCGCGGAGGTTTCCTTCAGACGGTTGAGGAAGGTGTTGTACAGCGCCTGGTTGCTGTCGACCTCGCGCTGCAGTTCGCGCAGCTTGAACTCCTTGCGACTGATGTCCTGTATCTGGTCCTTGTTGAGATCGAACGAGGACTGCAGCGACTTTTCGTTGGCCACGGACAACTGGTATTCACGCTCGATGCTGGCGACCACCTGTTCGACCTGTGCCTTGAGGTTGGCGGTGGCGGTGTTCAGCTCGGAGCGGGCGGCAATCATATTGGGGTGCTTGGGGCCGTAGCGGTTGGACAGTTCCTGGACACGGGACAGGGCTTTCGCCTGCTGGGCCTTGAACTGCTGCACCAGCGGGTTGCTCATCACCGCCGGAGCGGCCGCCAGCCGTTGCCAGCCGCCATCCTTCATCTCGGCGACCTGGTGGTACTGGCTCTCCGCCGAAGCGCGGTCGCGGCGGGCATCGGCGAGGCGTTCCGTGGTGCGTGACAGTTCGCCGGCGGTAACCGCGGTGACGCCGCCCTGTACGTCGACCAGGTTTTCCTGGTCGCGGAATGCCTGCAGCTGCCGTTCGGATTCTTCCAGGCTCACTTTCAGCGTGGCCAGGCGTTCGTTGATCCACCGGGTGGCGTTATTGGTGAGTTCCACCTTGGCTTCGATCTGACTGTCTATGTAGGCGCGGGCCAGGGCATTGGCGGCCCGGGCCGCGGTCGAGGCGTCGGCCATCTCGATCTGGACCTTGACCAGCTGGGTCTTGGGCACCGGTTGGATCAGGGTGCGTTTCATGAAGGTGTCGACGGCGGCCCTGAAGGCCTCGGCTTCTGCCTGTTCCGGGTCGACTTCGGCGATGTCTTCGGGCGTGGTGAAGGGCAGCCAGGCGTTGAAGTCCAGCAGGCCGCCGAGGCTGAGGAGCGAGCCGGACTGCTGGCGGGGATCGAACTCCGGATGGCTGCTGAGGCCAAGCTCAAGCACGACCCGCTCGGCCAGTTCGCGGGACTTGAGCAGTTCGAACTGCGTTTGCAGGTATTCACTGCTGCGACCGTCGAGGCCGTAGACTTGCTGGATCGACAGTACCTGGGCCGCCTTCTCTTCGATCATCAGGGTGGCGGCTGCACGGTATATCGGCGTTATGGCGAGCGCGACCAGCGCCGCGAGCATCATTACCGCCAGCATCAGGGTGGCGATGCTCCATTTCCGCCGCCAGATCGGCTGCCACAGGCGCAGGAGGTCAAGCTCGTCGTCCCGAGTGCGATCCGGCTCCCGTTCGCGAAGCCGTTCCGGAAACGCGGGCTGTTGCGTAATCAGGTTGGTATCCATAATCAGAAGAAACTCTGTTCGATGGTGATGATGTCGCCAGGCATGATCAGCGTGTCGAGAGCGGCTTCCTGAGACACACGGTTACCGTCCCGGATAAGGCTGAACTTGCTCTTGGAGGCACGTTCGGTGAAACCGCCCGCCAGCGCGATGGCCTTGCGCAGCGTCAGCCCGGGCTTGAACGGGTAGCCCCCGGGGCTCTTGACCTCTCCGTTGACGAAGAAGTCGCGGTATTCGAGGATGCGCACCGATACCCGCGGTTCGACCAGGTAGTCGCCTTGCAGTCCGCCGGTGAGCAGCAGTTCCAGCTGTGTGGCGGTCTTGCCCGCGGCGTCGATTTCGCCCAGGAAGGGATAGGAGAACTTGCCCGCGTCATTGAGGCGCACTTCACCCAGGCTGAGGTCGCTTTCGCCGAAAACGCTGATGCTGACGACATCACCGGAGCCGAGCCGGTAGTGGTCATCGCCGGCGGCCCAGCTCTTGCCACTGAGCATCAACAGGCAGGCCAGTAGCCACAGGCCTTGCAGGCAACGCGTTTTCATAAGGTTCTCCGGTAGGGCTGTGAGCGGAAACCGATACGGAACTATGGCCGCATTGGTAGAAAAGGCTCTTGATTTCATAGGCTTAGATTGATTCCTGCGGTATAGCGGCTACGTTCGAAGTTTTCCTGCTCGACATTCGAACCCCGCTCCCGGTACCGGTAGCCAAGCTCGACCGCCAGCCAGCGGCGGACATCCCAGGTCAACCCGATGCGGTAGCTGTCCGTTTCGTCATGGCGATTGGCGGCATTGTCGTAGTCTTTTTTCGACCGGCTGTAGCCGAGGTCGGTCGCCAGGAAGGCGTTCCATCGATGCCGCCACTCGAGACCAGTTTCCCGGGCTTCGACGAACTGCTCTTCTCCACTGCCCTCGTCGATGCCCTGGCGTGCGGTAAGCCGCACGGCGGAATATGAACGCGGCTTCCAGGTCAGGTCTGCGGCCCAGGCAATGAGGTCGGGGTCGCGCTGTCCGGGGGCGTCGAAATCCTTCTCCTCATGACCGACCTTGACCGACCCCGATGTCTTGGCCGTCGCGTCGAGGCTCAGGCCGGCGAAGTAGGAGCGGTTGACGCCGTCGAGCGACTTGAAGCTGACATAGTCGAACTCGCTCGAGGTGATCTCGAGCAGCGCCCGGGTCTTGGGTGCCAGGCGATAATAGGCCGTGGCGCCGAGCGTGCGGGTGTCGTGCTCCTTGTCCTTGTTCAGGCTACCGCTGTTGTCGTAGCGCTTGCGTTCCTCGTCGGCAGCCAGCTCGAACTGCATGGTCGCGGACTCGATGCCGAAGCCATAGACGACCCCGACCCGACGGGTATGGTACTTGTCGTTCTCGGCGATCGAAGTGGCATCGGCGGTATTTTCGACCCGGTCGTAGCCGGCATCGAGGTCCAGGCGGTGGCGGCTGCTGAACTCCAGGTGGGCGCCGGCATCCAGGTGATGGTCGGTATTGTCGTCGTCGTGGCTGGAGTGAAAAATGTCGGAGACCAGTGAGTAGCGCAGGCGGTAGGCATTCAGCCGGTCCTGGGCTGTGAGTTCCAGCGCGGGCACTATCCTGGTGATCCAGCTGGCTTCGTCCAACGGCGCGGCGGCTTCGCGAAAATTGTCGTCGTAGGTTTCGGTCAGGCTCAGTGTCGGCGTCAGCGACATTTCACCGAGCCTGATGTCGGCCGGTTCACCGGCCTGGCTTCCCAGAGGCAGGAGCAGCAGTGCGGCGGCAAGCAACGGTCGCCGCTGGAGATTAGCGGGTATCGGGTTCATGGTCATGGACTTAGGTGTCTGGACGTCGGGCCAAGAGCCGGGCCGGCATACGCCAGCCCGGCGGTCAGCGTCGCTTAATGCGGGCTGGCAGGCGGGTTCCCACCCAGGCCGATACCGTTGTCGGCGCCGTTGCCCTTGTCCTGGCTACCAGTGCCCTGATAGTCCAGGTTGTCCGTCTTCACGACTTTATCGGTCGGGGCCGCGGATACGACCGTTGTCGTCGTCGCCGACGCCAGCGCGCCGGCAACGACCAGAGCAGTCAATGCTTTACGCATAGGTGCTATCTCCAGGTTGCTGAGAGAGAAAAGCCGGTCGGGCATTATGCCCGCCGGCACGGTAAGCACTTTTCGTCTGATACGCCTGATTTAAGACTACAGCCAGTAAGCCAAAAATCAGGATTCACCCAAAAAGCACGTACATATTGCCAAATGACGATGATGTTTAAAACGATTATTCAAGGTATTCTGCGCTGCGCATATATATTCGAAAAAATCGGAAAAATCATTGGCATGCTTGGCGTTTTCAGGATTGCTTCTGTTAATAGACATCATTAAAGCTGAGCGAAGACTGAACCATAATTTATATGTTAAAGGTATGATGTCTTAGATTCTTAGATGGACGGATATCGACGCTTCCTAGCGTGTGGATACTGCCTTGAAGTCGCGGAAAAGCGACATGCTACTTCCATATAGTATTGATTTTAATGATTTTTACCTTACGCCTTGATATTGCCTATTAAACCCGGCGTTGCGGTGCCATATCCGGCATTTGTCAAGCTGTATCATTTCTGATGCTGTGTGTTGGGTGTGTTTTTTGGGCGACACGTCTCATGGCTAGCCACGTTGGTTTTACTTTTTGGCATAGACGCATGGTTTCGAGTTTTTTACGGACTTTCTACGCTTTCATTAATTTCCAGGTTGGGTGCGTCGCAAAATAAATACGGATCTTCGTGACGTTTGTATGGTTTTGGCAACGGCATGGCGGTTAACCTTCTATTAACAAGCCAAGCAGTAGTATCACGGCCCTTGTTTATACATAATCCTAGCTGCATTCAGTTTGACCGGACCCGTTATGAGCCATACCCGATCCCTGCCAGACTCCATACTCGTCGCTGCCACGCTGGGGCTGTTGCTTTGGCTGCCGGTGCCGCTTGGCAGCAACCGCGACTGGTCGGCAGGCCTGCTGATCTTTGTGGTCGCCATCCTGGCAGGCGCCTGGTGCCTGACGCAGTTGAACTCCGGGCGTTTCGGGTCCCGTGCCCTGAAAAGGGCCTGGCCGATGATTGGTTTACTGCTGACAGCCCAGGTCTGGGTCGGTCTCCAGCTGTTGCTCGGCGTTAGCCGGAATACCGGGGCCAGCCTGCAGTACCTGGCGCTTGGCTGTGCCTACGCGATGTTGTTCGTGCTGGTACTGGGGCTCTTCAATACCCGCCGGCGCCTGACACTGCTGCTCAGCGTGCTGGTGGTCAGCGGAACGCTGCAGGCTTTCTATGGCACCCTGATGACGTTGTCAGGTACGGAGTGGCTGCTGGTTGGCGGCAAGGAGGCCTATCGTGGCGATGCTACCGGCACTTTCGTCAATCGTAACCACCTGGCCGGCTACCTGGAAATGACCCTGGCCTGTGGCGTCGGCCTGTTGCTGGCGTTGCGTGACGGGCGGCCGTTCCGCTGGCGCTACGTGCTGGAGCTGCTGGAGGGCCCCAAGACCCGGCTACGTATCGCGCTGGTCATCATGGTCATCGCGCTGGTAATGACGCACTCCCGGATGGGCAACGCGGCCTTCTTCGCCAGTCTGATGATCATTGGTAGCCTCTTCACCTTTCTCAACAAGGAGCACCGTCTGCGTAACATCGCGATTCTCGTGAGCCTAGTCATCATCGATGTGCTGGTGGTCAGTCAGTTCTTCGGCCTCGACAAGCTCAAGGAGCGTTTGCTCGAAACGCAGTTCAACGACGAGGTCGTTGACGGTGAAGTGGTCGCGAGCGCCAATGAGCAGCGGGACGATATCTTCGGCTATGCACTGCCATTACTGAAGGAAAGCCCGTTAACCGGCATTGGGGCCGGGGCCTTCGAGGCCAGTTTCCAGCGTTTCCCCGGAGCCGATATCCGCCTGAATTTCGACCATGCCCACAACGACTACCTGCAGTTCGCGATCGAGTTTGGGCTGATTGGCTCGCTGCCGCTCGCGCTGTTCGCGCTCTTGGCGTTCTACCATGCCTTAAAGGCACTGTGGCGGTGCGAGTCCTGGTACCGCAGCGGCATAGGTTTCGGGGCCGCGATGGGGATACTGGCGCTGTTGATCCACTCCTTTACCGACTTCAACCTGCAGATACCGGCCAATGCCGCGACCTTCGTCGTGCTGTGTGCGATCGCGGTGCTGGCGAATCATCATCGCAACCCCGGCCAATCCCGTAGGCCGGCTGCCAGCGAGTAGGTGTGTCGGTCAAGGTCTCGTTTGAACGCTTGCTGCCAGAGTCGTGTCTGTGGTTGAAACTGTTAGCACGTGCAACGTTTTTGAAGCGGCGTTTCATTAGCCGCCAGGTGCCGAACGGCGCTTCCAGAGCCACCAAATTCCGGCCCCAATCAGGGTGCCGGTCAGGTTTGACAGTGCATCCAAAAAGCTGAATATTCGCATCGGTTGCAACCAGTGCTGCGCCAGCTCCACGGTGGGACCCAGGACCAGAAACAGTGTCCAAAATGTTCCTGCCGTTGGGGATTGGAGCGCGGCTCTTCCGGTAAGCGACAGCGCGGCGAAAGCCAGCAGGTGCAGGATCTTGTCGGACTGCTGGAACAGTTCCGGAGGGGGGGCCGGCCGGAAGAGGCCATACAACACCATGCTTGCGCAGGTGGCAAAAAGGCCGGTCAGGCATAACCGACCGGCCAGGGAGGGCGTATTCAACCGTGGTAACCGTTGGGGTTTGTCGACTGCCAACGCCAGGTGTCGGCCATCATTTCCTCCAGGCTGCGTTTGGCTTGCCAGTTCAGCTCCTGCGCAGCTTTTGACGGGTTTGCCCAGAATGCCGGCAAGTCGCCAGCACGTCGCGGCGCGATTCGGTAGGCGATCTTGCGGCCACTTGCCTTTTCGAAAGCCTGAACCATCTCCATGACCGAGCAGGCACGCCCCGTGCCCAGGTTGTAAGCTTTTACGCTAGGCTCGTTCAGAGCTCTGAGAGCTTTCAGGTGTCCGATAGCCAGGTCGACGACGTGCAGGTAATCGCGTTGGCAGGTACCGTCAGGTGTATCGTAGTCGTCACCGAAGATCGAAAGCTCTGAACGCCGCCCGATAGCGACCTGGGCTATGTAAGGCATCAGGTTGTTCGGAATGCCCTGGGGGTCCTCGCCGATCAAGCCTGACGGGTGGGCGCCAATCGGATTGAAATAGCGTAACAGTGCAACGGACCAGCGGGAGTTGGCCCGGCACAGGTCTGTCAGCACCTGTTCGACCATCGCCTTGCTGGTGCCGTAGGGGTTCGATGTCCGACCACGCGGCAGTGTTTCGACGTAGGGCACTGGGGCGTCTTCGCCATAGACGGTGGCAGAAGAGCTGAATACCAGTCGGGTGACGCCGGCCGCATCCATCGCCTGGCACAGCGTGACGGTGCCACCGACGTTGTTTTCGTAATATTCCAGCGGTTTATCCACGCTCTCGCCGACCGCTTTCAATCCGGCGAAATGAATCACCGCGTCGATCGCATGTTCTTCAAACAGCTGATCCAGCAAGGCGCGATCACGGATATCGCCCTCTATCGTGGTCAGGCTGGCCTGTGCCCCTGTGGCTTGCTCGACGATATCTGAGACACGCTGCAGTGCGACGGGAGCGCTGTTGCAGTAATTGTCCAGAACCACGACGTTATGACCCGCAACGAGCAATTCAACGACGGTATGGGAGCCGATATATCCAGCTCCGCCGGTAACCAGTATTCTCATCAAACGTTATCCATGTAGGTTTTTCGTGGTCGGGCAGACCTTTCCAGTAGCCTCGTTGGTAGGTGTTCAACGCCAAATGGCAAGCGTATTGAAGCCCAGTCGACGTCGTACCCAGAACACGGCCAACAGGTTTTGGCTGGCAATCGCCATCGCTGTGGCGACAGCAGCGCCTATGGCGCCATATGTCGGGATGAGCCAGAGACTCAGCACTATACTCAGTGGCGCGGCTATCAGCAGGCTGTTGCGCAGGTCTTTCTCATGACCGGTCATGGACAACAGGTATCCAACCGACCCTGTCGCGACGTTGACGAACTGGCCGATCGCCAGGATTCTCAGTAACGACGCGCCCGCTGCGAACTCTTCTCCGAATAGTCGCATCAGCCAGTCCGGCAAGAATACCATAACCGCTAGTACCGGCGTCGCCGCCAAAAGCATCAGGCGCACTGACGTCAGTGCAACCCGGCGCATTCCGTCCAGGTCCCCCTTCCCATGCATCGCAGCGAACCTTGGAGCAACCACCAGATTGACGGCCATCAGTACGAAGCTGGTCAACATGGCGGTACGCTGTGCAACAGCCAGCTGCGCCAGCTGTTCCGGCGCGACCTGGGCACCAGCGATGAATTGGGCGGACCACTGAATAAGCTGCGTCATGATCAGAACGATCCACAGCGGCAGCGCCGGCGACAGTATGTCCCGCCACACCAGGGGCTCGTGCGCCGTGTCGGTCTTCACGCTCGTCGCCCGCCACCAGAGGCCGAGGCCGACTAACAGCGTCAGTATTGCCGCCGTGCTGTACGTCGCGGAGGCGCTGGCTGCGGATCCCAGCGGCAGCGACAGCAGCGCAGTGATCAGAAGCAGATTTGCCAGGATGTTAACCGTCGAGACCGATGCGATCACGCGGCGTAGACCTTGCAGACTCATTGCCACCAGGGTGAAAAGCGCCAAGCCTACCAGACCCGGTGCCATCAGCCTCAGTACGGGGCCCAGTTCCGGCTTGTTGAAGACGTACAGCGCTACAGGCTCTGCCAGCAGTATCAGCAGTCCGGCAATGAGCAGGGACAAGCCACCGGCGAGCAACAGGGACCGCCTCATCAGCAGGCGTACCCGCAGCATGTCGCCATCGGGTGCTGCCGCTCCGGTATGGCGCAGTACGACGTTGTCCAGGCCGGCGCGACTCAGAGCTGCCAGGAATGTGATGATCGAGAAGGCCAGCAGGAAATACCCTGCTTCCTGGGCCCCCAGCGCACGGGCTATCACCAGGCTCATAAAGAAGCTGGAACCGGCGCCGACAAGCCTGACGACCAGCGCGATCAAGGTATCCCATGCCAGTGCGCGGCTCTCGCCGTGCCCTTTCAGTGCGGCCGAGATCATGGCTGACGGATAAAGTTGTCGATGGCATCGATCAACTGATCGGATGCATAAGGCGAGATCTGCTCACCTTCCAGTCCCTGCAGGTTGTCCAGTAGCGTCAGCAGTTGCTCGTCTTCATAGGCGATGTAACAGCCCTTTAGTCCCTCCAGCTTGCGGCAGGTCGCAAGCTGGTGCTCGTTGCGGTGCTCGCCGAGCGCCGCGACCCGGGGAAAGACGACGACCGGCTTGGCTGCCATCAGCGCGCTGAGAATCGTCCCCATTCCCGCGTGGGCAATGATGAACTCAGCTTTTTTGAATGCGCTGGCGTAAGCTTCGCCGTCGAGAAATGTGCAGCTTTCGAAATGTCTGGGCTGGTAATCTGTGTCGCCGATCTGGGCAAACACTTTTACCTGTGGGTTGCGTTCGGCCCAGCGGTCTATCAGGCGGACGAGTCGGTCGAACGGCAATTGAGTGCCGACGGTGAGGAAAATCATAGTACTCTCCCCTTGAACTCGGGACCGTCCTCGGTCACCAGGTCCTGCCACTGGGTCAGCCAGAGGTCGGCATAACGCCTTACCTTGCGTCCCGACAGCGAAAGCTCTTCCGCATTGGCAATGCTATCGAGCCAGATCGTTCGGCTACCAAGGCACTTGCCAATTACGAGCGCAAAGAACCCTGGTGCGGCTCCCGTCGAGATGACGACATCGGGACGTACGCGCAGGTGCAGCATCAGTAACTGCAGGAACAGCAGCAGCAGCCGGGGCTTGGAGTCCAGGTTGGCGTCCGTAACCTTAACGAATGCCGGCACGGCACTCAGCTTCTGATTGGAAACATAGGTGGTATCGTAACGGTCCAGAACGGGCTTCAGCCGCATCAGCTGGATTAGGTGTCCGCCTTTAGAGGCGACGGCGAGGACTTTCTTGGTTTTCATGCGATGGCCAGTAGTTCGCTGTAGATTGTGCGGATGCGGGCGACATTGGCGGTCGCCGAGAAGTGTTCGCTGTATACCCGGTTGGCATTTGCCGCGGTACTTTCGATCAGGTCCTGGGCCGACAAAAGCTGACGAATCCGCTTGGCCAGCCCGTCGACGTCACCGGCATCAATCAGAAGACCGACCGAGTCATCGGTTATCAGGTCGGGAATGCCGCCAACACGGGTGCTGACGACGGTGAGGCCAGCCGCGAATGCCTCGAGAATTGCGATTGGCATGCCCTCGTTGTGGGAGGGCAGCAACAGCACGTTACATTGTCGAAGCAGATGGTCTTTCTGTTCACCACTGACCCAGCCGTGAATATCGAAATGCTGACCGACTCCGCGCTCCGCTATGTATCGCTCGACCTTCTCTTGCTCGCCGTTGCCGCCGACATGAATGCAGAAACCGGCCGGTAACTGATCGCGCACCGAAGCGACGGCGTCGACCAAGTCGTAAATCCCTTTGCGTTGCCCCAGGTAGCCGAGGAACAGGAAGTTCAGGTTCTGCTGTCCTTCGTAAGACCTGCCCGAGAGCAGGCACTCGAACCGGGTAGATGGGAAATTGTTTACGATAAGAATGTTGTGATTGGTGCATATGGTGCGCAGAAAGTCCTGCCAGTAGCGCGACAGCACGAAGATGTAGTCGGAGCTGTCTAGGACATAGCGCACTACCGCGCGATAGACAGTTCCCGCACGGTTGTAATAGTCCTCGAATTCGGATCCATGCAGGTGAAAGATCACCTGGACCCTGAACAGGCGGCACAGGAAGACAAAAACGCTCTTGCGATAAATGCTGCCTTTCATAGACCCATGGATATGGCAGATATCCAGCTGCCGGCGCAACAACAGGGACAGGAAGCGCAGCAGCGTGCGAGCAGCAAGGCTGACCCGCTGGATCACCGAGCCCTCTTCATGGGTATAGAGTTCATAGTAGGTGGCGCCGTCGTATACACCCGATTCGATATGGTTTTCTATTACCGCCCTGATTCCCCCCCGGGCACGGGTTCCCAGTATCGCAACCCTGGCGTTATGTGTTGTTTTCATCTTTAACTGTTACCTTCAAATCGTCCAAATAGAGGTAGCTGCCCGGTGCGAAGTCGCCGTAGAGCCCGGCCTTGAAATAGGGTCCGAGCGGACAGTCGATAAAGGTTTTGGTATCGGACAGAAGCCGGTAGCTGCGACTGCCGGTGGTGTCACTGATCCGCAGGTTGAGGTAGCCATCGCTGCGGCGGGAAATACGTGCGCTGATGGTGAAGTGGGTCCAGCCGCCAGGCTGTACGTCTTTATCCAGAACCCGATCCTGGTCGACGTGTCCAATATTGCGAATATTGAATCCCCAGGAGCCATTTTCCAGCCGAACATGGTAGTTGCCACCGCCGAAACAGGGCTGCTGCCAGCCGATCAGTTGGGCGACGGTACCGCTGCGTTGCAGGTCGAATTCGCGCGGGATATAGAGCGACCAGCCGATGTGCAGATCCTTGTCCGTGGGCAGGCGAACGGTCGAAATCTCGGTCCGGTTAAGCGCGTAAACAATCTTCAGCGACTGGTGTCCGCTGCTTGCCTGGTCCTGGCTGAGCGTGGCGCGACCGTTATGCTGGCATCCGCCGCACAGGGAGCGGATCCCCGGGCCCGGAGAGCTTTCGAAGTCCTCGGTTAAAATATTCTTAGTCGCCGCCGCGACCTCCTGACTGCAGAAAAACAGCATGTGAAATAGCGCTGCTATAAGACCAAATCTAGTGGGCATAGCTTTGTCCTGGGCTGTGCCGCGTGCTGTTTTCCGTCACCATGATGAACCAGCCGAACAGCATCAGGTAGAAGATCGACTGCAGGTTGGATGACAGCAGGCTGGTAAGAAACAGCACGAAGAATATGAGCCGCGCATTGAAGCTGACGTACTGGCGGCACAGGCAGGCGATGGACAGGACCAGGAAGCAGAGCCCGGGCAGCCCGGTTTCGCCGATGACGTGTGGCCAGTAGGTATCGTAGAGATACAGGCGCCGTTCAACCCACCATAGCGAGCTGAGATCATTGATGCTGTAGACGTTCGTCATGTCAGCCGCGGCATGGCTGCCAATAGTGCCCCAGCCCGCTCCCCAGTAGGACGAGTCCAGCAGTGTTAGGATCGACTGGTGAAATAGCCAGGCCCGTGGCGACGGGAAACTCTCCACGACACCGGCGTAGATGTCCGGTTTTACGATGGCCGATACGCAGAAGAGCAGCCCGATCGCAGCGATCAGGTGGCCAAAACGGGCGCTGAGGTAGAGCTTGTGGCGGTCTCGCATCAGGAAGATCGCATAGCAGCAGCACAGTAGCAGAAGTAGCTCCAGGCGCTGGATGGTCAACAGTGCGCATAGGCCGAACAACAAGAGGTATAGCGGCCGCATGCGTATGCTGCGGTTGTTATCCGAAGCCAGCAATACCACTGCCAGCAGGGCAAAGATCGCCAGTTGGGAAGGATGCCAGAATACGCCTACCGATCGTGGCAGCTGCATGTCGCCGACGTACCCTTTCTCGAAATGACCGCCATTGGAAAACAGGCTGTCGTAGGCTCCCGACGCCAGCAGTTGGAACGCGATCAGCGGCAGCGACAGCAGCAGCACCCATTTGCAGACTGTGACGCTCCTGTGGCTCCAGCTTTCGCGGCATTGCAGCAAGCTGAATGCCAGGATGATGGCGATGAACTTCAGCTCGTGGTACAGCTGGTAGAAAATAACGCCGCTGCTCTTGCCGTTCAGGTACGAAATCAAGACCCCGTAGATCAGGTAGAGGCCGTAGAACAGGATGCATAGTGCGATTGGTCGGCTCAGGCGCCCCTTGAGCAGCATGGCGCTGACCACAAGGGCCCCTATCGGGATCAGCTTCTCGAGCGCGTCGAAAACCTGGTAGAAACTGTAATCGAGCTTCTTGAGAAAACCGAACAGTATTTCCAGCACCACGAGAACAAAAAACAATCCCGGAAGATTCAGACGAGGGGTTGCCGCTTTCACGACGAGTAGAGCTCCTGAAGCAGGGGCGCATCGGGAGCACTGCTGTCGATCTTGACCCGCTCGTCCCGGATGCAGTGGTGGAAAAAGTCCCGGTCATCGGTGCAGAGGCGTGATTTCTCGCCGACGTTCAGATCGCTGATGAAGCGTTTGGCTGCCGTGACGAAGGAGCGCGGAAAAAGCGCAACGAACGTGCTTTTGACAATCGATTTGCGCATCAACGCTTTCTGTAACGATTTTGAGCGCGGGTTGCCCGATTTGTTGGAGTGTTCCAGCTGCCACTCGATCGGGTCGATGCCTATAAAGCGTGCGACAGTATCCATCGTCGTTGCGTTGTTTTGGATATAGTCGTCGTAACGGATGACCATCAGCCTGTCACCCAGCAGACGGCGTGCGCCCTGGACACGCTCGACGTAGCGGCTGGAGTCGAGATAGCGCCAGATCGGCAAATGACCCTCGCGTTCCCCCTGTAGTTCCTCCTCCAGCGCCTGTCGGAACGACTTGCTCTCGCGGGCATCCCGGACCATGTGCGAGAAGGCGGAGAAGGCCCTGTCGAGCGGGTTGCGCAACATCAGGATGTAGCGTGCCTCGGGATGCTCGTCGTGGATCATCGAAACGATATCGAGGTTCTCGATGGACATGGCCGAGGCATCGATGGTGATGCCATCCTCACGATTGTAGAGCTTTATATAGTCGCAGCGGTTCGAGATGAACATCTGCGCCACCGTGTCGTCGTCCGCCGGGCCGTTGAAGGCGGTGCCCCGTAGCTGGGCGAAGTGAAAATGGGGTTCCTTAACCCGGTTTGCGATGATGCCCGGGTGCGTGCACAACTGATCGTACAGGCTGGTGGTGGCGCATTTGGTGAAACCTAGAATAAAAACGTCTGGCATCGTGTAACCCTGGTCGATCTGGGGCAGGCCAGCAGGTCTGCCCGTAACAATGGAATTACTTGGGAGCTGGCGGCGGGACCTGTCCTTCACGCTATTACTCTTTTTTTAAACCGTGCATGCATGTACCCGCGTCGCCGCGGCGTACTCAGCGTCCAATCGAGTAGTACTTGATTTCTTTTTGACGCAACCGCTTCGGCTCAAACAGGTTCCGTCCATCAAAGATCACGGGTTGCTGTAATTGCTCCTTGATAACGTCGAAATCCGGTGCCTTGAACGACGGCCATTCGGTCACGATCACCAGGGCGTCGGCACCGCGCAGCGCTGCCTCCTTGGTGCCGTAGAGGGCCAGATCATCCCGGCTGCCGTAGATGCGCTGTGCTTCCTCCATGGCCTCCGGGTCATAGGCCTGAACCGAGGCGCCTGCCTGCCACAAGGCTTCCATCAGTACGCGGCTCGGTGCTTCGCGCATGTCATCTGTATTCGGTTTGAAGCTGAGGCCCCAGAGGGCGATGGTCTTGCCCGCGAGCTGGCCGTTGAAGTGTTTGTAAATTTTCTTGAACAGTGACGTTTTCTGTTCATCGTTACGACTTTCTACGGCTTTCAGGACCTTGGCGTCGAAGTCGATATGGTCTGCGGTCCGTATCAGAGCCTGTACGTCTTTCGGGAAGCAGGAGCCACCATAGCCGGCGCCCGGGTAGATAAAGTGGTAGCCGATGCGGGGGTCCGATCCGATACCCTGGCGCACCATCTCGATATCGGCGCCGAGTTGCTCCGCAAGGCTCGCCATTTCATTCATGAAGCTGATCTTGGTGGCCAGCATGCAGTTGGCGGCATATTTGGTCAGTTCGGCGCTACGCACGTCCATGACGATGATTTTTTCATGGTTGCGGTTGAACGGTGCATAGAGTTCCCGCATCAGTTCCTCGGCACGAGCGCTGGTCGTGCCGATGATGATCCGGTCCGGTTTCATGCAGTCGGCTACGGCGGAGCCTTCCTTGAGGAATTCAGGGTTGGATACCACGTCGAACGCCAGGTCGTCTCGGTCGCGGTTGGCCAGGATCTCGGCAATACGGGCGCTGACCTTGTCCGCGGTACCGACAGGTACCGTAGATTTGTCCACGATGGTCTTGTGGCTGTCCATGTGCTCGGCAACGGTCTCCGCCACTGCAAGTACGTACTGGAGATCGGCAGACCCGTCCTCATCCGGCGGGGTGCCAACGGCGATGAACTGCACTTCGCCATGTCGTACGCCCGTAACGGCGTCCGTGGTGAAGTTCAGTCGCCCGGCGGCGTGGTTGTCCCGTACCAGGTTTTCCAGGCCCGGCTCATAGATCGGTATCTGGCCCTGCTTCAGGCGCTCGACCTTTCCCGGGTCCACGTCGACGCAGACTACGTCATGACCGACCTCGGCCAGTACCGCGCCCTGTACCAGGCCGACATAACCAATTCCGAATACGGTTACTCTCATTGACAGCGATCCTTCTCATCGGGGGGCGCACCGGGCTTGTGACTCGGATGCGCGTCCCCGGTATTCAGTCGTTAATAAATATCTTTGGATACCAGCGACAGCGGCGTTTTCAGCAAGATCTTGATGTCCAGCCAGACCGACCAGTTGCTGATGTAGTGCAGGTCGAATTCGACGCGCTTGGCCATCTTGTCGATGGTTTCGGTTTCGCCGCGAGCACCGCTGATCTGGGCCAGGCCGGTGATGCCGGGTTTGATGCGGTGGCGGGCCATGTAGGCGGTGATCTTGTCGGCGTAGTAGTCGTTGTGCGCCAGGGCGTGGGGGCGTGGGCCGACCAACGACATGTCGCCGAAAAGTACGTTGAACAGCTGCGGCAGCTCATCGATGGAGGTGCGGCGGATAAAGCGGCCAACTGCCGTGATGCGAGGATCTTCCCGTGTCGCCTGTTTTACCTGGGCGTCTTGGTGAACCCGCATCGAGCGGAACTTCCACACCTTGATCACCTCCCCGTTCCAGCCGTGTCGCTGCTGCTTGAACAGGACCGGGCCCGGTGACGAGAGCTTGACGGCGAAGGCGGTGGCGATCAGCAGCGGGCTGAGCAGCACTATTGCCAACAGAGCGATACTGCGGTCCAGTGCCGCCTTGACGAAGGCGCCGCGCGGCCGGGAACTGAGGGGGCATTCGTTCAGGTGGATGGCCGGCAGGCCGCCGATGGACGAAACCGACTGGTTCAGCATCACCAGGGACGCCAGGTCCGGAATCCAGACGACATCGACACTGACGTCCAGCAGGTCGATGTACAGGCGCTCGATGCGCTTCATTTCGCTGAACGGCAGCGCGATATACAGACGGCGGATACCCTGTTCGGCGATGATCTGCCGTAGCTGCTCGACATTCCCGAGCAACGGGTACGATTCCGTTTCTGCTTCGTCGCCTGTTGTGCGCTCGAGCGTGACCAGGCCGGCAAGCGGCTCGAAGCGTTGGTTGACGAGCACGTCGGCCAGCTGCTGCGCCAGCGCATTGTTACCCAGAATGACCGCTTTGCGCTTTTCGCGCAGACGCTGGTGGTAGACCCTGGACAGCTCGTGAATCGGCAGGAAGGTTACCGCCTGCACCAGGTAGCCCAGCATAGCCCACTTCAACAGCACTTCGCGGGAGTAGTTATCGCTGGTCTTGGTCAGGAATGCCACCACCGACAGCATCGACAGCAGCAGTAGCCAGCCCCCCAAAAGCCGCATCAGGCCGCTGAATGAGCCTTCGCGCCGGCTGTCGTAGACCCTCACGGCCGTATAAGCAGGCACCGAGCCGAGAATGGCGATGACTGCCAGTATCCGGTACTGCGTTTCGAAGGTGCCGGTTTTAAGCCAGGTCAGCAGCCCCAGCAGGCCGGCGACCATTGTCATGGCGACGACCCACTGAATCCAGAAGGTGATGCCACGCGGATGCTGTGCTGGAGCATGATTGTCGAACATCATTGAATCCCTCCCACACCGGATTGCGCCGGTGCTCCATATGCTGAGAAATCGTGGTCTACGTAGCGGGGCCATTCGCATGGCCATGATCGAGGGTTCCGGACACGCTACCGCCCGAGGGTTGTAACGACATTCCCCAACGCCGACCAAATAAAATGTTTAAAACGACCGTTTTACCACACGTTTTTTAATGTTTTATCACGCAATTGCAAAAAAAAGTAAAGAGTCTCATTAATGCGACATGAAACCGTGGGTAATTAAAAAATCCGGAAGGTTGTTGAATAATTTTCTGAATTTTCCGGGATGCTTGCAGCTTTTTCTAACTACATGAAAAGTTTATTTGTTAAGATAAAATTCATTAAAAATCAGAATATTAGTTATTCGATTTGTGATTTTTCCAAATTTTCCAACTCGATACAGGCGTATATTTTAGGATTATGGCTTTAATCGTTGGTTGGGTACTTTAGGCAGCCTTCATTACGCTTTTACTGTGCTGCTTATTCACGTTGAATCTATTTTTTCGCATCGGCGTAAAGCTTGTATAGAGTGTCTATATGGCGACACCTTGTTTTAAACATCGTCCGAAATGGTTTGAGGAACGATTTGGCTGCGGTTTTGGCGGGGGCTATGAGAGTCGACAGCCTGGTAACAGGCCCGGGGAGATCGTCGTGGTTTGCCTGTACGGTACCGTCGGTACGGGGGGCTTGCGCGAAGCGG
Organism: Oceanospirillaceae bacterium; assembly: GCA_013373085.1. Classification (GTDB taxonomy): domain Bacteria; phylum Pseudomonadota; class Gammaproteobacteria; order Pseudomonadales; family Balneatricaceae; genus Marinobacterium_A. The sequence goes on along the minus strand of JABXIM010000036.1, from coordinate 39,446 downwards.
CAACGCCAGTATCGGAATATGACCGACTTAGCAGAAGGGGCAAGGGGTGACTCGTGTCTGCCGGGGACAGCGGTTGCAAGTTTTTTTGACTAAGGTTCTCGACTTGACGGCTGTGGCCGCAAAGCGACACCTGTTCGCCCAACGGTGAACGTAATGCGCTTCAGTATGGAATTTACTGAAATATCTGAAGTTTTTTTGCAGGAAATAAATGGGAATCGCGGGTTGGCCGAGGGCGTAGGTGGCATCTGTTGGCGTGCGCCAACGGCGGAGGCGACAGCTGTCGCCTCCGCCGAGAAGCTCAGGAGGGGGTGTCGCCCAGAAGTTCCTTCAGGGCCCAGAGCAGCGGTGCACGCTCCTCTTCCGGCAGCTGTCCGGCAAGCTGCTGGATGCTCGCCTCAAGCTCCTGGAGTTGGGGCCGGTGGATATTCACGTGGCCGACCTTGCGGCCAGGGCGGATTTCCTTCTCGTACCAGTGTACGTCGCAACCGGGCACCGCCAGCCACTGCGTCGACCAGTTGCGGCCCAGCAGGTTCCACATCACGGTGTAGCCATCGACGACCGGCGTGAACATCGGCAGATTCGCGACTGCGCGCAGGTGCAGCTGGAACTGGCTCGGATTGGCGCCGGCCTGGGTCCAGTGGCCGCTGTTGTGAACCCGTGGCGCCAGTTCGTTGACCAGCAGCTCGCCATCGACGACGAAACACTCCATCGCCATCACGCCGACGTAGTCGAGCTCTTCCATGATCCGCGTCAGCCAGGCTTCGGCAGTCGACTGCAGTGGCTGCAGGCGCTTGAGGCCGCCAACGCTGGCGTGCAGGATGCCTTGCTGGTGCAGGTTGAGTGTCAGCGGGTAGAAAACGCAGTTACCGTCGCGATCACGGGCGCCGACCAGAGAGACTTCCTCGTCGAACGGAATCATCTTTTCGGCGATGCACTCGCCCAGCCACTCGTCGAGGGCGGGTTCACCCTGCTGCCAGCGCCACTGGCCGCGACCGTCGTAACCGCCCTGGCGGCGCTTGATCACCAGCTTCTCGCCAACCAGCGCCAGATGCTCGGTGGTGTGGTCCGGGGTGATGTTGCACCAGGGGGCGGTGCCAACCTTGAGGTGGTCGAGCAGGCTCTTTTCGCTCAGGCGATCGCGGATCACCTCGGTGGCGCGGGCGTTGAGGAACCCCGCATGCGCGGTCAGTTGCCGGCTGCGGGGCGTGTCCGGCCACAGCTCCTGTTCGACGGTGATGACATCGTCCGGGTTCAGGACGACTGGCTCGTCCAGCGACGGATCGCAGGGTAGCACTTCCAGTCCCATCGGCGCGCCGGCCTGCTTCAGCATGCGCCCCAGCTGTCCATTACCGATGATAGCGATACGTGGCAGCATGCTTCAGCTCCTCGGGTCCGGATTGTCCAGCACCGCCCGTGACTGCTCCGAGCGCCAGGCCTGCAGGCGGGTGCGCAGGTCTTCGTCATGGGTGGCCAGAATCTGTGCGGCCATCAGGCCTGCGTTGAAGGCACCGGCACCGCCGATCGCCAGCGTGCCGACGGTCACGCCGCGCGGCATCTGGACGATGGAATAGAGGCTGTCCATACCGCTAAGCGCCTTGCTCTGTACCGGCACGCCCAGTACCGGCACCAGCGTCTTGCTGCTGATCATGCCGGGCAGGTGAGCCGCGCCGCCGGCGCCGGCGATAATCACTTCGAAACCCTTGTCTGCAGCTTCTTCAGCGAAACGGAACATTTTGTCCGGTGTGCGGTGAGCCGAGACTACCTCGGCATGGTAGGCGACACCGAGGGTATCGAGAAGTTCGGCAGCCTCTTTCATGGTCGGCCAGTCGGAACGGGAGCCCATGACTATGGCGACTTTTGCACTCATTACCTTGTCCTGTCAGGAAATTCTAAGGATCGTTCGGGAGGGGGTCCGCGGTCCTGCCCAAGCGAGGCAGAAGCGGGTGTCGGGAGACCGGGCCTGAACCAGACCCGACCGCAGAGACGGCTCTGCCGGAAAAACGATCAAGGATAAGCCCAGCCCGGTTTCAAGGCAATATTTGTTGGCATCTGAGTGTAAATTCCCGGAATTCGCCCGGCCGGGAGCGGCTCAGGTGGCGTCGCTCCAGACGGCATTTTCCGCCTCGCGATGGGGTTCGTCCGACCCGCCGCCGTCGGATTCAAGTTGTCGCAGCCAGCCAGTGAGGCTGCTGGCGATGTATGCCGGCCCTGGCTGCCGTCCCTGTTGCGCGGCCAGACTCAGGGTCGCGACCGGGATCAGGGGCTGCAGCTGCTCGGCCAGATGCCGGGTGGGCATGGGCGCCCGTCGGCTGCAGAGCAGATGTACCGGCATCCGTAACGACTGCAGATCGTGGCGGTGGGGTTCATGGCTGTAGATTTCAGCGAGAGCGTCGACGATGCTCGGCAGCTGGCGCAGAATCTGGCGTTTCTGCGCAGGTCTCAGCAACCACCAGGTGGTGTTGCCGAACCAGAATTTTACCAGCGTCCGCGCTGCGAGCACGTTGGCGCCGGCGGAGTGCAGAGCGATCACATTGCCGGCGAGCCGCTGGGCTGCGTCCCAGCCCTCCCAGTCCTGCAGCTGGCGCAGCAAACCGAAAGCAGCGGGGTTGATGAGCGAGAGCGAGCATACCTTTTGCGGCTGCGAGAGCGCCGCCTGAAGTGCCGGAACGGTGCCGAGGTCGTGGCCGATCAGATGACAAGCCGTATTTATACCCGCCAAGCGTCGCTGAAGCCCGGCCAGGTCGGATGTTGATACCAGGGTGACGGGGTAGCTGCGGGCCAGGTGCTGCAGCAGCGGCTTGCCCGGCTGCCAGCCATGGCCGGCGACCATCACTAAGGGCGTCTGTTCATTACCAATAGACAGTGCCTGTCGGAACGCCAGCATTATCCACTCCCTCGCTGTTCGAATGCCGCGAAACCGGCCGTACTGGCCGGAGTACTGCAACGAGTGGAGTCGGGAGCTGGCACTGGATACATTGAACGAAAACTTGCAAGCCGCGATCTCCATCCCGTTGGCACACCAGAGTGTGGCAACCCGGCCGTTCCACTGGGAACCCGTGGCTTTGCGCGATCGACTGCTTGCTGATCTTGCCCGTTCAACTGTAATGGGGTGTCACCGAATAATAGGCCCCGCATGTGAGTTGTGCCTTAGGAGTTTTGCCTAATTTTCACGTGGTGTCGGTTCAGGCGATGGCGGCCCAGGGATCCTCGCGTCTGGAGGAGGCGTTATCCATCTCCCTGGCGACAGCGGCCAGTTGTCTGCGTACGCGCAGCAGAAGCATCATGCAGGCCAGCAGCAGGCCGCTGCCGAGGCCAAGCCAGATGCCGATGGCGCCAAGTCCTGCGCCGTGACCCAGCAGCAGTCCCAGCGGTAATGCCAGCAGCCACTGGCTGCAAACGATCAGCTGCATGGGTCGCCGGGTGTCCTGCAGGCCCCGCAGGTAGCCGGTGACCTGAGTGGTCAGTGCATCGGCGGGCTGAACCAATGCCAGCAGCAGGAGCAGCAGCGATGCGGTTTCGAGCAGAGTGAGCCGGGCGCCGGCCTCCGGCAGCAGCCAGAGTGTCAGCGGTTCGCGACCGGCGATCAGCAGCAGCGCCAGCGGCAGGCCCCAGAGCAGTGCCAGCCGCAGTTGCAGGCGCAGCACCCGACGCATCCTCTCGGGATCGCCGGCGCCAAAGGCTATTCCGGCCCGCACCGTGGCGGCTTGGGACAGCCCCAGCGGGATGGCGTAGAGCACCCCGGCGAGACGCAGCGTCAGGGTGTGCGCGGTCAGGTCATCGAGGCTGAAACCGGCGATCAGCAATGTAGCCAGCAGAAACACGCCGGTTTCACCAAGACTGGTCACGCCAATGGGGACCCCCAGACGCAGCAGCTTGCGGCGGCGATCCGGATCGGACCGCAGCAACAGCTGGGCGAGAGGTTTATACCAGTGGGCACGGCGTGCCATCAGGCTGTACCAGAGCAGCAGGATGGCAGAGCAGCCCGCCGATGACAGACCGATACCGGCCAGGCCCAGCTGCGGTAGTCCACAGTGCCCATACATCAGCCCGTAATTGCCCAGGGCGTTGAGCGGCAGGCAAATCAGCATGCCGCCGAAGGTGACGCGCGTCTGCTCGTAAGCGGTGAAACACTGGTGCCAGACACGCGTCAGGAGCAGCAGGACGAATGTCACGGCCATCATCGGGGCATATTCGCCCGCAGCGGAGACCACCTTTGGCGCCGCGCCGATCAGTGCCAGCAGATGGGGTGTGCCGCAGATCAGCAGCGCACCGGGCAGCGCCAGCAACAGTGCCAGACGGAACCCCTGGGCGATCCAACCGGCCGTGTCGTGGTCGCGGCCGGCGCCGCGGCTTTCGGCCAGCAATGCCGAGAGCGCACCGACGATGCCGCCGCCAAGGTAGAACACGATCGAATAGAAGTCGCTGACGGCGGCGCCGGCAGCCAGCGCAGCGCTGCCGAGCCAGCTCATCATCAGCACGTCGGTGATGGCGATACCCATCGACAGCAGAGATGAAAGAGTCAGGGGCAGCGCGATGGCAAGCGTACGTGACAATTCCGAGCCTGGTGATCTGGTCATGGCGGTCCTCCTTAGTTGCTTCCAGTGTGGCGGGAGGCCGTCAAGCGGTACCGACGTGGGGCGTCAAGCCAGCGTCAAAAAGCCTGATTCAGTGATCGAACCAGTGCAGACAGTGCAACAACCCGAGCTGTTTCAGCTCCGGCTCGAGGCGGTCGCCATGCCCCTGTGCCAGCGCCAGGGCGCGATCTGCGTAGAATTCTGCCAACGGCATATCGCGTTCTCGAGCATAGGCCCTGAGTGAATCACAGGCCGACCGCAGCATTTCGAAATTGCGATCCCGCAGCGCCAGGTCGATCTGCAGTTGATGGGCATGCACCTGGCAGTGGGGCAGACAGGCCGGCGTCAGTAACTGCAGTGCCTGCGTCATCTGCCGCTGGCGTGACGCGGCATCGGCCTGCCCCGTGGCTTCCACCGCCCGCAACCAGGGCAGAATAAAGTGACGCGCCCCCGCCTCCAGACTGGCGTTGGCGGCGAGGATATAGCGCTCGAACCCCGTCTGATCGCCGCGCTGCAGCGCCATGTAGGCCAGCTGGGTGTTGCAGTCGGTGATGAAACGCCGCGAATCCAGCTGTTGCGCCAGGCGCAGGCTGGTACTGAAGCAGTCGGTGGCCGCTTCGGTGTCGCCCCGGGCGAAATAGTGCAACAGTCCCTGCACGTTCAGCAGCAGCATACGTGAGCGGGGTTCCGGGCGGCGTCGGGCGAATCGGTCTGCGCTGTCCAGGCTGCGCTGCGCGCCGGAGGTATCGAGCTGGTACAGCTGGCAGGTTGCGACCATGGCATAGTTGTTGACCGCCTCGGGGAGCTGGTCATGTTCAAGCGCCGTTGCCACGGCCTGCTGGAAGTACTCCTCAGCCTGTTTCATGTGCCCCTGCAGGTAGTAGCCGTCACCGATACTGCTGAGCGCGCGTACCTGCCAACGGGGATCGTCACAAGACGCCGCGGCCTCAAGGGCTTGTCGACCCGCCTCGATGCACCCCTGCTGCTGTCCCAGAGTGAAAAGAATGCTGCTGCGGGTGATGTGCAGCCGGGCCCGCTGGCTGCAGGACAGGGTCGCGCTCAGTCGCGCGGCGTGGTCCAGCGATTGCAACGCATCGTCGAACTGGTCCTGGATGGTTTGGGCGCCCGCGATGCCGAGCCAGCTGTCGACCTGCCGTTCAGGCAGGTCGCTGAGGCTGATCGCCTGGTCGAAAGCGGTAATGGCGTCATCGATACGACCCAGCCGGATCAGCGCTTCGCCCTTGAGCTGATGCAGCGACCAGCATTCGTCGGTCGCGGCCAGCGCCAGCGCCCGTTCGCAGAACCAAAGCGTGCGCTGCGGTTGCTGGCGTTCGAGCAGCAGTTGCGCGGCCTCACGCGCGCGAGTCGCGGCCTTTGGCTCGCCGGCATGCAGCAGGTGCTCTGCCTCTCGCACCAGCGAGCGCCCGGCATAGAACTGGGCGGCGCGCAGGTGCGCCTGCAGCCGCTCACGGTGGTCCAGCTGGGCGTAGAGGCTTTCCTGCAGCAGGGCGTGGGCGAACGCGAGCTGGCCGTCCCGCAGGCGCAGCAGGCGCTGCTGGATCAGCAGTTCGACCAAGTTTGGCTCGGCGTCGCCCAGTGCCAGCAGGTCCCGCTGCTCGAACTGCTGACCAAGCACCGCCGCCAGCCGGATCAGGCGCCGTGCCGGCGCTTCGAGGGCGTCGACGCGGGCGGCCACCAGGCTGGCGATGCGCAGAGGCAGTTGTTGCGATGCCCGATCACTGTCGAAACAGAGCAGCTGCTCGAGAAACAGCGGATTGCCCTCGGCACGCTGCTGGCAGCATTGTGCAGAGGGACTGTCGGGATCGTGGCCCAGGGCTCTGATCAGGCGGCGGCTATCGTCCGGGCGCAGCGGTGCAAGGTCCAGCGTCAGCAGCGGCAGCTCGCCGAGGCTGGAACGCCATTGCGGGCTGAACGGATGCCCCTCGAAGCGGCTGGTCATCACCAGTAGCACAGGGCTGTCCGCACCGGCCCGGGCCAGGGCGGTGAGGGCCGTCACGGTTGCCGGGTCAGCCCAGTGGATATCTTCGACGGTGATCAGCAGTGGCGTACCCGGGCTGAGCTGCGCCAGCAGGGTCTCGAGCACCGCCTGCTGCGGCAACTGACCGGCGTCGGCCTCGTCCTGCACATGCCCCGCCAGCTCCGGAAGGCCGGGTAGAGGTCCGAAACGCTGACGGTATTCGTCGAGCGCCGGGCCGAGCGTCTGCGCTTCGATCCGGTATCCCAACAGCTGCTCCAGCATGCCCCTGACCAGTCGCTGCAGCGGGTAATGGTCGCTGTGCTGGGCCAGCGGCAGCACCTCGGTCGCCAGGTGCCGGAAACCACTGGCGTTCGCCCGCAGACACAGCTGTTCGAGCAAGCGGCTCTTGCCGATGCCGGCGTCACCACGGATGTAGACGACATGGGCGCAGCCGGCTTCGCAAACCGCCTGCAGATAGAGGTCGAGTTGTTGCAACTCCAGTCCGCGACCGACAAAGGGCGCACGTGTGCTCGCCATCCGCAGATGTCCTGTGACTCGCCATCCAGTGCCGCTTGCGCCAGGTTGTGCCTTTAGCCGCGGCTGGAAGGCGCGATAAACGGATTCGCCGAGCCAGAGCCCCGGTGCATCGGCCAGCAGCACCAGGCGGCGGGCATCCTGCAACGCGGGCCCAGTGGCGCTGCCCGGTGGATTCTGTATCAGTCGGAGTGGCCCATGGCAGAGCCCCGCGGTCAGCGTCAGACCCTGCTCGTCGGCCCATTCGAGCAGTTGCAGCGCACATTGCAGGGCGCGGTCGCAGTCGTCGGCGCGAACCTGCGGCAACCCGAATATCAGCAGCCGCAGGTCGCCCTGGCCGCTTTCCAGCAAAGTACCGCCATGATTGCGACACTGCTCTGTAAGTGCCCGGCTGTGTTGGCTGTCGAGCACCAGGTCATCGCCCAGCTGGAGCAGCAGCAGCGCCAGCGCCTTGGATTCGCTGTCGTCGGTCTTAGGCCCGGCTTCCGTGGTCGCGGGGACGACGGAAGCCGGCTCCCGGTTCAGTTGTTCGCGGCGGTGCTGCAGCAACCGGTACAGGTTCTGCGTATTCTGGTCGGGCTCCATATCGAGCTCGCGCCGCAGCAGGCTGCGGCACAGCTGATACTGGCGAAACGCATGGTTATATTGCCCGAGCCGTCCATACAGCTCCATCAGTTGCCGGTGCACGTCCTCGCGCAGCGGGTCCAGCATCAGCAGCTGTGCCCCCAGGCGGGCGGCTTCGCTGAACGCATTGCGATTCAGGCAGTCGTCCAGCAGTTGCTGCAGCAGCTCCAGCGCCTGGCGGCGAAAATGCTCGCGCTGCAATTGCAGCCATTCCTCGAACGGGTAGCTGCGGCTCTGGAAACCGTCCAGCAGCTCACCACCGCAAAGCGCGGCGGCGTCGCTGTCCCGTTCACCGACCAGGCGCCCGAAGCGCTCGATATCGGAGTCGATTATGCCGGGGGCGAGTTGCAGATGTTCGCTGTCGTTGAGCAGCGCGGTCTCGCCCAGTACCTTGCGCAGGCTCACGAGGACCTGGCGCAGGCTATGGCGGGCTTGTGCCTCGTCGCTGTCGGGCCACAGCAGCGATGCGACGCGCTCGCGTCGCTGGCTGCCGGGCGACAGCACCAGATAGGCAAGCAGGGCCATCGCTTTCTTGCTGCGCAGGGGGCAAGACCTGCCATGGGCGTCGCTGAGCTCGAAGCCACCGAGCAGTGTCAGTTTGAAACCGGCCACGATTCTGTCCCGTTGGGATCTGCTTTCAATGCTATTACGCTTGCGGTGCGGCCGAAAGGGCGCGAGGCGGCAATTTGGCAGGATTGACGCTCCGTTGACGCCGGCGGGTGCTGGCCGTTGACGGCTCCCGACGAGACTGTGATTCAGAGGGCGGCGAGTTGCCGCCCTGGTCATCCCGACTCGATGATTGGAGGAAATGCCATGTGTCGTCTTTGTACCCAGGCCCTGCCCGAAGAAGCCTTTGCCGAAAAACTGTTGCAAACCGTCAACGCGGCGGCCGTCAATCAGATGTTGTCACTGGGGCACCGCAGCGGGCTGTTCGACACGCTGGCCGGCATGGCGCCGGCGACGAGCGATGCCATCGCAGCGCGAGCCGGCCTCAATGAACGTTACGTCCGGGAATGGCTCGGGGCCGTGGTGGTATCCGGTGTTGTGCTGTATGACCCGGATGAACAGCAGTATCACCTGCCCGATTCCCATGCCGCCTTCTTGACCCGGGCGGCCAGTCCCAACAATCTGGCCGTGATCGCCCAGTATCTGCCGATGCTGGGCAGCGTCGAGGATCGGGTGCTCGAGTGCTTCCGTGAGGGGGGCGGCTTGCGTTACGAGGAGTACCCGGGCTTTCATCGGGTTATGGCCGAAGACAGTGGCCAGGCCGTGGTGTGCAACCTGTTCAGTCATATACTGCCGCTGGTGGACAGGCTGGAAGCACGCCTGATACAAGGTATCGAGGTGCTCGACCTGGGGTGCGGATCGGGACGGGCGCTGCTGTCGATGGCGCGTCGCTATCCCGACAGCCGTTTCGTTGGCTACGACCTGTCGCCGCAAGCGATCGACAACGCCCGGCGTGAGGCCGACCGGCTGCGGCTGGACAACATTGTGTTCTCGGTCCGCAATGTCGCCGCTATCGAAGACACCGGCCGCTTCGACTTGATTACGGCATTCGACGCGATTCACGACCAGGCTCATCCGGAGCGGGTACTGGCTGCGGCGGCACGGGCCCTGAGACCGGAGGGCGTCTTCCTGATGGTCGATATCGCCGCATCCAGCCGGCTCGAGAACAATCTTGACCACCCGCTGGCTCCGACGCTCTATGCCCTCTCCTGCATGCACTGCATGTCGGTATCCCTGGGGCAGGGCGGGCGCGGGCTTGGTACGGTCTGGGGCCGTGAGTTGGCCGTCGAGATGCTGCGGGAAGCCGGTTTCGCCCGCACCGACGTGCATCAACTGGAGCACGATATCCAGAACTATTACTACGTGAACCGCAAGGGGTAAGGACGGCGCCAGCGCACCCCGTCGCCACCGCCTTGTCGGTCGCGACGGGGCGTGCTTTAATCCGGCCGATATGAAACCGCTACGCCTCCACCGCCTGCTGGCGGCACTGATGCTGATTGTTCTGACGCTGGCGCTCGCATTGCAGCTGGCTCAGACGCGTCTGGTGATCGACCCGCCCGGACCGATGGTGTCCATGACGATGTCGATGTCCGACCATTGTGACGATTGCAGCAGCGGGAGCCCGGCGTCAGACTGTGCCGATGGTTTGTGCAGTGGCACGGCGGCCTTGGCCGTCGGCGGTGGCCTGCCCGCTGGCGCTGTTGTCCCGCACACCGGGCGTGCATATACACCGCTTTTCCATCCTGGCCCAGATGCTTCTCCAGAGCTGCAGCCTCCGCGTTTATTGCTGACCGCCTGACCAATCTTGCCCGTGGCGTACCAGACGGTGCCCGCAGGCGATGACTTTCGACAAACGTGCCCATGGGTAACGTTCCATCCTATGCGGAATCAGTGAAATGAACCTAATCAAGACGATTTCCCTCGCGGCCGGCCTGATGCTGTCCGGCGTCCTCCAGGCCGGTGAAGCGCTCACCGCTACCCTGTATAAACGTGCTCAATGCGGTTGCTGCAGCGGCCATGCCGATTATCTGCGCGACCATGGCTTCGACGTAGAGGTGGTCGAAAGCGACCGCCTGACCGAGCTCAAACGAGAGCATGGCGTGCCGGCATCGCTGCAAAGCTGCCATACACTGGTGATCGATGGCTATGTCGTCGAGGGCCATGTTCCGGTCGCGTCGATTCGCCGGCTGCTGGATGAGCGCCCCGCGATAACCGGCATCGCATTGCCGGGTATGCCGCAGGGCTCGCCGGGCATGTCTGGCCAGAAAACGGCGCCGTTCAAAATCTATGAGCTGAGCGCGGGGATGCCCCGCGTGTTCGCCACGGAGTAAAGGGGATGGTGATGAAAAAGACATCGCGCCTGCTGCCCCGGCTGGTCATGGCCGCCGGCGTCGCCGTTGTCGTGGCCAGTCTGCTGGTACAGTGGCGATCGACGCCGGGGATTGTCGCGGACCCGGGGGATGTAGCCCAGGTCGCGGCCGGTGAAGAGATATATCAGGAAAATTGTGCCAGCTGCCACGGTACCCACCTTCAGGGACAGCCGGACTGGCAAAAGCCGATGCCGAACGGCCGCATGCCGGCGCCGCCCCATGACCAGAGCGGACATACCTGGCATCACCCGGATCGGCTGCTGTTCGACATCATCCGCGATGGCATGGTGCCGCCGCAGGCGCCGCCGGGCTACGAGAGCGACATGCCGGCCTTTGGCGAACGGCTCGGCGATGACGACATTGCCGCGGTACTGGCGTTCATCAAGAGCCGCTGGCCGCAGAAAATCCGTGACTGGCAGGCCGAGAAGACGCGCCAGGCACGCTGATCGAACATGCAGTGTCCCTTAGTCCCGGTACCCTGGGGCCGATGCCGTTGAGGGCGCTCTCGCCGCGCACGCGCCGTATGCTTCTGGCGGACTGCGTTGCGGTGACCGCGCCGGTCACCACCGACGTTGCAGCAGGACTATGGCGAGTTGCAACTGTCCCACGACCGGCTGCACCCGTTGCAGGACGAACTGGTCGAGTCGCGCAAGCTGTCATCGCTGGGCATGATGGTGGCGATGTTCTCCCGTGGCTGATCCGCTCGCAGCTCGCGCCAGGCATCGTACTGGCTCAGGAACACCTTGCCGGTCAGTTCCCTGAGCAGCGGGCTATGCTTCAGCGCGTCCATCACCGGCCCTTTCACTTCAGACAGGTGAAAATGCACACCACTGTCCTTGAGGCGCTGGTTGATCGCTTCGAGGCTTTCCAGCGCAGACGCGTCGATAAGGTTCACCGCCGGGCACATCAGTACCAGGTGCTCGACCCGCGGGTTATCCGCCACCAGTGCTTCTATCCGGTCCTCGAGAAAGCGGGCGTTGGCAAAGTACAGGCTTTCGTCCACGCGTAGCGTCAGGACCCGCGGATCGGTCTCGACCGCGTGCCGGTCGACATTGCGGAAGTGCTCGCTGCCCGGCATTTTGCCGACCAGGGCGCTGTGGGGCTTGCTGGTGCGGTAGAGGTACAGCAGCAGCGACAGGCCAACGCCGGCGATAATGCCCAGCTCCACGCCCTCCAGCAGGGTCAGCAACAGCGTTGCCAGCATCGCCGTGAAGTCGCTGCGTGAGTAGGCCCAGGTGCGCTTGAGAGCGCCGAAATCCACCAGCGACAGCACCGCGACGATAATGGTGGCCGCCAGCGTGGCCTTGGGCAGAAATTCGATTAGCGGCGTCAGCAGCAGCGTCACCAGCGCGATGCCGACCGCGGTAAAAGCGCCGGCTGCCGGGGTTTCGGCACCGGCGTCGAAGTTGACCACTGAGCGCGAGAAGCCCCCGGTCACCGGGAAACCGCCGGAGATCGATGACGCAATATTGGCGCTGCCGAGACCGATCAGCTCCTGGTCCGGGCTGATGCGCTGGCGCCGTTTGGCCGCCAGTGTCTGCGCCACCGATACCGATTCGACGAAGCCGACCAGGCTGATCAGCAGCGCCGATACGAACAGCTGCTGCCAGAGTGCGGCATCGAAGTCCGGTAAACCGAGGGACGGCAGGCCCTGGGGTACCGTGCCGACCACGCGCACCCCCTGTGTCGCCAGATCGGCGCCGGCGGTGATCAGCGTTGTCACCGCGACCGCCAGCACCGGTCCGGCCTTGGCCAGCAGGTCGGCCAGCCGGGGCTTAAGGCCGGCACGTACCAGCAGCGGCTTGAGCCGGGAGCGGACCCAGAACAGAAACACCACGGCGCCGGCGCCGAGGGCCAGCGTCGGCAGGTGGGTATGGCCGAGCTGGGCGCCGAGGGCGACCAGAATCTCGAACAGGTTGTCGCCGCCGGCGTCGACACCGAGGATATGCTTGAGCTGGCTGGCGGCGATGATCAGGCCGGACGCGGTAATGAACGCCGAGATCACCGGATGGCTGAGGAAGTTGGCGATCAGACCGAGTCGCAGTACGCCCATGGCGATCAGCAGCAGGCCTGAGATGAACGCCAGCGCCACGGCGGCCGCAAGATAGGCGTCGCTGTCGGGCAGCGCCAGGTTGCCGATGGCGGCGGCGGTCATCAGTGAAACCACCGCTACCGGACCGACCGCCAGGGTGCGGCTGGTGCCGAAGATCGTATAGGCCACCAGCGGGAGGATACTGGCGTAGAGACCGACCTCGGCCGGCAGCCCGGCCAGCAGCGCGTACGCCAGCGACTGCGGGATCAGCATCACGGTGACGATCAGCGCCGCCACCAGGTCGCTGGTCAGGCTGCCGCGGTCATAGGTCTTGAGCCAGCCGAGGATCGGCAGATAACGGTCGAGCATCGCTCAGCTTTCCTGTTTGCGGTCGCCGAAATCGCAGGCGGACGCGGCTTCATGTTGTGCCGGGCGGTGCTCCAGCAGCTGGGGACCGGCAAGCCACTCGCGGCCTTTCAGCATGGCGTTCCAGTAGATCCAGGGCAGCAGCTTTTCCTTCAGCAGCCAGGCCAGGCGGCTGGGATGGCGCCCCTCCACCAGCCAGGTCGGGAAGGTCGGTTGCAGTTTGCCGCCGTAGCCGAATTCGGCCAGCACGATCTTGCCGCGTTCTACGGTCAGCGGGCAGGAGCCGTAACCGTCGTAGACGGCGCGCGGGGCTTCGCCGAGCAGTGCCCGGATCACGTTCTCGGCCACCACCGGTGCCTGCTTGCGCACCGCCGCGGCGGTCTTGGCGTTGGGCGTGTTGCCGGCATCGCCAAGGCCGAAGATATCGCCGTAACGCTTGTGCTGCAGCGTTTGCGGATCGAGTGCCAGCCAGCCGTCCGCGTCGGCCAGCGGGCTGGCGCTGATGAAGGCCGGCGCCTTCTGCGGCGGGCAGACGTGCAGCATGTCGAACGGCTTTTCCACCTCACGGCTGTGGCCTTCGGCATCGCTGACCTTGAAGGTCGCGGTCCGGGCCGGGCCATCGACCGCCAGCAGGTTGTGCTGCAGGTTGAGGCGGATGCCGTATTTCTGCACGTAGTCCATCAGTGCCGGCACGTAGTCGGCGACGCCGAACAGTGCCGCGCCTGCGGTGCAGAATTCGACGTCGATATATTTTAGACGCTGCTGCCGGGACCAGTGGTCGCAGGCCAGGTACATCGCCTTCTGCGGCGCGCCGGCGCACTTGATCGGCATCGGCGGCTGGGTGAACAGCGCGCGACCACCACGAAGGTTCTGCACCAGTTCCCAGGTGTAGGGTGCGAGGTCGAACAGATAGTTGGAGGTAACGCCGTTGCAGCCGAGAGTGTCGCGCAGGCCAGGGATGGCATCCCAGTCAAGCTGCAGGCCGGGGGCGACCACCAGGACACGGTAGCCGATGCGTTCGCCGTCCTCGAGTACCAGTTGCTGATGCTCCGGTTGGAAAGCGGCGGCTGCCGCCCGGTACCATTTCACGTCCTCGGGCATCACCTTTTCCATCGGACGCACGGTGTCGCGCCGGTCGAAGACGCCGCCGCCGACCAGGGTCCAGCCCGGCTGGTAATAGTGCTCGGTGCGCGGCTCGACGATGGCGATGTCGAGGTCCGGCTGGCGCCGCAGCAGGCTGCCGGCGACCGCCTGCCCGCCGGCGCCACCGCCGACGATCAGTACATCGTGGCGCGGGCCGGACATGCCCGGCATCGCTTCCGTCCTCCCGGCCAGGGCCCGCAGGCGCTCGCGCAGCCCGGTAAGATCGTAGCCGGCCGCCGAGGCGGTGTTAAGGATGGCCGCAGCATCCAGATGAGGTGCCTCGCTCAGCGCCCATAGCGTTGTGCTGCGGGTGCCGGTGCGGCAGAAGGCCAGCACCGGTCCCTGTAACACATTCATCAGCTCGCGAAAGGCGGCTACGTCGGCATCGGTGATCTGGCCGGAGACAACCGGAAGATAGTGCCATGCCAGCCCATGGCGCTCGCAGGCGGCCTGGATATCGTCGTTGGCCGGCTGATCCTCGCTTTCCCGTTCCGGCCGATTGCAGACGATCGCCTTGAAGCCTGCGGCGGCGGCGAGGCCGACATCGGCCGGTGTGAGTTGCGGGCTGACGCTGAGGAAGGGGGTAAGCTGTCGAACGTCCATCTTGCACCTCGTAATCGTTATAGCTGGCAATGGATGGTGCGTCCCTGCGGCAAGCAGCGGTGTCGGTTGCCTGGCGCGGCCTCCGGCACGGCGCCTGTGCGGTCAAAGCAGGTCGATCGGCACCTTCAGATAAACCTGGCCGTTGTCCTCCGCCGGCGGCATCCGGCCGGCACGCATGTTCACCTGTACCGATGGCAGGATGAGACGCGGCATATCCAGGGTGCGGTCGCGCTCGGTGCGCATGCGCACGAAGTCGCTTTCGCCGATGCCCTGGTGTACATGGACATTGTGCCGGCGTTCGGCCGCGACGGTGGTTTCGTGCAGATACTCGTCCCGTCCCGGTGCCCTGTAGTCGTGACACATAAACAGCCGCGTCTCGTCCGGCAGCCGGAACAGCTTCTGAATCGACTGGTACAGCATCGTTGCGTCGCCGCCGGGGAAGTCGCAGCGGGCGGTGCCGTAGTCCGGCATGAACAGGGTATCGCCGACGAAAGCCGCGTCGCCGAACAGGTAGGTCATGCAGGCCGGCGTATGGCCCGGCGTATGGATGGCGCGCCCGACCAGGTCGCCGATCCGGATTTCGTCGCCGTCGTCGAGCAGACGGTCGAACTGGCTGCCGTCGTGGGCGAATGTGGATTCGGCGTTGAAGATCCTGGCGAAGGTGTCCTGCACCGTGCGGATATGGCTGCCAATTGCGAGCGGCGCTGCGGTTTTCTGACGCAGGTATTCGGCAGCGGACAGGTGGTCGGCGTGGACATGGGTTTCCAGAATCCAGTCGACTTCGAGCCCTTCGCGATCGATGAACGCCAGGATAGCGTCGGCAGATGCCGTCGACGTGCGGCCGGCGGCGTAATCGAAGTCGAGTACCGAGTCGACGATGGCGCAGTGGCGGGAGTTGGGATCCTGAACCACATAGCTGAAGGTGAATGTCGGCTCGTCGAAGAAGTGTGTGACGATCGGTTGCATATTGACCACCTTGCTAATTCTTAAATGGAATAAGCATATTCTATATTTGTATATGCTAATGTATGGTCAAAAAAAACGCAATGGGGACTTGTGTAGGAGCGGCGCCTCGCCGCGAACATATGTGGTAAGTGGTAAGTGGTAAGTGGTAAGTGGTAAGTGGTAAGTGGTAAGTGGTAAGTGGTGAGCCGCAAAGGCGTGAAGTCTAAACGGCGGTTAATCGGATCCACGAATGGAGGGTGGGTCTAGCGATGCATTGGCACCGGCGTGATGCTATCTGTTTCGTTTGTGCATCGCGAAACCACCATGGACGGCGGACTCCCTTAAAACGCAGGAGCAGTTTTAAGGGTTTCCGTAAAATCGATCGTAGTGCAGATCGATTGGCGTCAGTCGGCATGGAGCAGAAAAGGCACAAGAGGGAGCTCGCTCCGCGAGCGAGCTACTATCGCCTAATGCCTAACCCGCGACCTTGACGATCACGCGGCCGCGCACTTTGCCCTGCAGCAGGTCTTTGGCGGTATCGATTGCCTGGTCGAGGCTGATTTCGTTGGCGATGGCGTCGAGGGCCTGTACGTCGAGCAGCGGCACCAGACGGTGCCAGGCCTCCATGCGCTGCGGTTTCGGACACATGACGCTGTCGACGCCTGCAAGCGTTACGCCGCGCAGTATAAAGGGCGCCACTGTTGCCGGCAGGTCCATGCCCTGTGCCAGGCCGCAGGCGGCCACGGTACCGCCGTAGCGGGTGCCGGCACAGACATTGGCGAGGGTATGGCTGCCGACCGAATCGATCGCGCCGGCCCAGCGTTCCTTCTGCAACGGTTTGCCCGGTTCGGAGAGTTCGCTCCGGTCGATAATTTCACTCGCGCCGAGGGCTTTGAGGTACTCGGCCTCCTGCGGGCGTCCGGTCGAGGCGACGACCCGGTAGCCGAGCTTCGCCAACAGCGAGACGGCGAAGCTGCCGACACCGCCGTTGGCGCCGGTGACCAGGATGTCGCCGTCTTCGGGCGTCACACCGTGGCGCGCCAGTGTCATGACGCACAGCATGGCGGTATAGCCGGCGGTTCCGATCGCCATTGCCTGGCGGGAGGTCAGCCCCTCGGGCAGCGGTATCAGCCAATCACCTTTCAGACGGGCCTTCTCCGCGAGGCCGCCCCAGTGGACTTCGCCGACACCCCAGCCGTTGAGCAGGACGTGGTCGCCGGGCTTGAAATCCGGATGCTCGCTGGACTCGACCACGCCGGCGAAGTCGATGCCGGGTACCATCGGGAACTGCCGGACCACCGGCATTTTGCCGGTAATGGCGAGGCCGTCCTTGTAGTTGAGTGTGCTGTATTCCACCCGTACCAGGACGTCGCCTTCAGGTAACTGGTCCTCGTTAAGTTCGCTGAGGCGGGCGCTGTAGCCCGCATCGTTTTTGTCGATCAGAATGCCTTTGAACATCGTCGCCTCCTTTTAGACCGGTCGTCTATTAATGTAGCTGACAAAGCCAGATGGCGCTCGGCGCGCCGGTTTCTCTATCGCGTCTGTGGTAGCCCCGCGATGAACCGCTCGACGAAGAGTTCGAGCGGCGCGTCGTTGGCGGTCAGGCGCGCACGCATCACCGCACCTTCCCAGCCAATCCAGAAATATTCCGCCAGCGCCGCGCAGTCGGCATCGGCTGTCAAGGTGCCATTGTCCCGAGCCTCTTCGAGGAGCGCTTCGACACGCCGCTGCCAGTTGGTGAAGACCGCGCCAATGCGCTCCCTGAAGCTTTCGGGCAGTACGCTGACTTCCTGACCGAGATTTCCGGCCAGGCAGCCGCGGCGAAATCCGTGTTTTTCCATGCCGGCACGGGCGTCGTCGGCGAAATGACGCAGCCGTTGCAGCGGAGTGAAACGGTCATCCAGCAAATGGTAGTCCAGCTTGGCGGCGAAGTAGGCGTCGTAGCGCTCCAGGACCGCGAGGCCAAACGCCTCCTTGCTGGGAAAATAGTGGTAGAACGAGCCTTTTGGCACGCCGACTGCCTTGAGAATACTGTCGAGACCGGTACTGGAGAAAACCTGCTCGGTCAACACGACCATGCCCTGACGCAGCAGCGCTTCGCGGGTGTCTTCAAAGCCGCGTTCGGTTTTGGGCGGTCGGCCACGGCGGGGTCTGGTGTTGGATATCGTCATGCGGACAATATTAGACCGATCGTCTATAAAATAAAATAGCGATGCCCAAAAAATAACCAGGACGCGCCGCCGCCCGGCACAAAAAAAAGGGCCCCGAAGGGCCCTGGCAAGGATGCAAACTGTATCGACGCTCTGGCTCAGGCGGCCTGGTCGGTGTCGTCCACCGATTCGCGGATCAGGTAGTCGAAGGCGCCGAGTGCGGCGGTGGCGCCGGCGCCCATCGAGATTATGATCTGCTTGAACGGCACCGTGGTGACGTCGCCGGCGGCGAACACGCCCGGCACCGAGGTCTCGCCGCGGCTGCCGATCTCGATCTCGCCGTGGCGGCTCAACTCGATATCGCCCTCGAGCCACTCGGTGTTCGGCACCAGACCGATCTGCACGAACAGGCCGGACAGCGCGATTTCCCGGCTCTCGCCGCTGGCGCGGTCGGTGTAGCGCAGGCCGTTGACCCGCTGGCCATCGCCCAGCACCTCGGTGGTCTGTGCCCGGGTGATGATGTCGATATTCTTCAGCGAGCGCGCCTTGCGCTGCAGCACCTCGTCGGCCCGCAGCGTATCGCCGAATTCCAGCACCGTGACGTGCTCGACGATACCGGCCAGGTCGATGGCCGCCTCTAGCCCTGAGTTGCCGCCGCCGATCACTGCGACCTTCTTGCCTTTGAAAAGCGGGCCGTCGCAGTGCGGGCAGTAGGCCACGCCCTTGCCGCGGTACTCGTGCTCGCCCGGCACGTTCAGCTCGCGCCAGCGGGCGCCGGTCGCCAGGATGACGGAACGGCTCTTCAGGGTTGCGCCGCTCTCGAGTTCGATTTCGACTAGGTCGCGACGCTTCAGCTTGCTGGCTTTCTGCGCGGTCATCACGTCGACATCGTAGTCGAGCACATGCTGCTCGAGGTTGGCAACGAGCTTCGGTCCCTCGGTGGCCCTTACCGAGATGAAGTTCTCGATGCCCACGGTATCCATCACCTGGCCGCCGAAGCGGTCGGCGACGACACCGGTGCGGATGCCCTTGCGCGCCGCATAGATCGCTGCAGCCGCGCCGGCGGGGCCTGCACCCACCACCAGCAGGTCGTACGGGGCCCTTGCATCGAGCGCTTGCGCCTGGCGGGCGGCTGCACCGGTATCGACCTTGTTGACGATTTCCGCCAGCGTCATGCGGCCCTCGCCGAAGGGTTCGCCATTGAGGTAGACCGAGGGTACGGCCATGACGTTGCGCTCGGCGACTTCGTCCTGGAACAGGGCGCCGTCGATCATCACGTGGCTGATGTTGGGGTTCAGCGTTGCCATCAGGTTAAGCGCCTGGACCACGTCCGGGCAGTTCTGACAGGACAGCGAAATGTAGGTCTCGAAGCGGTACTCGCCTTCGAGGTTACGCACCTGCTCCAGAAGTGCCGGGTCGGCCTTCGACGGGTGGCCGCCGGTCTGCAGCAGCGCCAGCACCAGCGAGGTGAACTCGTGGCCCATCGGCACGCCGGCGAACTCGACACGTGCGGCCTCTCCTTCCGGTGCAACGCCCAGGCTCGGTGCGCGGCCGGTGGCCGGACGGCCCTCGCCGAGACTGACTTTGTCCGAGAGTGCCACGATGTCCTGCGCCAGTGCGGACAGCTCCCGGGCCTTGGCGCTGTCATCGAGCGACAGGCTGAGCTCGACCGGCGTAACGATATTTTGCAGATAGGTTGCCAGTTGTTTCTTCAGATTCGCGTCCAGCATCGGGATGTCCTTCCGGTAAGTGATTGGTAGGATGGGTGGAGCGACGCTCTCGCCCGGAATACCCGGTCCTTACGTGGACTTGGCGTCGTGTAACCCCTCTTGAAAGCCTTGTTCAGCAGCGTAGAAACCGAGATCATGGATGGGGTTCGCCGCGGCAGTCCCGCTGCGTCTTTGAGGCAGAGTGCCATTACGGCTCCCCCCATCCTACGCATGTGCGGCTCAGCGCTGCCGCCTGGCCTTCGCCGAAAATTGCTCCTGCATTTTCGGCATACAGACCGTCCCTGGCCTTCCTCGAAAACTGCTCCTGCGTTTTCGACATGCAGTACGTCCTGTACTTAGATCTTGCCGACCAGGTCCAGCGACGGTGCCAGGGTTTCTTCACCCTCTTTCCACTTCGCCGGACAGACTTCACCCGGGTGGGCGGCGACATACTGGGCGGCCTTGATCTTGCGCACCAGCTCGCTGGCGTCGCGGCCGATACCGCCGGCGTTGATTTCGATGATCTGGATCTTGCCTGCCGGATCGATCACGAAGGTTCCGCGCTCGGCGAGGCCCGCTTCCTCGATCATCACGCCGAAGTTGCGGGTGATAGCGCCGGTCGGATCGCCGATCATCGGGAACCGGATCTTGCCGATGGTTTCGGAGGTGTCGTGCCAGGCCTTGTGGGTGAAGTGGGTGTCGGTGGAAACCGAGTACACCTCGACGCCGCGGGCCTTCAGTTCTTCGTAATGGTCGGCCAGGTCGCCCAGCTCGGTCGGGCAGACGAAGGTGAAGTCGGCCGGGTAGAAGAAGAACACGGACCACTGGCCTTTCAGCTGGGCTTCGTTGACTTCGACGAACTCGCCGTTGTGAAAA
Organism: Oceanospirillaceae bacterium; assembly: GCA_013373085.1. Taxonomy (GTDB): domain Bacteria; phylum Pseudomonadota; class Gammaproteobacteria; order Pseudomonadales; family Balneatricaceae; genus Marinobacterium_A. Next base: position 19,036 of record JABXIM010000036.1, on the reverse strand, counting down.
GCGGTCGCCTGAAACGGTTTGACTTCGGTGTTGATCAGAGACTGGCTCATGTCGTGCTCCTGTGGGGTTGCTGTGTGTCTTGAAAACAGGAGCTATGTTAAAGAAGGGTGGATGTTTGTTGAAATTAATTGATTAAAATAAGCTAATAGATAATAGCTATCAATTATGCCAAGAAAGGCCTGGCCGCTTGGCCCGGCAGCGTCAGGACTCAGGGGTGGATAACATAGATGCCCGCCATGCCGTCCTCGATTTCACCCTCGACAGCCATTTTCGCGCTGATGGCGAGCCAGTTGCCGCGGTAGCCGTCACGTTCCAGGCCGATCTCGGTTATCGGCGCGCCGGCGGGCGCCTCGGTGTCCAGCAGGTCGCCCGGCATGCCGGTCTGCAGCAGCGTTTGCATGGGCACTTGGCCCGGCCGGCGGACCATATACAAACCATCCAGCCTGCCGGCGCCATTGTCGCTGTGGGCCTTGAAGACGACCCGTGCCGCCCCGCCGCTACCCGATACTGCGGCGAAGCTCGATGCCCGCCAGCGGGCGAATTCGCCGTCATCCTCGCCACCGCCTCCCGGGACCCGACCTGAGAAGTTCCAGTACAGGAAGCCGCTGAAGTTCGTATCGTTATCTGCGATCCGGCTCAGGAGGCCGCGGCGGATATCCAGCAGGAAAATACCCTGGTGCGCCGGTACCTCCACTTCGTAGTCGTCACCGAACGCTTGCAGACAATAGGCGATCCGGTCCTGATTGCCCTCCCGTGGGCATTTGAGTTGCAGTGTGCGCCTGTCATCGCCCCAGGCGCCCCAGAAGGTGACGAAGCGACCATCGTAGGACAGCGCTTCGCCCAGCCGGTTGAAGGTCTGCCCGTCGCTTCCGGGCACCTCGGTTTCAAGGCTAACGAGGGTCTTGATGGCCGGGTTCGCGGCCATCGGAGCCCGGTAGAGGCCGCCGCAGGTTGGCTGCTCCTCGTCGTCGAGTCCGACGAACACCAGACTTCCGCTCACGGCACTTGGGGGGGCCGTCGAGCCGAACCGGGTGCCCGGGGCGCAGCGGCCGGGCTCGGGCAGTTCGGTGCCGGAGTTTGCAATCGGCATCACCGCTGTTGCGCCGCCCTCGGCGATCGCGTCGAGCTGTCTGAAGAAGACCCCGGTTTTGGCGGTGTTGTCGGTGTAATTGCCCTTGAATGCGATCACACCGTCGTCGGTGATCGCCGGGGCGCCGGGAAAGACGTCGAACGACAGCGGATCCAGATAGCCCGGTACCGCCAGGAATTCGAAACCCGGTACCGCGCCCAGTTTTGCGGCGCCCGTTACCAGGTCGCCGTTGTCGCTCCTGGCCGAAAGCCTGGCGTAGATTCCGGTTGTGCCGGCGCGGGTATCGGCGTAGACCCATACGGGCGGATGGTTGCCCCGGGTGGCGATATTGGCAGATCGCATCGCGATACGGGGAAAGGCCGGAAATTCATTGAAGTCGGTGCCGGCATTGTTGGGATCCGGAACCGGCGTCAGGGTATCGGCCAGCAGGAACGCCGGCGCGCCTCGGGCCATATCGCGGGCAAAAATGCCGTGCAGCGGATGCCCGCCCGGCGAGCCGCCACGGCTGCGGGCGCGGAAGGTCACGATACCGCGGGCGTTGACGGACGGCTGATTGAAGCTGTTGAAGGTTTGCCCCTCAGGCGCCCCGGGCATGATGTCGTTCTGGTTGACGACGGTATGCCAGCCGGAGCGGCCCTTGCCGTTGTCGGCGCCCTGAACCGTCGGGATCGTGAACAGCCCCGCAGTGGCCAGCATCATCGAGACTAAGTTGAGCATCGGGCCCGTATTCATTGCAGGCTCCTTATCGGGCTGGCCGCGCCGGCGTGCGCATCGCCCCAGTAGGGACGATGCGCCGGTGCGGTGTTATCAGGGGGTTGGAGGGGTTGGTGCGCTGCAGATGGCGTCGGTTCTCTGGCCGATGCTGTCCACGTTGGTCACGATATTGTCATGGACGAAGGCGATGACACGGCGGGCGTCATCTGCGGCCGTAGCAAAGGCGAAGACGTTGTCGTCGTCGAAGTCCTCATTCGCGAAAACGTACTGCATGAGCGAGCCGTGGAAGGGCACAGTGGTTTCCCCTTCAATGAAGTAGCCGCGCACACAGCCCGGATAGGTATCCGAGCGCTTGTACTGGTAAGCGCTGTAGTCCATGTATTTTTCGCCGGACTCACCGATCACGCCGTTGCCTGTGAAAACGTCGTACTGAGTCAGATCAGGGATATTCAGAATACGGTTGTCGTAAACCACAAGATCGAGGTTCACCAGTCCGCCCTTGTCGGCGGCGGCGCCCAGTGCCGATGCGGCGATATCGAGGAAGCTGAAGCCTGCAATACCGGGATTCGGCAAGACGATGGGCGTCTGATCTTTCGCTTTCAGCCCGCCGTATTTTTGCAGCTCGGTGTGTATTGCCAGGTTTTGCCCGGGAGAGTCGATGGCGACACCGTCCGCCACCAGTCGGCCGGCGGAGTCCAGGCTCAGTTGCGAGGCGGCCGACAACACATCGGTTACATCGCTGAGCTGCTGTCTCAGCACCTGGGTCGGTGCGCGTCCGAGGTTGAGTCGACCGAACAGTACTTCCTGCGGGTAGGCGACAAAATCCGTCGCCACGTCGCACTCTTCGCCCGCGATACCGGTCCCGCCAAGCGGCACCGGCGATACCGATTTATCGTTCGCGGCGTTGGTCAGCGGGTTGGTCAGCGGGGGCACCAGACTCTCCGCGTACAGGTCGATAGGGCCGTCCACGCCGTCATCGATGGGCGCTGCGGTAATCGGCTGAAGACAGGCGACCGGTTCTCCGACGGCTTCGCCCTCCTCTTCGGTCCCGGCCTGTACGCCGGAAAAGATCGGCAGGCCGTTTTCCGAGCGATTCAGAATGAGCAGGTCGGAGTACAGCCCGCCTTTGCCGCGTCCCGGCTTATCGGGTTTGCCGCCACCCCCGCCGGGGTTTTCACCGGGTTTGCCCTGACCGTTGTTACCGGGGTTTTCGGGCTTGCCGCCGCTCCCGTCAGGTGCTGCCTGGGCTGTACTCATCATGAGTGCGATGGCCACAGCAGCACTTAGCAATGAATAAACGGGTTTCTTCGTCATCGACTCTCTCCTGCGTGTTCTGTCGCCGGCTGCCCCGCCGGCGACGCTTCTGACAGTCACCACTTCCTAGTGCTTGCCTCTGTCTCCGCCGGAACCGGGGCTAGCCTGTCCGCCGCCACTGCTCCGGGGAGCGTTGTTGTGCATCTGGTGGTGTTGTGACCGGGGCATATCTCGAGGCTGTTCGCGCATCCGCTGCATCATGAGTTCATGCTGCTGATCGCGAAAACGTTCCCGTTCCTGCTGTGTCTCGAGATGCTGCATCCGCTCGCGATACTGCTGACGCTCCTGTTCAGTCATCAGATTCCAGCCGTCGATACGATCCTGCTGCTGCAGTCGCTGCCGGTCCTGGTCGATCTGATGATCCCGGTCCCGATCCTGGTCTGCGGCGATCGTCGGAATGCCGGTTGATGCCAGCAAGGAACCGAGCAGCAGTGCGGTGGATAAAGATGTCTTCATCATTGGGCCCTTCAGCGAAGAAGTAGCAATAGGCTTGTGTCCCGGGCGGTACATCCGGCTACTGCCCCAGTATCGTCTTCCATGCGCGATATCTAATGTAGTAAAGATATAGTTGTAACGCTCAAAAATCATCGAGTCTCAGGCACGAGCCTGCTGACACAGATCAAAGAAGATTCAGATAGGGCGATAGACGATACGAGCACTGAAGTTGCGGCTCAGGGCAGCTGAAAGCGGATGAAGGTAAGCGCGTTCCATACTTTGCCCGCGCGCCGGCGAATGGACGGAACCGGCTTGGTTTGCGGCTCAGGTAGGCGATAACATTGATGTTTGGCGGCGGGGAAAAATTGGGGATAATGTTATGTGTTGTGACAGACAGCGCAGGAATAGGCGTAACGGTGACAAAAAACCTTGCTATAGCCCTGCGAGACGGGATTCGGCAATCTGAAGCCTGGTTTATATCAGGCTTATCGGTAGCGCGAGACCGACCAGTCGCCTTCCTGCTCCTCCCAGCGGCGAAGCTCATTATGTTCTTCGAGCGCCTGCAGACCCCATTGCAGGAGCTTGTGCCAGGCACGGACTACGACTGAGCGACGGTGGTCGGCGATATCGTCAATGGAAATACGGTACTTGCCGGAAAACTGCTGTCCCATCCTGATCACCTCATTTCGCGTTTGCGGCTTCGGTTCCCCTGGCCTGGCTGGACGGGGGCGAACACCAAAACGGGATTATGGGGAGGAACTGTTGCAGTCTGATGAAGCGAAACATGCTGGCTGGTGCAAGGTCATCCCATGGGTGTGTGAAGGCCGCCCGGGAGCGGCCTTCACACTGGGTCAGGGCGTTACCGGCCCGCTGCAGTACAGCACGTCGCTAACGTCCTCGCAGCTCCACTGGAAGATCCAGAGGCCGGTGTTGCGGTCCGAGCCCAGAATGTACTGCTCGCCGCCGATCTCGGTCACATGAACGCCCCAGAAGTTGGAGCCTTCTGCCTCTCCGTATTCTTCACCGGCGATAAAGCGGCCCACCTCGTGCATGTTCCAGGAGACAACGCCTTCGCCGTTCGAGTTGGTATGCAGGTGGCCCGGCCGCCACTCGACGGCGCGCATGCCGAGGGAGTACCAGCTAATAAATGTGCGCTCAGGATTACTCGGATCCACCTCGAGATTGTGCATGGTCAGGTCTCCGACACCGCTGGCCAGTGCCGGATCCGTGACTTCCGCCGGCGCGTAGTAGCCGATTTCGCCCAAGTAGCCCACTTCCACCGTTTCGGCATCATCCCCCATGCCTTTCGGGACTGTGACGGGTGTTGGCAGATTGTTGAGCGCGTGGAAGTAACCCCAGCCATCGAATACAGCCCCCAGGGTAGCAGCGAGGCCCGGACTTGACGGCTCGGGCAAGGCGGGGTTGACGCCGTCGGGGCATGCCCCCGGGTCGTAGCCGTCGATCCCGAGAATGGCATAGCCGCTCGAGCGAGGGACAAACAGCATCGGGATATCCGCCTCTACCAGCATGGAGACGGTTGCCTCGCAGTTGCCCGGTGCGTCCGAGTTGAATACCACCCCCGCCTGGTAACCAGCGGCCTGCGCTGCCTGCGCCTTGGTGGTAAATGTACAGTCACCCCGTTCGATCACCGCAATAGCGTCATCATCAGGGGCTGGGGGCAGAGAGCCGCCACAGGCTAGTCCGACGAAGACTGTCGGGCCGCTCACCTCGTCGACCGCGCCGCCTATCTGGGGAACGTCGCTGCCCTGGGTGGCACGGTAGTCCTCGCCGGCGACCGTGACGGCGGTAAAGGTCGAGTCAAAATCCTCGTCACCCCCAAAAATCTTGTCGAAATCGGTACCGGCAAAGACCGCGGCGTGGGCATTACCCTCGGGAGGTGAGGTGCCGTGAACCGGGTCGGGGTCCGGGTAGGTGGAGTCGGCTATGAAAACGGGGTTGCTGGGGTGGTTGACATCGAGTGTGATGAAGCCCGCATCCCAGTAGGAAAGAACGGCCTGCCAGTCCTCGCCGGGCCCCGGGTCCAGGTCGTTCACCCAGACATCGTGCAGCAGCGGGGCTGCAAAACTCCCCAGGAACAGCTGACCGTCGTCGGCGATTTCGGGATTGGTGACCAACCAGGTCCCGATCCCCGTCGTGGCAATCAGTTTAGGGGACTGGGGTTTGGAAATGTCGACGATCTTCAGGTCATCCACTGCCAGGTCATCCACCACGAGCATGTAGGTATTCCCGCCAGCGGTGGTCCAGGGGAAGACATTGTGGACCGGAAAATCGAGAAAGTTCTGCTTCAGCGGGTGGGGCCGGCTCGGATTCGTTACGTCCCAGAGCGAAACACCCACCTGGCCTTGTTGATGGCCGCCATTCCCGCGGCCGACCGCGCGCCCGTTGCCGAATAGCTGGCCGCAGGGTTCAAGCGAGTGGATCAGTACGTCACGACCGTTGATTTCGGTTACCTTGACGTCGTTTATCCGTGTCTGGGGCGGGGATTTGATCATACCCACCGTGACCGGATTGGCGGGGTCCCGGATATCGGAAATGTAAACCCCTGCCCGGGTACAGTCCGGTTCCTGGAAGGTGCCAATGTAAGCGTAACCCTCGTGGGCCCAGACGTCGGTATAGAGCCCGTCCGAAATACCGCCAAGCGTATCCCGGCCGATCACGGTAAAGCCGTAGTTCTGGTTAGCTGGCACGTGGCCGTCGGGCAACAGTGTGTCGTGGGCCGGATGGAGGTTAGCGTTCCCGTCCGATAGCAGTCGTTCATCTGCTTGGGCAGCGGGAATCAGGATCGATGAGAGGGCAATGGCGGTCAGCGGTCGCCACATTGAAAAGATGGCCATGGTTTATTCCTTGTTCTTGTGGAACAGGCCATCCGTGGCTCACGGTGGGTTGATTGGTCCCTGTATTGCGGGATAACAATCCCGTCAATGGGTGCAGGCAGAACGTCGCAAAATCATGCCTCTAACAACCATAGCAACGAGCTGCGGCGGGTATTATTCGATTTCGGCGCAAAAGTCAGATAATTAGTTATTAATTCTTCGTTATCCGTAGGGATAAGCCGCTCTCGTCGCCGAGCTTGTAGACCCTCGCTTTCGACCTGGCGCTGACTTCAGAGGTCGGTTAAGTCCACATCCGCTGTTTTCCAGACCTGCTTGAAGTCGGCTTCCACGTCCGCCGCCTCATCCTCCCGGCCCTGCGCTCTGAGCGCCGTTGCCAGGCCGTACAAGGACCAGCCGTTGTCGGGGAAACGGCAGATTTTTTGAACAGAGTCCAATCGCTCCCGGGGCTTGGATCCGCCTCCGGTTGTCGCCAATGTGTTATTCGCAATCCTCCGAACCTGTGGTGCGATAACGCTGAGCCTTGCGCCTAATGAAAAGTCGGTATCGTCCTGTTCCCGCCTGAAAGCCATCATGACTTCGACGCCTGCGGTCTCGCCTTGGCCCACCCGGCGCACAAAACAATAAACCTTACAGGTGGTATTCATGAGCAAGATAACGGTAGCGGCGACCCAGATGGCTTGCAGCTGGAACCTCGAAGACAATATCGAACAAGCCGTAGAGCTGATACGGGAGGCGGCGACACAGGGCGCCCAGGTGGTACTCCTGCAGGAGCTGTTCGAAACGCCCTATTTCTGTATCGAGCACAACCTGGACTACTACGACCTGGCCACGACCGTGAACGAAAGCCAGACGATCCAGCGCCTGGCCGGGCTGGCCCGGGAGCTGTCCGTGGTGATCCCCGTAAGCTGGTACGAGCGCGCCGGTAACGCCTATTTCAATTCGATGGCGATGATCGATGCGACCGGTGAGTTAATGGGGGTCTATCGCAAGACACACATCCCCGAGTATGAGGGTTATCACGAGAAGTTTTACTTCAATCATGGCGATACGGGCTTCAGGGTCTGGGACACGACCTATGGCAGGATCGGCGTCGGTATCTGCTGGGATCAGTGGTTCCCCGAAGCGGCACGTTGTATGGCGTTGCAGGGCGCAGAAATACTGCTGTATCCGACTGCGATTGGCTCGGAACCCAACGGCGAGGTACAGGACTCCATGCCGCACTGGCAGAATGTCATGTGCGGCCATGCCGGCGCCAACATGGTTGGTGTCGTCGCATCCAACCGCATTGGCTCGGAGCGGGCAAAATCGAACGACAATGCGATAACCTTTTACGGCTCGGCCTTCATCGCCGACCACCGCGGGGAAAAGGTGCAGCAGGCCGGACGCGACGGTCGGCAGGTCCTGCTGCATACCTTCGACCTCGAGGAGATGCGTCGTTACCGCCGTGCCTGGGGATGCTTCCGCGACCGCCGGCCGGAGGCCTACAGGGGCATCGGTACGCTGGACGGCTACCTAGCGTCCGGACTTTGACATCAGGCAGTAACGCAGGGGGTCGCCGTCCTCCGGTGACCCCGGCATCGTCAGGGCGTCGATGAAGAGCGAGAACAGCTCCGCCTGAGACGTGATGCCCAGCTTCTGGTAAAGGTTCTTGCAGTGGACCTTGACCGTTCCCATCGCGATTCCCAGCGACTCGGCCGACGCCTTGAGCGAATAGCCCCGCAGGATCATCAGCGCCAGTTGGCGTTCCCGCTCGGTCAGCACCGATGCTCCGAAGCTCTGGAATACGCTGGAAACCCGGTGGTGAACCGCGGCGCGCTCGGCGTTGCCATCGCCCGCAAGGGCCGATCCAGGGCCCCAGTGGCGCCGGGACAGTGACAGGATCAGCGGCTCGATAGTTCGCAGAGCCTGTACCACCGAGCCGCCCAGAGCGGTGCTGTAGAATCCCATCGAAATCTGCAACTGCGCACCGTCATCCAGCGGAACCAGGTAAACCGCTTCGTTCTTCAGCCGCGTATCGCGGTAGTAGGTCAGGTAATACTCGCTGGAAAAGAAGTTGTCCGGGGCGACCTCCTTGAGCATATAGAGGCCACCCGACGCCTGCCGTTTGACCAGCTCGTACCAGGGATCCAGCAGGTAGGGCCCCTGTACGTAGCTGTCGACGACCGCCCGGCGCAGAGGCTCGTCCACGTCGGCGAACAGAATGGAGGGTGCGCTGTCACGATGAAAAGCGATGATCATCGACTGGTCGACGGGAATCCGCCCGGTGAGAGCCGCCATCAGGCGTTCGGTGAAGCTTTCGCTGCCGAGATGATCGACGATGTCGGCCAGTTGCCCGTACCAGTCGCGGCCGCTGTAGGTCATGAGAATTCCCGATCGGCTTGCGGTACTGCCTGACCGCAGGATAACAGAAGCGGCGGGCCGAGACCCGCCGCAGCGATCTCAGGCTAGGGAGCGGGCCGGTACGATACGGTCAAGCAGGGGGCGGACCCGGTCGAGTAGGACCTGCTGATGCGTCTGCAGTTCCTGCTGTCCCCAGCAGGCGATTTCGTCGCCCAGCACGTCGACGACGGGACTGCTCAGGCCGGCCAGCTCCTCGATCACGGCGAGGCCGCAGAAGGGCACGTAGGACTCCGAGTAGCCCCCTTCGTGAACGAACACCAGGCGACCGTCACAAAGGCGGTCCGCCGCTGCCATCAGCATCCGGGTCATCCGTCGATAACAGTCGCTGTTCAGGATCATGGGTCCGAGCGGATCCAGCGCCGCGGCATCGAAGCCACAGGCGACGACGATGAGCTCCGGCTGGAAGCGTTCTAGGGCGCGCAGGACAAGCTGGTCGAGGGCGGCGAGGTAGGCGCCGATACCACTGCCGGCCGGCATGGGGACGTTCAGGTTGAAACCGGTGCCGCGTCCACTGCCATTTTCCTCGATGCCGCCAGAGTGAAGGGGGAAATTGCCATCGTGATGCAACGATATCGTCAATACGTCGTCGCGCTCATAGAAGGCCTCCTGGGTGCCGTTGCCGTGGTGGACGTCCCAATCCACCACCGCGACGCGACCGACCTTGCCCCGGGCCTGAGCCGCCATTACTGCAATCGGAATGTTGCCCAACAGGCAGAAACCTTGTCCTTGATCGGACTGGGCATGATGCCCCGGCGGCCGGGTCAGCGCGTAAGCGTTGCGAACCTCGCCTTCGAGAACGGCCTCGACTGCCCGAATCGCCAGGCCGGCAGAGTGGCGGGCGATATCGTAACCACCACGCGCGAAGGGCGCACCGTCTCCGGCATCCCCTGGACCTCGGGCACTCGTTGCCTGGAGGTGATCGATGTAATCGGGCGTATGGAAGCGCAGCAGGTCTTCGCGCGTGGCAGGTGTCGCTTCAAGAGGTTGCAGCTGTTTCAGTACACCGCTCACCTCCAGCAAGTTACGCAGGCGGCGCTTCGTTTCTGGATTTTCCGCCGCCCGCTCGGGCTGGAAGTAGAGGCCGGCCCCGTCGAATATGGAACGAGGACCTGGGTCGTGCCACATGCACAGCTCGTCGTAAAGAAAGCCGGTTTTTCTGATCATCTCAACTCTCGGTTCCAGGGTCGCCTCAGGCGAGTAATACGAAGAGCGCTGTCGCGACGCTAGCCGCTATCAGCGCATAGGGAAGTTGCGTTATCGCGTGGCTGTACGGGGAGCAGCCGGCGCCTTTGGCCGTGATTACCGTGGCATCGCCGAAGAAACACGCATGGCTGCCGAAAACTCCCGCCGATATCAGGGCCCCGAGGGTCAGCTGCAGATCCGCGCCCAAGGCTTGCGCCAGAGGCACGAGCACCGGCAGCGCGATCGCATAGACTCCCCAGAAAGACCCGGTTGCGAACGTCAGCACGGACAGCACCAGGAAGGCGATCGCCGGGAGCCAGGCGGCATTCATGTAGGGCACCACCTGATCCAGCACGAAACCGGACAGCCCCAGCTGATCGTTGACACGCTGCAACACGAAGGATGTCAGCACCACGGTCATGGGCAGGATCATACTGGAGAAACCGCCGAGGATTTCATCGAACAGGCGGCTCAGGTTGCCAAGGCCCTGCCAGAGGAACAGCGGTACCGTAACCATCAGCGCCAGCACGGCGCCGAGAAGGGTGTCGAAGTCGAAATGCCAGGTCGCCACGACGAACACCAGCAGGGGTAACAGGAAGTTGCGAAGCCTGGGGGCCGCGACTTCCGCCGGCTGCAAATCATCGCCATGGGGCCTGACGCCCTTGCAGGCGTCCGCTTCCGCCTTCTTCATCGCACCGAGCGCCGGCAACCAGCCCAGGCTCACCATCGGCACCATTAAAATCGCCACCCAGGCGTACAGGATGTACGGAATCAGCTCGACGTAACGCGCAAAGCCCTCCCCCTCGGGAAACACGCCGTTGGACTCGAAGAGCCCAACGATGAAGATCGCCCAGGTGGAGACGGGCACCAGCACACACATCGGGGCCGACGTCGAATCGACCATGTAGGCGATCATCTGTCGCGACACGCGGAAGCGGTCGCCCAGCTTTTTCATCGACGAGCTGACCGCCAGCGCGTTCAGGTAGTCGTCGATGAAGATCATGAGCCCCATGATCCAAGTTGCAATCAGGACCCGGCTGCGGCTGCTCGCGAACCGGCTGACCCAGCTTCCGAACGCCTGGGTGCCACCGGAAAAATTGATCAGCGCCACCAAGCCGCCGACCAGGAAGGTCAGCATAAGGATCCATGCGGTGGTGCCGTCGCTCATCGTCGCCAGGCTGGTATTCACCAGGTTGCGCACCAGGCTGCCCGGATCGATCAACACGAAGCCCACCAGCACACCGAACAGCAGGGACTCGACGGAACGGTGTGTCAATACCGCAGCCCCGAGCACCGCTATCACTGGTAACAGGCTGAACCAGCCGAACTGGCCATCGACGATGGTGGCGTTGCCGTACCAGGCTAGCGCCAGCACCGCCATCGTGGCGAGCAGCTTCAACGGTGCCCGGTAATCCATCGCTGGCCGAGCCAATAGTTGATCACCCTCATTCATTGTGAACCTCTTATTATTAGCAGTCTTGGGAGTCGCGGAAGTCCGTCACGGTAAACATCGGTCCGATTTGCCCGCTGGACTTTTCCTACCGGTCTAGGGTTGCATCCCGGTGCCGTCGCGACGATACCCCTATTTCATTAGCCGGCTTGCTGATGTAGCTGGCAAGGTCCACGCTCCCGGGCGTGCATATGCTTCGCCCTTCAATCTGCCTCGATGCTGAACCCGGCCCGTGGGGCACAGAGGGAAACGGATGCTTGACGAGCTTTCAACTCTACACGGACGGGTCTGATCGCCGTCTGCAGATCACCTCCTGCCGGGAGGCCTTGAATGGCTACCAGAAGGGACGCTGCTTCTACTCGTTCAAGCGCATCAGCATTGATTCTGGCAGTCCTGACTGTGCGGATGTCGACCACTTCTTTCCCCATGTGCTTAAGACAGATAGGGTGATTCCGAACATCGATGGCGTCTGGAACCTCGTCTTGTCCAGTCAGGGGTGTAATCGCGGTGAAGGTGGCAAGTTTGCCAAAGTGCCATCATTGAAGTTGCTGGCGCGTCTGCACAAGCGAAACGAGTATCTGATCACGAGCCACCATCCACTTCGAGAGACGCTGTTACGGCAAACGGGGAAGAATGAAGCAGCACGCCGGGACTACCTTCAGGGCTGCTACACTCGCGCGAGAGCCATTCTGATCCACACTTGGGAGCCACCAGCCGACGATGACCCGAGCTTTTAGATCATGGGCACCTTCTACGAAGACAATGCCACAGAGTTCTTCCACGCAACGGTCGACGTGGATATGACGCCGATTTACGAGAAGTTCCTACCGTTGATTCCGCACGGTGGACACATTCTCGATGCAGGGTGCAGCTCCGGACGCGACGCAAGGCACTTTCTGGCCTCTGGCTACGAGGTGACGGCCTTTGACGCGTCGCGGGAGCTATGCGAGCTGGCGTCGGAGCATCTCGGTGCTGACGTTCACTGCCTGCGATTCGAAGATGTCGAGCGGCAAGCGCCGTTTGATGCAGTATGGGCATGTGCCTCGCTGTTGCATGTGCCTCGTGCCCAGCTTCAAGAGGCGTTCGATCGGCTAGTCAGAGCAGTTAAAGTGGGCGGAGTTCTGTATATCTCATTCAAGCTGGGCGCTGGCGAGAGACAGAAAGGCGGCAGGCACTTCACCGATCTAGATGAGAGCGGCCTCCAGGAACTGATAGACGCCTCCGGCAAGCTCCAACTCATTGAGCAGTGGCGGACGGAAGATCGCCGTCCGGATCGGGACGATACGTGGCTGAACGCTCTGGTGCGAAAAGCGAGTTCAATGTGATCAGGTTGTGACCGGCACAGCGTTCGAGGATCGGTGCGAGGGGGCAAAACAAAGGGGAACCAGCGTGGTTACTGGTTCCCCTTGCTGTTCAGAGCGAGGGTGAGCAACGGTGTCCGACTCTGTTGGTCAGGCTTGAAGCCGGTTGTTCGAGCCGCAGAGTCTGAGTCTGTTGTTCTGGTCTTAATCCGGTTAGATCAGCACTCAGAGTGCGAGGTGGGTTGATCACTGACCGTGTGGTAAATTTCCAAGCTAATGAGTCTTGATCGGTTGATTCTTATCTTTGCAGGCTAACAGCGTCTGGCTCCCTGCTTGGGACAGCACGCCCATCCGGCAATCCAGGAGCCAATATCTGTCCATAGCCCTTGTTTCCAGTCTGACATTTGACCAATAACAGGAGCTACGTTTCTGCTCTGCAAGTTCGACAACGAGTGTTCCAATATTTTATCTCCGAAGCCCTCAAATATAAAGCACTCGCATCGCTCCTCATTTTCAGAAAGTGTTTTTCTACAACAATTGGGTATCCTTTTAAGCTTGCTTAACATACCTGTCCAATAGTTTTTGTTATGTTTCTTGTCTATTGATAAAGCTTCGATGGCGCTAATCCCGTTCTTGAGGTCGATATAAGCAGCAGCGCTATGTTCAATTTCGCATAATTCTGTATAGATATCTATAGCTTCAATCTTAGCGTCATTTTTCCTAAAGAATATGTCGTTTATTACTGTGTCCGGAATTATGTTTTCTGCTTCATGAACGTCCAGTATAAAAAGGTCTGAGAAAAAATTGTTTTCGTCAAAAGATTTTTTTGCTTGTTTTGCTGTGTCTCCTTGGGCTGAGGAAGGGTGCTTAAGATCGGAGTCAACGATGCAGATAAATACTACAGACTTATTTCTGTAATAATGATTCATATGATCTGTTATTGTCGCGCCGCCGCCCCCGGTAGTGGTTAGTTTAATATCTAATCCAAGATTTCGATAAGGATTTGTATTTTTTGCAATTAACTCATAAAAATAAGCGTCTTTGTGATTTTCGGCTAATAATGTCACGGGGTTATTAAAGTCGGTTGGAATCTTTAAATAATCACATTCTATTATAATGCTGTCTTCCGTTTCATTTTTTTTGTAAATGTCTGAGTTGGTTATGAAGACCCTGACCTGCCTTTTGACTTTACTGTATCTTCCCCCAAGCTCTGCGTAATTACTCAAGGCGAATGTGAAAGAAGATCTGGCAATGCTAGAAAGTGAATCATGGCTTGCTATTGTGTCTAGGCAGGTTGTTTTTCCAAAAAGACATATTTTCCCTTCTTTGGAAGCCATGCCTAATTTTTCTACAAAAACTTGTCCCGCTTCACTTTCAAGAATTTTCTCATCGATATCTTCTATCCAGTATAGCATTTAAAAATCCTCTGAATCGAAGAATCCATATGGCCAGTTTTCAAGATAGCCATCGCTGGAATAATGAGAAAATACGCACTTCGTTTCTGTGTCGGTGTCCATTTTGTCAAATAAAACAATATTTACATCATCACTATTTATTTCTTCTTCTGATATTCTTCTTCCAATCCTATTTACGATTGCATCACTATGAGTTTCAATGATAAACCTAACATCTAAGTCATTACTTCTGGCGACTTTATATGCTTTTATCATTAAGTCAGCAACTTTCGCTTGATACGCTGGGTGTAGATGTAGCTCGGGCTGTTCTATCGCATAAATGATAGGGTAATTGCTGAACGCAGTTCGCTTACTTCTGGTTGATGACCAAATCTGTGTGATGACGGGTAGAATTTGAGAGTATCCAAACCCAAGGTCAGCGACATTATACTCTCTATCCCCTTTATTAGTTTTAAGCCGCAGAGAATAATGCCCGCCGCTAAGACTTGCTCTTATTCTGAAACCAAAGCTGCTTGCGGTCCATTCGTCGAATGAATCTTTTTCTCTAGTCGAAAGACTACGTATATAAACGGCTAGATTTGAACCATCAGAGTTTATCTCTTCAATCTGTAAGTCTTGTGGCCGGTAATATCGTTCGGCAGCAGCCCTTAGTGGTTTTATGTATTTTGTATTATGGGCAACGCCTCTGATATAGTCTGAGGCTGTTTCAATAAGAATAAATGCATCTCTGGCAAAAATAAGGCCTCTTATGTCGGATGCTATTGTATAACCTTCGTTAGTCATAACTTTACCGAAGTGCTTTCCAGTAAAGATGCGAGTCAATTGTTTTGAGATACTTTCAATGCTACCAAATATAAGTCTATCGATACCTTCAGTTATGGTATTTGTAGATGTGTTGGCATGCATTTTTTTAGCTAGCGTCTCAGTAATTATATCTTCTGCTTTTCCAAATTTAGTAGCTCTGCGAAATCTGGGTGCTCTATGTGGTTTTGTCCCAACAATTTTTGGAATAATGCCGGAATAATCAACCACTCGATATTCGTAGTTTCCAAGTTCTACAGTGCTTTCATTTATTTTTAGAAGATTTACCTTTCCATTTTGATCTATTTCTATAGAGCATAAATCTTCGTGTGTAAATATTTCTATCTTGCTAACCTGTGCTCCGGCATCACCAATTTTTATTATGGTGATTCTTATTTTTACATCGGAGTATCCGGAAAGAAATAGTGGCGGTATCAAGAATCTACTAGACGAGTTTGAAATGTCTTTAATGCTAAAACCAAAGGAAAGTTCAATAGAGCCTGATTTGGATTTATTACAAAGAACATCATCGAAAGATCCAAAGTCAACCTCTTCTCCATAGAACAAAAGCGGGCCTTTGGTTCTCCGCATAACACTTTGCTTGAGCAGTGGCCAAAGTCTAAGTAGAGAACTTTTTCCAGAGCTGTTTTTTCCAACAAATAGATTAATTGGTTTGATTGGAACGTCTTCTATATTTCTCAGGCTCTTGAAATTCCTCACAGAGAAACTATCCATCTATATATCCCTTATCTGAAATAAATTCCTGTTAAAATTTATGTATTGAATATATTTGGCTTTTTTAAAATCATTCTTTGTATATATTTGGATATTTTATCGTATGGATGATTTTTTGTTTTTGATGTTATTAGTTCTGATCACATTTGAGTTAACTGTGCTGGTCGGTTGATAAAAAATCTATATTAGTTAATGCGAATGATAGAGGAGTGATAAGCATTTCTTTATATTTAAAAGTAGACTGCTCATATGTTACATTTGGCCTATTATCCTTCAATAAACCAAATGGTAGGCTTATTGTAGAAATATTGCCAATATATTTTTGTGGTTGGCATTTTATTAATTTAACTTTAATGGAATCATTAACCCTTCCCCCCAGACAAGTATGACTTGGGCGAATGGGGTAGTCTGGGCTGGCGCTATACATGCCATTGAGGGCTTTATCAATCCAAAGTTTCCTCATCTTATGAAGCGACTCGATCAGAATATTATAATACCCGCTCTCGATCGACATCCCGCACTCGCTGCGTCACTTGATGTGCGACTGCTTTAACCTGTCCAGCCTCAAGTGCTCCTGCATGCAGCTTGGGTAGCTGTTTTGTCAGCTCCGTAGCATTCATGACAAACGGATCGACGGAGCGTTGTTTACGCTCTATATACCATCCCGGTAGCACCAGAATGCCCGATACCGGGACATCGAAGCCTGTTGCATCACAGAGCCATTTGCGAACTGATTGCACATTTCTCCGAGTCTGCTCCAGCGGAGCTCGTTCTACATGGTTCGGAAAATGAAGAGCGTCTCCTTCGAGTCGAACCTTGAACTGCTTGTTGCCGGAGTTGATAGGTTTCGAGCGTCCCTTAGTCTCGATCACGAAGACACCAGATGGCGTGACAATCAGATGGTCGACGTTGAAGCTTTCAAACGGGATGTCGTGAAAGACGCGGTAAGGCCGCTCGTCGGGACGAACGATCTGCTCCAGCTCCTGGCCTACGGCCATTTCGCAGGCGTATCCCAGTCGAAGGTGCCCAAGTTGCTTCACGATTTTGAGTGCTTTCCAGATGTAGTATCCAACTGCAATGCCGGCAATACAGGACAGCATGACCCAGGTTGTGAGATTGGACTTCTTATCGAAGAAGTGTTCTTGCATCAGTAGCAATAATGGGGTGAGTGTTGTCATAACCGGAATCGTTATGAAACACAGCATTAGGTCGGATTGCAGCTCGTCGATCTGCTTTTGAAGCGTGAAACCTGCGGGGCGCAGCAAGTCTGCTCTAAGTGGAGTTGTGCGACTACGAGCCTGTAGCTTTTTTAGGTAAACGGCAATGCCGACAAGCAGCATTAGAGGGCCAAGGCATAGCAGGAGCACAATGCCAATAGCGTAGAACGATGACAGCCACTCCATGTGACTTGCTCCATCCATGATTCAACTGAAGCGGTATCATAAGCTGTTCAGTGGGTGTCGCCAATAGGTGTCACTATCGGCTAGCTTTTGAATTTTTCCCAAGATATTGATATTTATCAGATTTCTCTTTATTTACTCTCTGTCTGAGACGGTATGAAATGGAATGAGTCCGATATCATAGGTTGATGAAACTTGATTCTTCTCCATACTGATCAGAAATCCATCACAGAGCAAAGGACTGCATCACATGGACAGTGCATCTCTTATTGTTATCGCCGTTCTGATCGGTATTTCGGGTTTCTTGCTATTTCTATGGCGTAAGTCGCTCAAGGCCTTTGACTCGTTGAGAGATGAAAACGACTCACTGCGTCAAAAATATGCTCCGATACTGGATATGGAGGCCGACGTCGAAAAGAAACGTAACGAATACAATGGTCTTATCGCTAAGTTCAAGGCTCTGAAACCAAATTTCGAAAAAAAGCATGAGCAGTTGTCATGGGACTACAACGAACAGTTAAAGATATACCGTCGCCTGAAGAGTGAGGTAGATAAGATCTATGGAAACTTGGAGGCGATGTCCTTTGGAATTTACGAACCTTACTTCGAATTTGATACCCCGGAGAAGTTCAAATCAGCCATTCGAGAAGTCCGTGAGCAGCAGAAATCTCTAATCAAGGATGATAAGGCCACTAGTTGCGACACCGAATGGCAAGTTGGAGGGAGCAAAGCTGAAGGTCAAAAAATGGTCAAAAAACAGACCAAGTTGATGCTCAGGGCTTTCAACGGCGAGTGTGATGCCGCTATTTCGAAGGTGAAGTGGAACAACGTGCTTGGCATGGAGGAACGTATTCGCAAGTCCTTGGATGCGATAAATAAGACTGGAGAATCCATGAATATTTCAATCGTGCCCCAATATCTCAACCTGAAGTTGAAGGAATTGCGACTGAATCATGAGTTGGCCGAGAAGCAGTATCAGATCAAGGAGGAGCAGCGCCAGATACGTGAGGAAATGCGAGAAGAAGAGAAAGCGCGGAGAGAGCTTGAGAAGGCCCAGAAGGACGCAGAGAAGGAAGAGCAGCGATATCAGCAAGCGCTTGAGAAAGCGCGTCTGGAGCTTCAGGAAGCTCACGGCGCTGAAGCAGAGAAGTATGCAGAGCAGATACAACAACTTGAACAACAATTAGCCGAGGCGCACGAGAAGTCGCAGCGAGCGATTTCACGCGCACAGGAAACCAAATCCGGCCATGTGTATGTGATATCGAACGTGGGATCGTTTGGTGAAGACGTTTACAAAATTGGTATGACCCGCCGCCTTGAACCCTTGGACCGCGTGCGCGAGCTAGGCGATGCATCTGTTCCCTTCCTGTTCGATGTCCACGCAATGATCTTCTCGCACAATGCACCTGAGCTGGAGCGAGAACTTCACAATATTTTTGACCATCGGCGTCTCAATCTCGTAAACAACCGGAAAGAGTTCTTCCAAGTCAATCTTAATGACATTGAAGAAGCGGTTACCAGCAAGGGACTTGAGGTTGAATTCACCAAAATTGCTGAGGCCCATGAGTATCGGGAATCTGTGGTGAAGCGTCGAAGCCTCAAAGAAAGCCGGTCCAAGAGTGAACAGGAAGAGGTCGAGTTAACTGATAGTTTTCCGGAAACGATCTAAGGCCAAATCTGCTTTTAACTTGCGAGCAGACAGATAAGCGCATGCTCCGCTTTATAGTAGGCAACGCAACCACTGTGACCAGGTTGTAACCAGTTGCACCGGAACGGATCAAACAGAGATAACCTCGCGCCCATGGCTCGGACGGATGGAGTAGCACTTTCCGAAGGTAAACAAGGACTTACAAGAGAGGAAAAGATGGCGCGCCCGGAGGGATTCGAACCCCCGACCAACAGGATCGGAACCTGCTACTCTATCCAGCTGAGCTACGGGCGCGT
>JABXIM010000079.1 GCA_013373085.1 Oceanospirillaceae bacterium | reverse complement strand
CTCGATAAGAAGGGCCTGATGATGTACGGCCAGATGACTGCCGGCTCCTGGATCTACATCGGCTCCCAGGGGATCGTCCAGGGCACCTACGAAACCTTCGCCGCGATGGCCAAGCAGCACTTCGGCGGCGATGCAAGCGGTCGCTGGATCCTGACCGGCGGTCTCGGCGGCATGGGGGGAGCTCAGCCGCTGGCGGCGACCATGGCCGGCTTCTCCTGCATCGCGGTCGAGTGCGACGAGACCCGTATCGATTTCCGTCTGCGCACCCGTTACGTCGACAGGAAGGCCTACAGCCTCGACGAGGCGTTGGATATCATCGAGACCGCCAAGGCGAAGGGCGAGGCCGTCTCCGTCGGTCTGCTCGGCAACTGCGCCGACATCTTCCCGGAAATCGTCGAGCGCGGCATCGTGCCGGACGTCGTCACCGACCAGACCAGCGCGCACGACCCGCTGAACGGCTATCTGCCGAAGGGCTGGACCCTGGAATACGCCGCCGAGATGCGCCAGAAGGACGAAGCGGCCGTGGTCGACGCCGCCAAGGCGTCGATGGCGATCCAGGTCCGCGCGATGCTCGATCTGCAGAAGCGTGGTTCCGCCACCACCGACTACGGCAACAACATCCGGCAGATGGCGTTCGAGAAAGGGGTCGAGAACGCCTTCGACTTCCCGGGCTTCGTGCCGGCCTACATCCGTCCGCTGTTCTGCGAGGGCATCGGCCCGTTCCGCTGGGTGGCACTGTCCGGCGACCCGGAAGACATCTACAAGACCGATCAGAAGGTCAAGGAGCTGATCCCGGACGATCCGCACCTGCACAACTGGCTGGACATGGCGCGCGAGCGCATCGCGTTCCAGGGACTGCCGGCACGTATCTGCTGGGTCGGCCTGAAGGACCGCGCCCGTCTGGCGCTGGCGTTTAACGAAATGGTCCGTAACGGCGAACTGAAGGCGCCGGTCGTCATCGGCCGCGACCACCTGGATTCCGGTTCGGTAACCAGCCCGAACCGTGAAACCGAGGCGATGAAGGACGGCTCTGACGCCATCTCCGACTGGTCACTGCTGAACGCGCTGCTCAACACCGCCGGTGGCGCCACTTGGGTCTCGATCCACCATGGCGGTGGTGTCGGCATGGGCTTCAGCCAGCACGCTGGCGTCGTCATCGTCGCTGACGGTTCCGAGGCGGCTGACAAGCGCCTGGGCCGCGTACTGCGCAACGACCCGGGTACCGGCGTCATGCGCCATGCCGATGCCGGTTACGACATTGCCATCAACTGCGCGAAAGAGCAGGGTCTCGACCTGCCGATGCTGGAAGGCTGAGCGCCGGGCCTGCCGCGGTGTCGGCGGGCCAACAACCCTTGTTCGGGCATCGCAGGCAGTCACTGCTTGGGTGGTGCTTTGGTGGGCTGGCGTCGTACCGCAGGGTGGCGCGGGACTCTTCACCGCTGCCCCGGAATATTGCACCGGGCAGCGTTCGTGCCCTCGGGCGGTTCAGCGACAGGGTGTTGAAGGCCATCATCAGGGTTATTTGGCGGGCACGGTTGATGCATGATCTACAGTGCGCGCCGTCCCGAACCCTGTCCCGGCGCAGCGCGCAGCATTCCGAGCCCAAGCATTGCCCGCCCTATCCACGGTGGGACGCATAGCCCCAAAAGGGAGATCAGCAGGATGAATATCGAAGACTCAACTGTACTTTATCAGTCGCCACCCGCTCACCGTTGTCGCGCCGTTGCGCCGGACAGCTGGTGGGTCTATCGCCATCGGCTTGGTGCCGATGGGCAACCGCTGCCCTGGGGACGGGTGGTGCACTACTGCCGCAGCGAAGCGGAAGCCCTGGGCTGGATACGCGAACAACGCGAGCAGCGTCCGTCCTGATGTTTCGGGTCGCCCGTCGCTCGAACCCTCTTAACTGCCAGATGACCGGGTCATTATCCTATCGCGCTGACCGGGCGTTCCGCGTTCGGTCGGCATTGCCTTGCCAATCCAGGATCAGAGCGGAATAAAGTGCCTGTATCTGGCGGGTCAGTGTTTCACTCGGAATTTCGAAGTCCGAGAGCGTCCATTCCTTTGCCAACTGATAAATAGCGCCCAGCAGCGCCCGGGACAAGAGTTCCGGTTCCAGCCCGGAAGGCGCAGGCGAGGCCAGTGCCTCGAAGTGCAGCTCAACGATCAGCGCGACCGCCTTTTCCAGCTCGGCACGCAGATGTTCTCCGGTAGTCCGGCTGGCACCCTCCATCTCGAACAGTACGATCCGAGCATGCCCGGGATGAGCCCTGAGGTAGTCGAAGTAAGCCCGGGTCGAGGCGTACAGGCGCGCGGTAGAATCGGTGCCGGCCCGCTCGACGGCTTCGCGCGCCAGACCACGCATGCGGGCCATCGACGAGCTGCAGACCGCGCACAGCAGCTCCTCGCTGTTGGCGAAGGACTCGTAGAAATAACGTTCTGTCAGTCCCGCCTGCTGACAGACCGCCTTCACGGTGGTGGCGCGAAATCCGGCATCGCCGTACAGCGACAGCGCGGCGGAAATAAGCCGCTCGCGGCGCTCCTCGGTGCGTTCGCGCGAGGTTCTGCCACGATAGACACGGCAGTCATCGCTGTTGCTGTCGGCGTTCGGGGCCGGTGTGGCGCTACGGCCGTTATCGGAGCTTCTCATAGCGCCAAATGTTGTCATAACTCCGCGGCCCTTGTCAGCAGGCCCCCGAATCCGCTCGAAACGACAGGCGCGTTGGCGACCGGCGCAGCGCTCACAGCACCCGGTCGAGCACGGCTTCCAGCTGCGCCACGGTCCGCTCCGGATCGTGCAGTTTGTCGAGTCCGAACAGCCCCAGGCGGAATGTGCGGAAACCTTCGGGTTCGTCGCACATCAGCGGGACACCGGCGGCGATCTGCATACCTTCGTCGAGGAACTTGCTGCCGTTCTGAATGGCGCTGTCCTGGGTGTAGCAGACCACGACGCCCGGCGCCTGGTAACCGGACGCTGCGACGCTGGTAAAGCCTCGTCGCTCCAGCAACGCACGGACCCGGAGGCCAAGCTCGATCTGCTCGTCTCGCACGTCGTCGAAACCATAATCGCGCGTTTCCTGCATCACGTTGCGCAGGATGCGCAGGCCATCGGTCGGCATGGTGGCATGATAGGCGTGACCGCCGTTCTCGTACGTTTCCATGATCTGAAGCCACTTGCGCAGGTCGCAAGCGAAGCTTGTGCTGGTGGTGGATTCGATGCGTTCGCGCGCCAGTTCGCTCAACATCACCATGGCGCAGCAGGGCGAGCCGCTCCAGCCTTTTTGCGGGGCGCTGATCAGGATATCGACGCCGGTGGCCGGCATGTCGATCCAGACGCAGCCCGATGCAATGCAGTCGAGCACCATCATACCGCCCACCTCATGCACCGCGTCCGCCACTTCTCGGATGTAGGCGTCCGGCAGCATCATGCCCGAGGAGGTCTCGACGTGGGGCGCGAAGACGAGGTCGGGCTTCAGGTCGCGAATGGTGGCGACGACCTCTTCGACCGGCGCCGGTGCCAGCGGCGCCTCGGGGCCATCCTGGACCGGGCGGGCTTTCAGCACGGTGCATTGCAACGGGATGTCACCGGTCTCGAAGATCTGCGTCCAGCGGTAGCTGAACCAGCCATTGCGGATGACGAGGCATTTCCGGCCAGTGGCGAACTGGCGTGCGACCGCTTCCATGCCGAAGGTGCCGCTGCCGGGGACGATGGCGACGGCATGCGCCTTGTAGACCTCGCGCAGCATCGTGGCGATATCGGTCATGACCGTCTGGAACGTACGGGACATGTGATTGAGTGAACGGTCGGTGTAAACCACTGAGTATTCGAGCAGTCCGTCCGGATCGACGTCTGGAAGCAGTCCGGGCATAGGGTTTCCTCCAAGTGGCGTTGGCCGGCCGGATTGGCATGCGTTAATCCTTGCCGGACCAGTGCTGTGTGTTAGCGATGCGGGTCAGTGCCGGCTGGCCCGCCGTTCCTGTTTGAGGCTTTCGAGCATCGCGATCACCTCCGCATCCGTTACCTGTTCGAAATCATCATAGTAGGCGCCAACGGCACCGCGGTAGATATTGGGGACTTCCAGCGCGATAACCTCGTCCACCTCAGACTTGAGGTGTCTGTAGGTATCGGGCGGCACTACCGGGATGGCGACGACGATGTGCGCGGCATGGCGCTGGCGGGCATCGTGGATGGCCGCCTCCATGGTCAGTCCGGTGGCGATCCCGTCATCGACCAGAATCGCGGTGACGCCGCTGGCATCCAGCGGTGGCTGGCCGGGCATGTAGTGTGCGCGACGACGCTGCGCCTCCTTGCGCTCACGTTCGACCTGCTGCTGCAGCCACTCCGGGTCGACCCGGGATGCCTCGGCTTCGTTGCACAGCAACTCGCCATCTTCCGCCAGCGCGCAGATAGCATATTCAGGGTTCATCGGATGTCCTATCTTGCGTGGCACCAGCAGATCGAGCGGTAATTGCAGCGCCCTGGCCACCTCGACGCCGAGGGTGACGCCGCCGCGGGGCAGGGGAAAGACGATAGCCGGTTGATCCCGATAGGTCTCCAACGCGGCCGCCAGCCGGCGGCCTGCGTCCCGGCGGTCCTGGAATCTCATGACACACCTCCCGTGAAGGTTTTCTCCCTTCAGCATAGCCCTGCGCGGGCGAAGGTTTCGGCTTGACTCCATACCAACCGGTATGTTTATATTCGTCAGCATACCTACCGGTATGTTTGCTGCCTGGCCGACGCGACCGGCCGTACCCTTTGCACTGTGGCCGCGGGACCCTCAGATGAACCTTTCCAAATTCTTTATCGACCGCCCGGTGTTTGCCGGCGTACTGTCCGTGCTGATATTCCTCGGTGGACTCCTGGCGATGTTCCAGTTGCCGGTGTCCGAGTATCCGGAAGTGACACCGCCGTCGGTGGTGGTCAATGCGAGTTTTCCGGGCGCCAACCCCAAGGTGATCGCCGAGACGGTGGCCACACCGCTCGAAGAGCAGATCAACGGGGTCGAGAACATGCTCTACCTCTACTCGCAGTCGACCACCGACGGCCGCATGACGCTGACGGTGACCTTCGAAATCGGCACCGATCCGGATCTGGCGCAGCAACTGGTGCAGAACCGCGTCGCCCAGGCCCTGCCGCGCCTGCCGGAGGTGACGCGCCAGCTCGGCGTGACCACGGTCAAGAGCAATCCCGACCTGACGATGGTGGTGCACCTGACGTCGCCGGACGACCGCTACGACATGCTGTACCTGCGCAACTACGCAGTGCTCAACGTCAAGGACGAGCTGGCGCGAATCCGCGGCGTGGGCCAGGTGCGGCTGTTCGGGTCCGGCGACTACGCGATGCGGGTCTGGCTCAATCCGGACAGGATCGCCGAGCGGCAGCTGACCGCCGCAGAGGTGATCGCCGCCATCCGCGAGCAGAACGTCCAGGTCGCGGCCGGCGTGATCGGCGGCGCCCCCTACGCCGATATCGCCGAGCTGCAGCTGCCGATCAATGCCCGCGGCCGGCTGGAAAGCCCGGAAGCCTTCGGCGATATCGTCATCCGCACCGGCCAACACGGCGAGGTGACGCGCCTGTCCGACGTCGCCAGCATCGAGCTGGGTGCATCGGAATACGCGCTACGCTCGCTGCTCGACAACCGCGAAGCGGTGGCCATCCCGATTTTCGCCGCCCCCGGCGCCAATGCGCTGGATATCTCCCATGACGTGCGCGCCAAGATGGCGGAGCTGAAGCAGCACTTCCCCGACGGGGTCGACTACAGCGTGGTCTACGACCCGACGGTGTTCGTCCAGGGGTCGATCAAGGCGGTGATCAAGACGCTGCTCGAGGCGGTCGGGCTGGTGGTCCTGGTGGTGGTGGTCTTTCTGCAGACCTGGCGCGCCTCGGTGATCCCGTTGCTGGCGGTGCCGGTATCGATCGTCGGTACCTTCGGCCTGATGTACCTGTTCGGCTTCTCGATCAACGTGCTGACGCTGTTCGGCCTGATCCTGGCGATCGGTATCGTCGTCGACGACGCCATCATCGTGGTGGAGAACGTCGAGCGCAACATCGCCGCCGGACTGACGCCCCGGGAAGCAACGGTACAGGCCATGCGCGAAGTCACCGGGCCCATCGTCGCCACCACCCTGGTGCTGCTGGCGGTGTTCGTGCCGATCGCGATGATCAGCGGCCTGACCGGGCAGTTCTATCGCCAGTTCGCGCTGACGATCGCAATCTCGACGGTGATCTCGGCGATCAACTCCCTGACGCTGAGCCCGGCGTTGTCGCGCCTGCTGCTGCAGCCCGAAGGGGCCCGCCCGGACCGGCTGACGCGGCTGCTGAACCGGCTGCTGGGCGGCTTCTTCCGGCTGTTCAACCGCTTTTTCGGCCGCGCGTCGGACGACTACGCGCGCAGCGTCGGCGGCGTGGTGCGCCGCAAGGGCGCCGGCATGCTGGTCTACGCGCTGCTGTTGGGCGCCACCTACGGCCTGTTCCAGGCGGTGCCGACCGGCTTCGTGCCGACCCAGGACAAGCAGTACCTGGTCAGCTTCGCGCAGCTGCCCGACGGCGCCACCCTCGAGCGCACCGAGGCGGTGATCCGGGAGATGAGCGAAATCGCCCTGGAAACCCCGGGAGTTGCCAACGCCGTCGCCTTTCCGGGCCTGTCGATCAACGGCTTCATCAACAGCCCGAGCGCCGGCATCGTGTTCGTCGCCCTGGACGATTTCGACGCGCGCAGGGACCCGGCACTGTCCGGTTTCGCCATCAGCCAGGCGCTGCAGCAGCGCTACAACGGCATCGAGGAGGCTTTCGTCGCGATCTTTCCGCCGCCGCCGGTCCCGGGACTCGGCACCATCGGCGGCTTCAAGCTGCAGATCGAAGACCGCACCGACCAGGGCTACGAGGCGCTGCAGCAGGTGCTCGGCGAGGTGATGGCCAAGGCGCAGGCGGCGCCCGAGCTGGCCGGCGTCTTCTCCAGCTACAAGATCAACGTGCCGCAGCTGAGTGCCGAACTCGACCGCACCCGGGCCAAACAGCTGGGGCTCGATATCGACGCCCTGTTCGAAACCATGCAGATCTACCTGGGCTCGATGTACGTCAACGACTTCAACCAGTTCGGCCGGACCTATCAGGTCATAGCGCAGGCGGACGCGAGCTTCAGGGACACCCCCGACGACGTGCTGCGGCTCAAGGTGCGCAACGATGCCGGCGAGATGGTACCGCTGGGGGCGGTGATGCAGATCGGCGAAAGCTACGGGCCCGAATCGGCGCAGCGCTACAATGCCTACCGCGCCGCCGACCTGAACGGCAATGCGGCGCCGGGGTACTCATCCGGCCAGGCCCAGGCGGCGATCACCCGGATCCTGGAGGAAACCCTGCCGCCGGGCATGCAGTACGAATGGACGGAACTGACCTACCAGCAGATCCTCGCCGGCAATACCGCGGTGTTCATCATTCCGCTGGTGGTGTTCCTGGTGTTCCTGGTATTGGCGGCGCAGTACGAAAGCCTGGTGCTGCCGATCGCGATCGTGCTGATCATTCCGATGAGCATGCTGTCGGCGCTTACCGGCGTCTGGCTCTCGGGCGGCGACAACAACATCTTCACGCAGATCAGCCTGTTCGTGCTGATGGGGCTGGCGACCAAGAACGCCATCCTGATCGTGGAGTTCGCGCGCGAGCTGGAACACCTGGGGCGCGGTGTCATCGCGGCGGCGGTCGAGGCCAGCCGGCTGCGCCTGCGGCCGATCCTGATGACCTCCTTCGCCTTCATCATGGGCGTGCTGCCGATGGCGGTGTCCACCGGGGCCGGGGCGGAAATGCGTAACGCCATGGGCATAGCGGTATTTGCCGGCATGCTCGGCGTGACGCTGTTCGGGCTCTTCCTGACGCCGGTGTTCTACGTATTGCTGCGCAGCCTTCGATTACGCCGCTCCGTTCCGGCAAAGGAACAGGCTGTGGCATGATGCCAGGCCGCGCCCCCTGCGGGGCGCGGCTTGAGTACATACCAACTGGTTTGTTATAGTGCAGGCATATAACAAGTACGAGGTGACGACTGTGGTACGAAAGCCGACCGATACCCGAGAAAAGCTGCTCTGTACCGCGATGGAGCTGATCTGGCAGAGCAATTACACCAGCGTGGGTGTCAACGAGATCTGCAAGAAGGCCGGGGTCACCAAGGGCAGTTTCTATCACTACTTTGAAACCAAGGCCGACCTCTACTACGCCGCGGTGCTCAATCACTGGGAGCACATCAAGGTCGAACTGGACCGGGTTTTCGATCCCGCGCGTCCGGCACTGGAACAGCTCGAAGCCTATCTCGAGATGGTGCTCGATCATGCCCGGGGCAAGGGCCTGGCCGAAGAGGGCGGCAAGGTCGTCGTCGGCTGCCCGGTGTTCACCTCCGGCGGGCAGTGCGGCTGCGAAGAGGACAAGGTCCAGCTTGCGGCGCAGGAAATGGCTGCCAACAAGATCGCCTACGAGACCGCGCTGATCGTGCGCCTGAAGGCAGAAGGGCGCCTCGACGGCGACCCGGACCCCGCCCAGACCGGACGCATGCTGTACCAGTACATCCAGGGGCTGTTGATGTACTGCCGCATCTACAACGACGTCAGCAGCGTCCTCTCGGACCTGCGCCCCGCCGTATACCGGATCGTCGGCCTCAAGGCTGAGTACCGCCAGGCTGCAGCCGAAGCCAGCAGCGCCGCCTGACAAGCCAGACTTGCGGCTTTTGTGGACGCGGTTAAAGCCGCTTCCACATAAAGCCGCTTCTCTAAAGCGGCACTCAATGTCAACCACCAAGCTGGTTTTTTCGTTGATTGGCTGCCACTGAGTTTCAGGCTTCTATACGGGGTCGCATAAGGCGCCGACAAGATGTAATCGGAGCACGCAGCCTGCCATCTCCCACGCGGGGTCAGGTGCGCCTTTCGACACGACTGCCCCAAGCGGCTTTCGTGGTCTGCGTGACCGAACTCAGTTTCAGCTTCAACAACCTCTCTGTAATCTGTTTTCCGATCGGTAGGGATCAGGCTATCAAGCTGCCTGGGGGAAGGGTTCGAAGTCCTTCTCCTCTTTCCACAACCGCCATAGCAGAACCGCCAGTTTGCGCGCCACAGCCACCTTGGCTTTGGCGCTGCCCTTGCGGTGCGCCAGCTCCAAACCCCACCGCTTCAGCGTACAGTCCCGGCCCTTCGTGAGCAGGACGTGTGCACACTCCACCAGATGCCAGCGCAGCAAGTGATCACCTTCCTTGGTGATCCGCCCGCGATAGGCCATATCACCCGATTGGTAAACGCGAGGCGCCAACCCCAGATAGTCGGCCACCTCTTCGGTGCGCCGGAATCGGTGCGGATTATCCAGCGTGGCCCGGTACAACAAGCTGGTCAGTGGCCCGACCCCGTACACCTGCTCGAACCGCCGGGTCACCTCGTCGGCCCTGCTGCGCTGCTGGACGAGCTTCTCGAGCCGCGCAGCCTCGGCTTTCGCCAGGGCCCAGACCTGCAGCATGCCCGCAAAGGCCTCCGCCAGGCCGGGAACCTCCCGGTTGACGAGCACCATGACCGCATCGGCAAACTGCCCCTCGCTGACTTTCCCCAAGCGGATCCCCTGGGCCCGCAACAGGCCGCGGATGCTGTTGCTCTGGGCTTTGCGGGCCTTTTCCAGCGCTTGGCGCGCTTTCAGCAGGCTGCGCAACTCCCGGGCCT
>JABXIM010000130.1 GCA_013373085.1 Oceanospirillaceae bacterium | reverse complement strand
TCTTGCTTACCCATTTACTCATCCTCTTATTGTGCGATTGTGTTCCGAGTCATGACATTGCGAACGACTAAAAACACCTGAACAAGGCAATGATATGGGGAACTTGCCGAAGGCGGAGCCTAAACGGAGGCGGCAAATATGCTTAGTCAGACTTATTTTCTGCGCCCTTTAGCCCGTTTAGACTAGGGATGACGTGAACAAGCCCCTAGGGAACCTATGAACAAGCCCCGCAGGGCGGGCCCTGAGGCATGCATCTGCGTTGTTGCAGTGTTTGGTAAGGACTAAGGCCAAAGTGCCCTTTAGGGTATTGCCTGCACACTGCGCCTTGCATCTGCACGCCTCAGGGCTCGCAGAGCGCAACTGGGACTTGTTCATAGGTTCCTTAGACGGTAGTCGGCGGCGGCAGGACGACAAATTCGACAACATCGACAGGACAGTGGTCAGTGCTGACTGCCAACATCCGAAAGTTCGCATACCGGCTGGAGGCGGCGCGCCTGAACTTTTCCTGGCGCTACGTATCCATCATGCATACAGGATCAGCAAGCCGATAATGAGTGCATCTTGCCTAACATTTTGTTAGTCTTGAGTTACTTATTGCTCGTTGTGTTTTTGACGGACAAGCAGAATAATGGGCCGGCTGTAAGTTGATGGTAGAATGTCTGAAGTTGCGCGACAAAAATACTGGGAGCTCCTCGGATACTCAATGCCGAGCAATAGTCTGATGTGAATATAAACATCCAAAGACGCCGTTTTCAAAAGAGCAAAACCTGTAATGAAATTCTGACATTTAGCCCTTATGACAGAGTAGCTCTATGCTAATTGGCATTGAAAGGTTTATTCTAAAAATAACGAAAATGTTCTTACGGTGGTGAAATGAAATACCCACTTCCTCCCTTGAACCCGCTGAGAACCTTCGAAGCCGCAGCACGGCTTTGCAGTCTGACCAGCGCCGCAGAAGAGCTGAACGTTTCCCAGGTCGCCGTCAGTCGCCAGGTCAGGGTGCTCGAGGACTACCTCGGCGTAGCCCTGTTCCGGCGCCTGCATCGAGGTATCGAGCTGACACGCGAGGGCAAGGAACTGTACGAGGGCATCACCCAGGCATTTCAGGACATCAGCAATGCTGCCCGCAAGGTATCGCGCAGAGGCCGGCGGGATATTCTGTCCATCCAGTCCTACACGACCTTTTCGCAACGCTGGCTGATCCCCCGATTGGCCAACTTTCATGACGCCAACGAATCGATTGAGGTCAGGCTTTCCTCGTCCCTTGCACCGGTGGACTTCGATACGCAGAACATCGATGCATCGATCCGCTCCGGCCACGGCGACTGGCCCGACCTGCATGCGGAAAAACTGGTGGACATCGAACTTATCCCGATATGCTCGCCGACACTGATGGAATCGGCAAAGCTGAAGTCACCGCAGGACCTATCCCACGTGCGCCTGCTGCATTCCATGGCGCGCCCCAATGACTGGGCCAGCTGGATTTCGGCGGCCGGTGTCGATATCGATGCCGATGCCGGCATTCGCTTCGACAATTCTGCCCTGGCTTATGAAGCGGCATCCATGAACATTGGCGTGGCCATCGCCGTCAAGGTTTTCGTCGAGCGTCAGATCCAGAACGGAAATTTCATTGCTCCTTTCGAAACCACATGCAAGACCGGAGAGGGCTATTATCTGACTTGGCCGCGCAATATGAGGCCATCGGAGCCCCTGCTTAAGTTTCTTTCGTGGATGCGCGCACTGCTGTCGAAGACCGAGTAATTTTCAGCAATCGGGTTTTGCACTTCATTTACAAAATGAAGTGCCCATTTAAACTGCTTTAAATGCCTCTTCAGTCGAGGTATTGCCCTTTCAAAAGAAGTCTACTCCTGAGTAGCAGGTTCTATTCGTAACCTTGCCTAATCAAAACATACCCCAGACCTGACAAATCGTCAGTACCACTTCGAACTGCTTTTTGGGATTCTTGAATCAGGGGATCAACCCCATGTCGAACAGTCAAAGAATAAAACCCTGGAGACCGTCGAAGATGCTACGTAAAGTTACCAAGAGCGCTCGCGCCTACCTTGGCGCCACCACAGTCGCTGCCATGACGATGTTCTGCGGTACCGAAGCCGCCCTGGCCGAAAGCGACTGGCCCACCGGCCCCGTCAACATGATCATGCACACCAAAGCCGGCGGCTCTGCGGATGTATTCATCAGGACACTGGCCAAATCCCTGGAACCCGAGATCGGCCAGCAGGTCGTCGTTATCAATTCTCCGGGCGGCGGCGGTGCCACCCAGATGACGCGAATTCGCGCCGCCAAGCCCGACGGCCTGACGCTTGGTGTGAATACGCTGACCCACTTCACGGGCATGCTGACCAACCTCAAGGGCACATTCTCGCCCGATGACTTCTCCTGGATTGCCTCGACACAGGAGGATGCGATCCTGCTGTTCGTTAAGTCCGATTCCGATATCAAGAATCTCGATGACCTGGTTGCCAGGGCACGTGAGAACGACGGGCAAGTCAATATTGGCGGCTTTGGCCCTGTCGGCTCGATGCAAAGCATTGGCATTTCGATGCTCGAAGAGGCAGCCGGCGTCAAGTTCAACTGGGTCGCCTTCAACTCCACACCGGATATCGTCGCGGCTCTGCTGGGCGGACACGTGGATGTGGGTGTATCGAACCTGGGTGCAGTAAATTCCTTCTTCGATGCCAAGCGGATCGCGGGTCTCGGGGTGCTGGGCGAAGAGCGGCTTTCCGGCCTGCCCGAGACACCGACCTTTGGCGAGCAAGGCTATGAGGTCGATACCAGCTGGCTGCAGGTGCGTGGCGTATTCGGCCCGGCAGGCATCCCGAAGGACGTACAGCAGAAGATTGCCGATGCCTTCCACAAGGCAATGCATTCGGAAGACTATCAGACCTATGCGCGCAATGCCGGTGTCGTCGATTCCTGGATGGGCCCGGAGGAGTACACGGATTTCGTCAAGCGTGTAAGCGGCGTTGCGGAAAAGCAGTTGAAAACTGCAGGTCTGATCGAGTAACCGCCGCACTCGCTCTGACTCGATCAGCGAACCGAAGGAGGGAGTTCCCTCCTTCGGTTTCCAGTCGGTTGTTATGATGAACCTCAGTATATAACCGCTGCCAAGTGGCATCTTCCTTTAGCCACAAATTTCAATTCCGAGATATTGTCTGCCCCCCCTTTTTTTGCAGATAGATATTCCCAAGCGCAATTAGGTGAGACCCCATGACCAAAGCATTCGACGGAATTCGTGTCATCGATACGACCCATGTACTCGCGGGCCCCTTTGCAAGCTATCAACTGGCCGTTTTAGGTGCTGAGGTCATCAAGGTCGAGTCGCCCAATGACCCCGATCAGGCGCGCATGCAGGGTTCGGACCGAGCCCTGAACGACATCGGCATGGGCACGGCTTTCATGGCTCAGGCGTCCAACAAGAAAACCCTGGCGCTCGACCTCAAGACCGCGGAAGGCCGCGAGGCGATGAAGCGGCTCATTTCGACGGCGGATGTCTTCGTGGAAAACTACCGTCCCGGCGCTTTCGATGAACTCGGGCTGGGCTACGACGAGATGTCCAGGCTGAACCCGAAGCTGATCTACTGTTCGGTTTCGGCTTTTGGATCGACCGGCCCGCGCCGTGAACAGACCGCCTATGACAACGTGATCCAGGCATTCTCCGGCATGATGGCGATGACGGGACATGGCGACGGCAGGCCCCTGAAATCCGGCGCGCCGGTGGTCGACTATGCAACGGGTACGACGGCGGCCTTCGCGATCTCGACGGCCCTGTTCCAGCGGGAGCGTAATGGCGGCAAAGGCCAGTTTATCGATGTTTCGATGCTCGATGTCGCGCTGATACTGTCCAGTTCGCACCTCACCGGCTATCTCTGGAACGGCAAGCACCCCGAGCAAAAGGGCAACACCTTCCCGTTCGCGACCATCGGCTGCTACCAGGCGGCCGATGTCCCGTTGATGGTCGCAGCATCGAACCTGCAGCAACAACGTCGTCTCTGGACAGCGCTCGGTCGCGAAGACATGATCAAGACCGATAACAATCAGCGCCTCGATGCCCATGCGGAAGAGACCGAGGTGCTGTCAAAAATCATCGGCACCATGACGGCGGACTACTGGGAGGAGTTTTTGCAGAAAAGACGCATCCCGGCCGCGCGCATACGCCGCATGGAAGAAACCCTGTCCGACGGCCAGGTGGCCAGCCGGCAGGTACTGCACAGGCATGCCTCTCCCGACAGCCCCGCCGACGGCCTGACGGTTCCCGTCGCTGCATTCAGCCTGTCCGACAGCCTGACGGACATCACCCTGCCGCCACAGCCGGTCGGTGCCCAAAGCGCCGAAATCCTGGTGGAACTCGGATACGGCCGCGACGAGATAGAAGCGATGCGCGCGGCCGGTGCGATCAACTGATTATCACGGGAGCAACGCATGACCAACCCAACCCTGGCGCTGGCCAGAGCAGCGGCCGCCTGGCAGCAGCAAAGCTTGAGCGCCGATGTGACCTGGGCGGCACGGCGCGCCCTCCTGGACTGGTTCGCCACAACCTTGCCGGGCGCCGTGCTGCCACCGGCGACGCTGCTGTGCGACGCCCTTGCTGCCAGTCGTGGTCAGGGCAATGCCGTCTGCTACGTGGACGGCCTGGTTGCCTCTCCCCGGCATTCGGCGCTACTGAACGCGACCGCAAGTCATATTGTCGAGTTCGACGATATCTTCAAGGATGGCGGCTATCACCCGGGTAGCCCGACCATTGCCGCCGCGCTGGCCGTCGCTCAGGACAAGGGGACCTCGCTCGATGCGCTGCACCGCGCCATCATTGCCGGCTATGAAGTGGGCTGCCGGATCTCGCTGGCCATTCAACCCAGCCACTACCGCTACTGGCATACCACCTCGACCGTCGGCACTATAGGCGCCGCGGTGTCGACCGCCATGATTCTGGGGTGCGATGCGGATCAAATCGCCCATGCGATCGCCCTCGCCAGCAGTTTTGCCGGCGGCCACCAGCAGAACCTCCAGGGCGAAGGCATGGCCAAGGCACTCCATCCCGGCCACGCGGCCGATGCCGGCATCCTCGCAGGCATTGCCGCGGCCGAGGGCGTGACCGCTTCTCTTGACAGCCTCGATGCGGACAAGGGATTTGCCGCGGCGACCAGTGTCTCGTCCGGGGACTGGACAGCAGCGCTGGACGGCATCGGCGACTGGACACCCATTACCCGCATGACGGTCAAGAACCACGGTTGCTGCGGACACATATTCCCGGCCCTCGATGGCCTGAAACGCATGCAGCAACAAGACGGTTTTGCACCTGACCATATCGACTCGATCCATGTCGAGGGGTACGGCGCAACCTATCAGATGTGCAACCGTCCGGAGCCCGGGTCGGCCCAGGAAGCCCGTTTCAGCATACAATACTGCCTCGCGGCGCAGCTGCTGCTGGGCGGCGTACGCCTGGCCGCATTCGCGCCCGAGGCACTGGCGCGCCCCGATATCCGCGCCTTGATGCAGAAAGTAACGGTCAGCGAGGATACCGAGCTGGCTGCGGCCTATCCGAAACGACGCATGGCCAGGCTTCTCGTACAGCTCAAGGACGGTCGTCAAATACGCCATTTCCAGCCAACCCGAAAAGGCGACCCGGAAGATCCTTTGTCGGATGAGGAACTGATCGCCAAATACAACGAGCTGGCCGGGTCAGTCCTGCCTCGTCCACAACTGGAGGCCCTGCGGCAAAACATATTGTACGGAGCCGAACTGCCCGGCCCGGTAACGCCAGTTGCACCGTCGGCTGATACCGACGCCTGATTCTCAAGCCCGCCATTCGGCCATCGACCCGGTAGGATCACACCGGGTCTATGGCTCCTCTCTCCGCCCCTTTCAGGGCAATCGCACTATTATTAATTTCTTCGTATTTTATGGTGATTCGCACCGGGGCGGCGCTCCTACGCGCGATACCTCCCCGCCCGTTAAAGCAGCGCTCGTCCGGAAACGGTAGCGCCAGTCCGGACTGGCGCTCGCGGTCATCAGGTAGTGCGCCGGGTTTCAAATCGACGGGCAGCAGCAATGAACCAGTGTATTCCCGGCATCAGGATACAGATCCGCACGATCTGAAAAGAGGTAATGAGCGCAACATCGTAGCCCAGAAACTGCGCTGTCAGTGCCATCTCGGTGACACCACCCGGGGCGGCACTGAGAACCATCGTTTCCCAGGGTTGACCGAT
Source organism: Oceanospirillaceae bacterium (assembly GCA_013373085.1). Taxonomy (GTDB): domain Bacteria; phylum Pseudomonadota; class Gammaproteobacteria; order Pseudomonadales; family Balneatricaceae; genus Marinobacterium_A. The sequence continues at coordinate 10,562 of JABXIM010000130.1, read as the reverse complement.
CAGGTAAGCAAAGGCGATTGCGGTAACACAGGTAAAAAGGACAAAGCCGAGCATCGATAGACTCAGCGCAAACGTCAGCTTCCCACCGCGCCAAAAGAGGTCTTTGGTAAAGACGGAACCCAGCCAGCTCCCAAGCACGACCTGAGCGCCCGCCAGGACAAGGTACGGATAGGGCGCCACGTGCAGGCCACTGCTGGACACGACAGCCGCACTGAGCAGAGCGCCAAAGAAGTAGGGATTCGGCAGCCTTGTTACTTTAAACAGCAAGCCTCCAGCCAAAGCAGAAATCGCTAGCAGTACAACACCGCCGAGATCGAACGCGCTGGCCGATCCCGGCCCTCGGCCCGAGTTGCCAGGCCAGCCATCGGCTATGTACAGCGCGATGGGGATGAGCACCACGACACTGGCGATTCTTATCGTCTGCGACAGTACGACCAGGCCTCGGTTCAGGCCGAATTTTTCAGCGACCACGACCGCCTCGACCGGACTGGTCGGCATGGTGCACAGGAGCGCCGTCGGATAATCGAGATGACTGAATCGCCTGAGCAGGATCGATACGGCGACGGCGTTCATGCCCGTCAGAAGCGTCAAGCCAACCATGATGGGGGCCATCTCCATAACGATTGCCAGCGCATCGCTGGTAAAGGCCAGGCCGACCGTCGAGGCGATGATCATCTGGCCGAAGGGGCGCGTCTTGGCGGTCACCGGCGTTGTTGCCAGTCCAGATACATAAAGAATGGCTGAGAATATCATTGGTCCGATCATGAACGGCAATGGCATCCCTATTTTAAGAAATAGCCACCCGACAGCGGCTGCCGAGATATAGAGCGCCACTATTTTTATTGGCTTGCGCAAATCGATGCCCATAAGAAACAACTCACTGGATCAGACAATAGTTTTAAACTTCCAGACACATAACACCAAAGCGCTGCTATTAACCTGGCTGACAAATAAGTCCCTACCTATTTTGTCAGTTACGCCACAAAAGCGGGCGCAGGTACGCGGACATGCTGGCGTTTGTGGCGTTCGCATTGGCCTGCGGCCAATAATGAAGCCTCCCTGCTTCATGTATTAACCCGCCGGGTTAATATGCGGATTGCTAAACGATAGCGAATAAACAGGATAAGCCCGAAACCACAAACCGATATTGGTCCGCAGTTTCGGGCTTGTATCACGAAGCCATTCGGCTGACCGAGATTACTCTTCTTCGTGATATATTTCCTGCACATGCCGGCGCTGGTTCAACTTCTCACGCAGGAACCGCACGGCCGGCATCGCGAAGGAGAGAATCGCAATCGTCAGCAGAACCAGCGTCAGCGGACTGGTATAGAAAATATCTAAATCACCGTTGGAAATGACCAGTGCGCGGCGGAAGTTCGTTTCGAGCATTTCACCGAGCACCAGGGCCAGAATGATCGGTGCCAGCGGAATATCGACCTTGCGCAGAATGTAGCCGATAACACCAAACGCCAGGGTGACATACACAGGGAACATCGAGTTCTCGGAGGCGTAGGCGCCCATCAGGCAAATGGTTGCAACGGTTGCTGCGATGGCCGGACGGGGTACGTCCGCCACTTTTGCCCAGTACCTGGCTCCCGCCAGACCGATAAAGATCATCACCGGAACGCTGATCCAGAGTGCGGCGAAAATCGTGTAGGGAATTTCCGGCTTGGTCGTGAACAACAGGGGCCCGGGCTGAATGCCGTGTATCATCAGCGCGCCGATCATGATGGCGGTGGTGGGAGAGCCAGGGATACCCAGCGCGAGGAGCGGCGCGAGCGCACCCGATACCGCCGCGTTATTGGCCGACTCCGAGGCTGCTATGCCTTCGATACTGCCTTTGCCGAACTGTTCGGGCGTCTTCGAGGTCTTCTTGGCAACGGCGTAGGACACAAAGGACGCGATCGAAGCACCCGCACCCGGCACAACTCCGATGACGTAGCCGAGGACCGAGCTGCGCATCAGGTGGAACTTCAACTTGCCGAATGTTTTCAGGGGTACGGCAAGAATACCGCTCATCGGCTGACTTTTCGTCTTTTCAGAGGGGCCCGCCTCGACCATGAAGAGGACTTCGGACAGTGCAAAGAGACCCAGCAGCACCGGCACCAGCGGGAAGCCCTCGAAAAACTCCGGATGTGAACTGAAACGGGGGATACCGGTCTGGGCATCGAGCCCCACGGTCGCGAGTGCCAGGCCAATGCCCATGGCGACAGCGCCTTTCAGCGGCGAGCCGTTGGACAGCGTCGAGACGAGGCTCAAACCGACGAGGGCCAGTGCGAAATAGGCCGTGGGCCCAAAGTCCAGCGCGAACTCCGACAGGGGCACCGCCGTCAGGAACAGCAGGATGGTACTGCCGAAAATGCCGATACCCGACGAAATGATCGAGATATTGAGGGCGACGCCGGCTTTGCCCTGCTGAGTCAGCGGAAAGCCGTCCCAGGAGGTCGTCACGGCAGCCGCAGTACCGGGCGAGTTGACGAGTATCGCCGAAATGGCCCCGCCGTATTCAGCCGCGGCATAGAGGGCGATGAGAGTAACGATCGACACCAGTGGATCGAGGCTGTAGGTAAAGGGAATCAGCAGTGCAACGCCGAGGCTTGGCCCCAGTCCCGGCACCGCGCCGATCATGTAACCGAGCAAGGCACCCACGATCAAGCCCACAGGCACCAACGGATCGGCGAATGCCGAGAAACCGAGCAATATATTCTCAAACATGACGACACCTTAAGGAAAATAGACACCGAGAGCGAGGACGAAGATGGCATAGAGACCAAGCGCCAAACCCATCGGAACGGCTATGAGGTGAAGCGGCCGGCGTTCCCCCACCGCGATCATGAGCAAAGCGGACAGCCCGGCCGTTGCGATGATGGCACCCAGGGAGTCCAGGAAGGCGCCGATACCGCCCAGGATCAGAACCGCGATAATCACGGAGAGGGGGCGACTGAGTTCGACCCGCTCATGTTCCTTTTCCCTGAATATTTTCACCAGGCCGTGGCAGCACATCAGAAAAACGGCGATCAGGGTTCCGATGGCGATAATCATCGGGAAATCGCCGGCACCCACGGCCTTGGGATTCATCGGATCGGGGAGTTTTGCCGCTTCGTACAGATAGGTACCGGCTACAAGCAGCAGGACAAGGCCAAACACCAGCTCCAACCACACCAGGGGGACCTGGATACTGTGCACTTGTCTATGCGGGCATTTGGCCGGATCCTTCGGCGTGCCTTGAGTCGACGCTGTCGATGTATTCATTCTCTCCTCCCACCGGGACCAGACTTGGGCCCGGCTTGTCGCCACGCCAACAGCGGACGTGGATCGATTGTTATTGTTCGAGGCATCTGCCTCCCCCGATGTATCCAGGCAATCAATACCTGAGCCTCACCGGCTGAAGTGTTGTCCGACGAAACTCAACGTCTCTTGGGTACGACTCCTACTATGACTGAAGGCGCTCTGCCACTGAACTGAGTATTGATTGGGCCTAGGGGCAGCTTTCTGTTGGGCATGAGGTGTCGGAACGCCCTGAAAACGCTTAAGACGCCTCGAAAAACTGCGCTCTGTCATGCCCCCTGCCTGATCTCTAACTTTTTGTTAGCGCTGGCGGCAGCTTTACTCATTTGCACGCTGGAGTCGTAAATTCAAGAATGATTCGCAGGGTGACTGGACGATTAAACAGCGAGAAACGATCAAATTTGTAAATTAGTTTTTCGTACAGTCAGCTCAATTTCCTATTTCGAATAACACTCGAATCAGTTTTACCGAAAAACAAGAGGCCAGCCATGAGTCAAGACGCTCTCATCGAATATCAGCAGGAAGACGGCATTGCCATTCTGACCCTCAACCGGCCGGAAAAGCGCAACGCCATGAGCGACGCCATGCGCGCAGAACTGGTAGAACATCTTGAGAACCTGCGTCGCGACCGCAGCGTCCGCGCACTGATCGTCACCGGGACCGGCAAGGGATTCTGCGCAGGCGGCGATATCGCCGGCATGAAAACGCGTATGGAGGCGGACCCTGCCACCGTCGGCTTCAACGGTTGGGAGCGTCAGCAAGGCGTGCATTATGCCGCCAGCCTGCTGCTGAACCTGCCGATTCCGACCATCGCGGCAGTCAACGGCGCCGCTGCAGGCCTGGGAGCCGACCTGGCACTCTCCTGCGACTTTGTCGTGGCTGCACGCCCCGCCAGCTTCACCTGGGCCTACATCGCCCGCGGCCTGGTGCCCGATGGTGGCGGCATGTACTTCCTGCCGCGCCGCGTTGGACTGGCACGCGCCAAGGCACTGATTTTCAGCGGCCGTCGCGTGAGCGCCGAGGAGGCACTCGAGCTCGGCATCGCCGACAGCTGCTGCGAGGCGGATGCGCTCCTGGCAACGGCAATGGACATGGCGAAGGAAATGAGCAGCGGCTCGCGCACGGCAACCGCCCTCACCAAATCGATCATCAATCACAGCTACGAAATGACCGATCATCAGGTATTCGCCGAAGGCAGCAAGGCCCAGGGCATCTGTTACACCTCTGAGGAACATCGCGCTTCGGTGCAGGCTTTCCTCGATCGCGTCAAGGAGGCCGGCAAATGAAACAGCTCGACGCCCTGCTCAACCCCAAAAGCATCGCCGTCATTGGCGCTTCGGCGGATCCCAATAAAACCTCCGGCCGGCCGGTATCCTACCTGCTGAAGCACGGCTTCAGCGGCGCCATTTACCCGGTCAACCCCAAGGCGGCCCAGATCCAGGGCCTGCCCTGCTATGCCAGCGTCGAAGCGCTGCCGCAGGCCCCCGATGTAGGCCTGGTGCTGCTCAACGCCAAACGCAGCGTCGAGGCTGTCCGCTCCCTTGCAAAACTGGGCTGCAAGGCGGCCGTTGTCCTGGCCAGCGGCTTCGCCGAGGCGGGTGAAGGTGGACAGGATCTGCAGGCGGAACTGAAAGAGGCCGCAGGCTCCATGCGCATCCTCGGCCCGAATACCATTGGCCTGGTCAACCTGTCCGCACGTATTCCGCTCTCGGCGAGCGGCGCCCTCGAGGTCAGCGACCTGCCCGCCGGCCACGTCGCCGTCGTATCCCAGAGCGGCGGCATTCTCGGCGCCCTGCTCTCCCGCGCGGCGGGTCGTGGCATCGGCCTCTCGTCGCTGATTTCAACCAGCAACGAGGTGGATCTCGAGGTTAGCGACTTCATCGACTATCTCGTGGACGACGAGAACACCAAGGTGATCGCGCTGTATCTGGAAAGCATCCGCAATCCGCAGCGGTTCCGCGAAGTGGCCATCCGTGCCCGTGACGCCGGCAAGCCACTGGTGGTGTTCAAGATCGGCCGCTCCGAAGCCGGTGCCAGTGCCGCCAGTTCCCATACCGGCGCGCTGGCCGGTGAGGACCGCGTCTACGACGCCTTCTTCCGGGAACTGGGCGTTATCCGTGCCAACACTTTCGACGAGTTTCTCGACATACCGGCGGTACTGGTTGCCGGTCGCAAGCTGGCCGGCCGCCGCGTTGCCATCCTCACTTCGACCGGCGGTGCCGGCACCCTGATCGCCGACAGCCTCGGGATGAACGATTTCGACACCCCGGCACCCGACGCCGGCACCGCCGAGAAGCTGCGCGCTCTGCAGGGCGATACCCCCACGGCGCTGGACCGCAATCCGATCGACGTGACGCTGGCCGGCCTGCAGCCCGAGCTGCTGCGCCAGGCGATCCGTACCCTGCTGGCGAGCGACAGCTACGACGCCCTCGTGGTGATCATCGGCTCGTCGGGTCTGGCCATGCCCGATCTTGTCGTCGGCGCCATCCAGGATTGCCTGGACACCAACGACAAGCCGGTGCTGGCCTATGTCAGCCCCTATGCACCGGATACGCTGAAGCGTCTGAACAGCGCCGGCATCCCGGGATTCAGTTCCCCGGAAAGCTGCAGCGCCGTACTCGAGGCCCTGTTCTTCACCGGCCAGCCGCTGCTCTCCGGGCAGGCAGTTCCGAGCGTCGCGCTGCCCGATATGACCGGGCTTGGCGAGGGCTCGATCGATGAGGCATCCGCCAAGGCGTTGTTCAGTCAGGCGGGTATCCCGGTGCCGGCAAGCCGTGTCGTCACCAGCCGCGAAGAAGCGGTACAGGCCGCTCGCGAGCTGGGGCAGCCGGTGGTCCTCAAGGTGCTGGATGCCGACCTGCTCCACAAGAGCGATATCGGCGGCGTGGCGCTGCATCTGAATGCCGACACCATCGGCGCGCGCTTCGGGCAGATGATCGAGGATGTGGCGCGCCATGTGGGCCATCGCCCGGATCGATTCCTGGTCGAGGCGATGGTGGCCGGCGGCCACGAGCTGATTCTCGGCGCCAATCGCGACGCTCTGGGGACGGCCATCCTGCTGGGGGCCGGTGGCGTCACTGCGGAACTGTTCAAGGACACCACGCTTTGCCTGTTGCCGGAACAGGGTGGCCTGACGCTGGAACAGGCCAGGGCAATGATGCAGAAGCTGACGACCTGGCCGCTGCTCGATGGCTACCGCGGCTCCGTGCACCGGGACACCGAAGCGCTGGCCCAGGCCATCGTCAATTTCTCGGCCCTGATCGCCGCACTGGGCGACCGGGTACTGACCTCGGAGATCAACCCGCTGTTCGTCCTGCCGCAAGGCCAGGGTGTCGTAGCCGCCGACGCCGTCCTGGTCCTGGAGCAGGAGCGGGCGGAAGACAACGCAGGAGAACGACACTATGGCTGAACCACGCACCGGCGGCCAGGTTCACCTTCGGCACGAAGGGGATGTCGCAGTCATCACCCTCGATAACCCCCCCGTCAACAGCAGTACCGACGCGGTGCGCAGGGGGATCCTGGCCGCCCTGGCGGAGATCGATGCCGGGCAGACCCGCGCGGTCGTGCTGACCGGCGCCGGCCGCAACCTGATGGCCGGTGCCGATCTGCGCGAGCTGGAAAACGCGCCGACCGAACCCACCCTGCCCCAGGTCACGGCAGCACTGGAAGCCTGCCCGGTGCCGGTGATTGCCGTCGTCAGGGGGCACACCCTGGGTGGCGGCCTGGAACTGGCGCTGGCCTGCGATGTGCGCCTGGCGACGGCCGATGCCACCCTCGGCATGCCGGAGGTCACGGTCGGCATCATCCCGGGGGCCGGCGGCACCCAGCGCCTGCCGCGCGCGGTCGGCCTGTCCGCAGCGCTCGAGATGATCGTCACCGGCAAGCCGGTCGATGCCGCCCGCGCCCTGGACCTGGGCCTGGTCGATCAGGTGCTGCGCGCAACCGACGCGGATGCCCAAGACGCCGAAGTCCTGGCCTTCGCCCGCGACTACAGCGCCGGCAAACGGCCCTTGAGCGCGCGTGCGGTCGAGCCCGAAGACGGGGCCGCACTGCAGGCACTGGCGCAAAAGCTCGTCAGCCGTGCCCGTGGCCTGCCGGCCGCGGCCGTTGCGGCAGAGGTGGTGCTCGCCGCGGGCGAGCTGAGCTTCGCCGACGGCATCGCCCGGGAACGCGCGCAGTTTCTTGAGCTGCGCGGCAGCGAACCGGCGCAGGCGCTGCGTTACCTGTTCTTCGCCGAGCGGGCCGAAGCCTTCGTGCCGCAGCAGCCCGTACAGCCGCGCACGCTCGAGCGCATCGCGGTGATCGGCGCCGGTACCATGGGCAGCGGCATCGCCCTCTGTGCCCTGAACGCCGGCTACCACGTCGACCTGATCGAACTTAACCCGGCGGCGCTCGACGCCGGCGTGAACCGCATCAGGCGCGAACTGGAGAGCGACCACAACCGACAGCGCCTGAGCGCCGGTCAGCGCGATGCCCGCCTGGCCCGGCTGGCACCGAGCCAGGATATTGACGTCGTCGCCCAGGCGGACCTGGTGATCGAAGCGATCATCGAGGACCTGGGGGCCAAGCAGTCACTGTTCAGCAGCCTGGCCGAACGGGTCGGGAAGGACACCCTGCTGGCGACCAACACCTCCTATCTCGATATCGACAGGATCGCGGCCGAGATCCCGCACCCGGAACGGGTGCTCGGACTGCATTTCTTCAGCCCCGCCCATCGCATGTCGTTGCTGGAAGTGGTGCGCAGTGCATCGACCAGCGACCAGACGCTGTGCACCGCCCTGGCGTTCGCCGGCCGGCTGAAGAAGAAGGCGATCGTCGTCGCCAACGCCTGGGGCTTCGTCGGCAACCGGCTCTACGCCGCCTATCGCCGCCAGTGCGAGTTCCTGCTCGAAGAAGGCGCCAGCCCCGAACAGATCGATGCCGCACTCGAGGATTACGGGTTCGCCATGGGACCGTTCAAGGTCGCCGATATGTCGGGTCTGGATATCGCCTGGAAGATGCGCCAGCAGACCGCCGATACTCGCCATCTCCGGCGCTATGTCGGCATTCCGGACCTGCTCTGCGAAGCCGGACGCCTGGGGCGCAAGACCGGCAAGGGCTACTACCGCTACGACGACAACCGACCGGTCTCCGATCCGGACGTCGCCGCGATCATCGCCGGCTACCGCGCGGAACAGGCCATCGAGCCCACGACCTTCAGTGCCGAGGACATACAGCAGCGCGCCGTGCTGGCGCTGATCAACGAAGCCCTGCTGCTGCTCGGCGAAGGCGTCTGCCAGCGTCCGGAGGATATCGATATCGCCCTCGCCCACGGCTATGGCTTCCCGCGCTGGCGCGGCGGTCCGATCTTCATTGCCCGCCGGATGGGGCCGGACGCGCTCAATGCCGCTCTCGACCGCCTCGTCGCCGTCAGCGGCAAAGGCCAGGAACGGGGCGATGCAACCCTGCTGCCCCTCGACGCCAAGACTGCCCAGGAGTGACACCATGACAGAAGCCTACATTTGCGATGCGATCCGCACCCCTTTTGGCCGTTTCAACGGCGCCCTGTCATCGATTCGCACCGATGACCTCGGGGCGCTGCCGATCCAGGAACTGATGAGCCGCAACCCGCGCCTGGACTGGAGCCTGATCGACGATGTGATCTACGGCTGCGCCAACCAGGCCGGCGAGGACAACCGCAACGTCGCCCGCATGGCCGCCCTGCTGGCGGGCCTGCCGATCACGGTACCCGGTTCGACGATCAACCGCCTGTGCGGTTCGGGGCTCGACGCCGTCGGCAGCGCCGCCCGGGCCCTGCGCTGCGGCGAGGCGCAGCTGATGATCGCCGGCGGCGTCGAGAGCATGAGCCGCTCGCCCTACGTGCTGGCCAAGGCCGACCGGGCCTTCGCACGCAACCAGCAGCTCGAAGACACCACCATCGGCTGGCGCCTGGTCAACCCGAAAATGAAGGCACTGCACGGTGTCGACGCCCTGACACTGACCGCCGAGAACGTCGCCGACGAGGAAAAGGTGTCGCGCGAGGACCAGGACGCCTTCGCCCTGCGCAGCCAGCAGCGCTGGCAGCGGGCCCAGGAGGCCGGCTTCTTCGCCGGCGAAGTCATGAGCGTCACCGTCAAACAGCCGCGCAAGCCCGATCAGATCGTCACCCTGGACGAGCACCCGCGCCCGGATACCTCCCTTGAGGGCCTCGCTGCCCTGAAGGGCGTTGCCAGGGAGGGGGGCACCGTGACCGCCGGCAACGCCTCCGGTATCAACGACGGCGCCTGCGCACTGCTGATGGCGAACCCGGCGGCAGTGGAACGGCACGGGCTCACCCCGCGAGGCCGGGTTGTCGCCATGGCCACGGCCGGCGTCGCCCCGCGCATCATGGGCATGGGGCCGGTTCCGGCGGTGGAAAAGGTGCTGCGACTGACCGGCCTGAGCCTGGATCAGATGGACGTGATCGAGTTCAACGAGGCCTTCGCCTCGCAGGCCATTGCCGTCTGCCGACGCCTGGGGCTGCAGGACGACGACCCGCGGGTCAACCCCAACGGCGGCGCCATCGCCATCGGCCCCCCGCTGGGCTCCTCCGGCGCACGCCTGGTCACCACCGCGCTGAATCAGCTGGAACACCAGAAGGGGCGGTTCGCCCTCTGCAGCATGTGCGTCGGCGTCGGCCAGGGCGTGGCCCTGATCATCGAACGGCTCTAATCAGGGGCTCCCGCGTCGCTGCGCGCGCTGACATTAAAAACGGCGATCAGGGAGGATCCGCCAAACCCGAACGGGCACCGCCTTGCCCGTTCGGGTTCGTTGATTCTCCCGCTATGAGGACAGGCCCATGCCGCCCTACTTCGAAGCCTCCATCAAGCCGCGCTTCAGCGAAACCGATATGCGCGGCCACATCAACAACACCGTAATACCGGTCTGGCTCGCCGATGGGCGGGCGGCGCTGTTCCGTGAGGAACTGGGATCCCGGGTGCCGACCATGGTCGTCAACCTGAACGTCGACTTCAGCCGCGAGCTCCACTGGGGCGCCCTGGTGACAGCGCGGACCGCCGTGGAAAAGATCGGCAACAGCTCCATCTGCTTCGTCCAGGAGCTTTGGCAGAACGAACAGTGCTGCGTGCAGGCACGCACCACCGTCGTGACGCTGGATATGGAAACCCGCAAGCCGATACGCGTACCTGATCGTGAAAGATCCCTTCTGGCTCCGTATCTGATAGCCGATGCCGAGTGATCAATGTCTCGGTGCAGGGACCGACTGATTCATGTATTAACCCGTGTTACTAACTTTT
>JABXIM010000046.1 GCA_013373085.1 Oceanospirillaceae bacterium | reverse complement strand
TCTCGACCACAGTGGCTTTTACTTTCCCGCTGGGCATTTCAACGTCCAGGGACGTGCCAACACCGGCAACATCCGCATCAACCATGGCCAGCGCGATATTCTTCTCCAGACGCGGAGAGTAAATGGCAGACGTGACCTTGCCCACACACTCGCCGTCTTTTTCAAGCGCCCAGAATTTGGTGTTCGGACCCGACAGTGCAGGGCCCTCGATCACAATACCAATCTGCTTGCGGGATACGCCCTCTTCACGGATTCGCTTGAGTGCAGCCTTGCCAATGAAGTCAGCCTCCATATCCAGCTCAACGAGTCGATCCAGGCCCAGTTCGTATGGATTGGTATTGATGTCCATATCGGCGTGGTAGGACAGCATGCCACCTTCAATACGGCGGATTGACGACGTATGACCGGGTTTAAGACCAAACGGAGCGCCCGCGGCCATGATCTTTTCCCACAGTTCGTCGCCCTTCGAACTGTCCTGCAGATAGAGTTCATAGCCCAGCTCGCTCGACCAGCCGGTGCGGGAAACGATCAACGGAATACCGTCAAGGTCATACTCGCGGAGCCAATAGTAGCGAAGATCGGTGATACTGTCACCGAACAGCGCCTTCATGATTTCTCCGGACTTCGGGCCCTGCAGCTGAAGCGGAGACACGTCCGGTTCGCGAATCTGCACATCGAGCCCAGAGTGGACAGCGACGCCCTGAGCCCACAGCAAAATATCGCTGTCAGCCAGGGAGATCCAGAAGCGGTTTTCTTCCAGACGCAGCAGGATCGGGTCGTTCAGAATCCCGCCTTCAGCATTTGTGATCAGTACATATTTGCACTGACCCACTGCGCATTTGGAAAGGTCCCGAGGCGTAAGCATCTGAACAAATTTTGCGGCATCAGGGCCGGTGATCTCGACCTGGCGCTCTACCGCGACATCGCAGAGAATGGCTTCATTCACCAGGTTCCAGAAATTTTGCTCCGGGCTACCGAAATCACGGGGAATATACATGTGGTTGTAGACTGAAAACCCGGTGGCACCCCAGCGCACGGTTGCATCAAAATAGGGAGACTTACGAATTTGTGTCCCGAAGCCAAATTCTTTTTGCTCTTGCTTACCCATTTACTCATCCTCTTATTGTGCGATTGTGTTCCGAGTCATGACATTGCGAACGACTAAAAACACCTGAACAAGACAATGATATGGGCAACGTGCCGAAGGCGGGTCCTAAACGGAGGCAACAAAACTGGATAACAGGACTATTTTTCTGGACCCTTTGGACCATTTGGACTAGCCGCCCGTGAGAAGCCCGCAATCCATTGATTTATAAAGAATTACGTTGTGCCGTGGAGAGGTGAAACCCTTCGTTTTACGAAGAACCTTTTGGGTTCTTCGCAGCTTAACGTGAAAACGGGGGCCAAAAGTAGGATGGGTGGAGCTGCACCGGCACCCCGTTCAACCCTTTCAGCGGGGTTGAGACGGCGCAACCCATCAAAGAGTCGAGTGCCGAACCGACACCCAAGATGGGTTGCACGACGCGCTGGCCGCATCAGCGACGGATACGCCGTGCCGAAGCGTCGCTCCACCCATCCTACGAATGACGTTTTTCCCGCTAAAGCGCGATGAACCAAAAAAAAAGCGGATCGCCCTGTTTCCAGAACGATCCGCTTTCAGATTTAGAAGAACCCAGTATTAAGGCGATTAGTGCCCTGGGAAGACAATAGTTTTAGCGCCATTGACGAAGCAACGTCGCTCAACATGCAATTTAATCGCCTTGGCCAGCGTGAGGCGTTCGGTATCACGTCCTTTGGCTACAAGCCGCTCCGGCGTGTAGGTGTGATCCACCGGTTCCACTCCCTGGGTAATGATCGGACCTTCGTCCAGGTCTTTACTGACGTAATGTGCAGTGGCTCCTACCAGCTTCACCCCTTTCTCATAAGCCTGATGATAAGGCTTTGCACCCTTGAATCCTGGCAGCAGCGAGTGGTGAATATTGATGGCACGTCCGTGCAGTTTTTTGCACATATCGTCCGAAAGGACCTGCATGTAGCGCGCTAACACGACCAAGTCCGCATCGACTTTCTGGATGATGTTCCACATCTCAGCTTCCTGCTGCGGCTTGGTTTCGGCAGTAATGGGCAGGTGGTAATAAGGGATATTGTACCACTCAGCCAGCCTTTCAAGGTCTGGGTGGTTCGATATGATAGCCGGAATCTCGATATTGAGCGCGCCAATACTGTGTCGATGCAGAATATCCTGCAGACAGTGATCATATTTCGATACAAGAATGACCACTTTGTCCGGAGTCTCCGAATACCGCAGGTCCCATTCAGCGTCAAAGGCTGTAGCCCGGTCACCAAACTGGCTCCGCAGGCTTTCTTCAGCCAGCTCGCCGGCACCTATGTAGCGGAACTCGACACGGAAGAAGAACCGCTCGACATCATTGTCGTCAAAAGTGTGTATCTCATACGCATAACACTCGTGCTTGTACAAGCAACCAATTATCAGATCGAGCACACCCAGTTTGCTAGCCGAGCTTCCGCTAAGGATATAGCTTTTTTCAACTGCGTTCATAACACCAAGCCCTTTAACCAATTAATTCGCCAGATTAGGCCCCATAAGATATTGAAATTGGAATAACCCAAACTCAAATATCTTCTGATAGGCCCAAGACTGAAATGCTTTTAACAATCGCTCTTATAGACGCTAGAATTAAGCCGCCGCGAGTTTCTTGTTAGGGTCAAAGAACGGCTTCTCGACCACAGTGGCTTTTACTTTCCCGCTGGGCATTTCAAC
>JABXIM010000074.1 GCA_013373085.1 Oceanospirillaceae bacterium | reverse complement strand
ATTGTCACAAAAAATTCATATTTCCTTTCGTTTTTACTACTTAATGTTACAAGCCCCGCCATTGCTGGCTTGTGGCTTGGCCACTTTGTCATCGTTTCGCCATAAAAATGCAGTCTTACTGACACTCAATTGTCATGTAACAAACCTGTCACATAGCCCAACTACATTAGCTCGCATCTTAAAAGTGTACTGTTTAACAGGTGATAGGTTCGCAAATGAAACAAATGAAACCCGTATTCAGCGCGGCACTACTTGGCTTAAGTTTAAGTTTAGGTGCTGTCAGTGCGTATGCCGAGAATGCTCAAATTGAAGATATGGCGGGTGACTTGATCAAGTTACGCGGTGAAGTGGAAGAACTACAAGCAAAAATCGATAACAAAAAAGAAACTCACAAAAACCGCATGGCATCGTTAGCGGTGCAACGTACGGATTTGGAAACTCAGTTGCAACGCAACTCAATGGAGTTAAAGCAGCTTAAAACCAGTATCAAAGAGGCACAGCAACGCACTGCTCAAGACAGCATTCAAGGTAAGGATCTTAAACCTTTAGTGATGCAAAGCATCGCTCAAATCAAACAATACATCGCCAAGAGCCTGCCGTTTAAAACCGTGGAGCGTTTGACTCAATTAAGTGAGATTGAAGATCAAGTTCAGCTGGATTTATTACCACCTCATAAAGCGGTTAATCGTTTATGGGCATTTGTCGATGATGAAATTCGACTAACTAAAGAATCCGGTATTTACCGTCAACCGATCAAGATGGATGGCAAAGAGATTTTAGCGGATGTTGCACGTGTAGGCATGGTTTTAATGTATTTCCAAAACGGTGAAAACAGCTTTGGTAAAGTAGTTAAGAATGAACAAGATTGGTTGTTTGTGAATGTTCATGACACGAAAGAACGCGAACAGATCATTGGTTTATTTGATTCGTTGAAAAAACAAATTCGTACAGGTCAATTCACCTTGCCAAATTCTTTATCTCAGGCTGAAGCCCTTTAATGTTTGCGGAGTTCCACATGAAAGTATTAGTTAAAAAAATGGCCGCACCTGTGATGATGAGCGGTTTATTATTGTCTGCCTTAATGGGCGTTGCTCATGCTGAGCAAGCACCTCAGGTAACACCTAAAACGGTAGAGGTATCACCGATTGAATTGGCATATAAAAAAGAGTTTGCCTTTTTAGAAGCTCAGAAGCGTGATCTGCAAGAGCGTTTGACTCGATTATTGGAAGACAGTAATGCGGAGTTTGATGCACAAAAGAGCAGTATTTCAAAGTTAGAAAATCAAGTATTAGCAAGTAGCCAGAAAGTAGATTTGCAAAAAAATCTATTATTGGATGCTGAGCGAGTTGTGCAAGCTAACGAAGATAATCAAGAAATTTTCAAAGCTACCTTTATGCAAGCGGATGCCAGTTTAGAAACTTATAAGCAAGGCTTGAAAGCAGATAAAAGCTTCCAAGACTTAAAAGATGGCGAGAAAGTCTCTGAACTGTTTGATCGTGCCGCAAATTTGCTGGTGGACCTTTCTAGTGTGAAAGTGAAGTCCGGTGAATTTCATATTTTGGATGGAGCAAAAGTAAGTGGTGATATTGTTCACTTTGGTAACGTGGCGCGTTTTGGTTTAGCTAGTGTGGATGGCGATTTGCAAGCTGGTATGTTGGCACCGGCTGGTGAAGGTCTATTTAAACTGTGGGCAGTCAATGATGCCACGGTAGGTGCAGATACTGCAAAAGCATTGTTAGCTGGTGAGCAACCTGAAACCTTAGATTTATTCTTAATTGAAAACACCAATGTAGCCGTACAAGAAGCTAAAGAAAAAACCGTTATGGATGTTTTGAAATCAGGCGGTGTGATTGGTTATGTAATCGTAGCGTTTGGTTTAGCGGCTCTTATTATGGTGGTGGCGCGTGCATTGTTTTTGCGTCGTGCAAATCAATCCAGTCAAGATGTGATGAATGCGGTACGTCCAGCAATTACTCAAGGCAATATCAACGAAGCCATGGAAGCCTGTCGTGAATTTGATGGTGCTACCTCTCGAGTAGTACGTGCAACGATTCGTAATTTGGATCGTGATCGTGAACACATCGAAGACATCGTATCAGAAAGTATCTTACACGAGAGCGAACATCTTGACCGTTTTGGTACCACGATTCTTGTATTGGCAGCCGTGTCACCTCTGATGGGCTTGTTAGGTACCGTAACCGGTATGATCGCTACGTTTGATGTGATCACTGAATTTGGTACCGGTGACCCTAAGATGTTGTCAGGTGGTATTTCTGAGGCTTTGGTGACGACAGAGCTTGGTTTAATCGTGGCTATCCCAGCGGTACTTTTGGGTAACTTATTAAGTGGTTGGGCTGAACGTATCAAAAACGATATGGAGCTAGGGGCACTGCATTTAATTAACTTATTCAAAGACAAAGAAGAAAGAGCAAAGAAAACTGAGGCGGCGTAATCATGTTGCAAAGTTTCATTAACGAATGGCATGCCTTTGTGCAACAAGGGGGATTCGTCATGATCCCTCTGGCCGTTGCGGTATTAATCTTGTGGTACGCCATTGGATACCGCTACGCGGTAATTAAGCGTGGTAACCCACGCAGTGTTCGTCGATTAATTCGTCGCTACCGTGAAGCTAATGGTCAATATCAAGGTGAGTTGCAGCCAAGCGGCATTATTGATAGCGCCATTGTGCAAGGTCTAGAACTGGCCAAAACCTATGATAAGAATTTGCGTCGTTATTTGGATGATGCATTTTCAAATTATGTACGAGATATGGGTAAATATTCGCGACTAATTATGACCATAGTGGCAGCGGCACCGTTAACCGGATTGTTAGGTACCGTAGCTGGCATGATAGAAACCTTTGATTCCTTGATGGATGCGAATTTATTTAGCCAAGGTGGTGGAGGTATTGCAGGCGGTATTAGTCAAGCGTTATTCACCACACAAATGGGCTTAGTGGTGGCCATACCAGGATTAATTTTAGGTCGTGCGCTAGATCGTCGTGCGGATCGCATTGAGCGAGAGCTAGAACAGATAAAAGACATGTTGTGCTCGCAAGATGTTTCACACAATGAGGTGGAATCATGAGATTAAGAAAGAAAGAAACGGCAGTACAGGATATTGATATTTCACCTTTGATTGACATGGTTTTCATCTTGTTGATCTTCTTTATGGTGAGCACAACCTTTGTGAAGGATATGAAGCTGGATATTGATCGCCCGCAAGCATCCACGCAAACCGCAGCATCTACAAAGTCCATTCGTGTTTATATTGATAACACAGGTGATGTGTACTTAAACGGAGATCCAGTTCGCATTTGGGTGTTGCAGGGACAAATAAAAGATCAATTGCGCGCTTCTAGTCAAAAATCAGTATTGGTTGTTACGGATAGCAATGTACCTGCAGGTAAGTTGGTGGAAGTGGTAGACCAATGTAAGTTAGCAGGCGCTAAAGATGTGGGTGTAGCCACTCAAGCAGAAGCAGGGGGGCCAACTGCATAAGCAGTGGGATACGGCATGAACACATCCACATCGCCCTTAACTTATGTACCGAATCGCACAAAGCAGCATGCGACCGCGGCGTTATCTATGGCCATTGGGGCCTTGATTGTGTTTGGTTCAGTTCTCATGCTGAATCGTTATGTTGAAAATAACGATGAAGCCGGTGACAAAGATCAAATCAATTTCAGTGTGCAAAAGCAGGCTAAGCAGCAACAACAAAAAGTAGTGAAAAAGCCTAAGCCAAAACCAAAGCCGAAAGCACAAAATGCACCGCCTCCTCCTGCGAATTTAAGCTCCATGATTGGAGGCGTAGATATGGGTTTGGGGTTCAGCCTTGATGATATGGGGTTGGGCAATGGCATGCTTGGAGACTTAGATAATGTGGCAATGACGGCTGACACAGTCGATGTATTACCACAGCCTAATTCACGTCCTATATTGGAATACCCAAAGCGTGCTCGAGCAAAAGGTATTACGGGTTACGTAAAGTTTAATTTATTAATTAATCCTTTAGGTCAGGTTGAGAAAATAAAAATTCTTGAATCTGTACCTTCAGGTACTTTTGACCAAGTGGCGTTGAATAACATTCGTGGATGGAAATTTGATCCAGCTCAGTATCAAGGTAAACCAGTAAAAGGCTGGTTTGAGCAGACCATTCGGTTTGATTTGAATTAATCGTGTTACACGTACGCACTAAGTATGAGTTAGATATGAATACACTCGTTAAAAAAATAACGCTATCGCTAGTGAGTATGTTACTGCTGGCACAAGCATATGCTCAGAATGAGGTGGATCATCTTGGTCTGGCTGCACTGTTAATCAGTGATGGTAATTTGAATCGCGCAGAAGCGATCTTTAAACAAATCGAAACCCCAGATGAAAATGGAGAGTCGATTAAATTAGATTATCCCCAATATCATATGTTGAAAGGCTTATTGGCATTTAAACAAGGGAACTATGAAATGGCGGAAATTCAATATGAATTATCTATTGAACAGGGCCAAGAAGATAAATTGATTTATATTTACTTAGCACAAGTGCACTACGCCATGAATGAATATCAACTTTCTTTGAATGATATTGAAAATGCAGCCGAAGTAGGTGATGCCATGGCGTCGGTTTATAGCCTTAAAGCGCAATGTCATTGGCAGCTGAATAATCTGGATCAAGCTTGGTTAGCACTTGATCAAGGGGCTCAGCAATTTCCAACAGAAACCCGTTTTCAGCGTCAAAAGATTTATTATTTGATAGAGAAAGGTTTGTACCAGAGTGCCATTACAATCGCACAAGAATACCTTGCTAAGCAGGAAAGCGTTGCTGGATCTGGTTTAGAAAAAGAATACGTAGCCTTAGGTCGGGCGTTACGTGAAAGTGGTCAATCAGATTTGGCCATTAAAGTATTAGAAAAAGCCAAATTGATGTTTCCAGATGAATTGGCTATTTCCACTGAGTTGGCCCATGGCTACCTTAAACAGGAAAAATTACTAACCGCATCGGATATTTTTTATCAAGCCAGCATTCAACAGCCTAAATTGGCTGCCGATACCGCAGAGCTATATCGTCAAGCGGGACGCTTGTATCGAGCGCTAAATATTAATAGTGAAATTATCGATCAAAAATCCAAGATGAAACAACGCTTGGCGATCTTAGTTGAGCTTGGAGATTTTGAATCGGTTGCGGCTATGGATGATGCATTAAATAGATTAGGTCTGTATGACAACCAGGATATTTTGTACGCCCATGCTTATGCCTTGTATCGCACTGGTGATTTTCAGCAATCTAGATTACAGCTAAGCCAGTTAACTCGTGGTGATTTGTTTAGAAAGGCCACTGAGTTACGCAGTGCAATGGAAAAATGTGAAAACGAAAAGTGGCAATGTTATTAAGCCCTAATGAACGATACGAATAATTGATAAAGATTGAGCAATGGTATGTTAAAGAACTGGATAATGGGCAAAAAAGTAGCAGTGGGGCTGGTGATCAGTCTAATTGCTCAGCTCATATTGGGGGCGAATGCATGGTCCCAAGAAGCGAAAATACAGAATAATGGAGCACAACTTAGCCTGTATGTATTTGAAGAAAATACACCGACAAAAGACTTTTATGTTTGGATGGATAAAGAAACCCAATTAGAAAGTAAACAGCATGAAAGTAATGAAAACGGTGCCGCAAACTTTCGTTTAACTCCTGGTGAACACCAATTGAGTGTAGCTAAGTCTGGATTTAATAATGCAGTGATAAATTTAAATGTAGCTGAAGGGGAATATCTACAGATTATTGTAACGCTATATCCAGGAAATGTGACTCCTCACATTGCTATAGAGTCTTCTCGTGATGGGCGGGCTAAGAATAAAAGCGCAGTTACTAAAGTAATGGGTGACCCAGGTGTTTTAAAAGGTAAGGTCATTAACAGTGAAAATGGCGAACCAGTTGAGGGTGCACGCTTATTTTTTAGTGGTGTAGCTACGGATTTTGTTACGGATAAAAATGGTGAATTCGAGGCCGATATTCCATCCAGTACTTACAGTCTTTCTATTTTGCATAATCGCTTTGCTAGCCAAACGTTAGATGGCATAGAAATCAAAGCAGGAAAAACATTAGAAAAACAATTTGAAGTTACCCCTGCGGGTATTGCATTGAAAGAATTTGTGGTGGTTGCGCCATTTATTCAGGGGAGTGTGTCATCTTTGGTGGATGAGCGTAAGGAAACTAAAGTTGTATCGGATTTTGTTGGCGCAGAACAAATGTCAAAATCCGGTGACAGTGATGCAGCTGCAGCATTAACCCGCGTTGCCGGCTTAACCTTAATTGACGGTAAATATGCTGTGATTCGTGGTATGGAAGATCGCTACACCACAGTATTGATGAATGGTGCGGTAATGCGCAGTCCAGATCCTAATAGTAAATCTGTGGATTTAGACATGTTCCCTGCGTCTATTCTCGATAGTATCGAAGTACAAAAAACGTACTCAGCTGATGCCCCAGGTGCTTTTGGTGGGGGTTTAATTAAGCTGCGTACCAAAGCCTTGCCAGAAGAAGATTTTATTAAATTTAAAATATCCACAGGAGGAAATACTAATACGACTGGTAAGAGTGTTATCTCTCAAGAAAGTGGATCACAAGATTATTTAGGTATGGATGATGGGGATAGGGATATACCTGTTTCTAGTGAGCCGCAAGATAATTTGACTGAATCGGACGCCGAAAAATTTCCAGTCCGATATGCAATTAAGAGTGAATCAGCGAATCCAGATTTAGCTTTATCTTTAGGCTTTGGTCAGGTGACTAATTTGGGGGACTATAAATTAGGTTACCAAGCATATTTAGGTTATTCAAATAAATGGTCTTATGAAGAGGGTGAAAAGAATACATTTGCCGCTAATGGCGATATTTTAACACCAAGGAATGATCAAGATTATAAGAAAAGTAAATACAGTCCTGAAAGCACTCTTTTGTTGAATGCAGCTATTGAATCCAAAACATCACAGCTTAAAAGTACAACATCATTAATTCGCAAGTCATATCGTTTAACTCGTCAGGATGAAGGTATTGATGGCGAAAATAATGAATACATTCGTAAGACGGATTTAGAGTGGTCTGAGCGTGAATTGTTTAGTCAGCAATTTAATGGGAAGCACGACTTGTCCGAATCATTTTCTTTGGACTGGGTATATGGGTTTTCATCAGCATCACTAAATAACCCTGATCGAATGACGTATCGTTATGATGATAATATTTCGAATGATACTAATAATTTATACTATTACGATGGTGAAACATATCGTGATTTTCTAGAGTTAACCGATGATAATCAAACATTAGGGTTTAACATTTTTTGGCGTACCCAACCAGTAAGTTTTATGAATATAAATATTAAAGCTGGCTATAGTTTTGATTCTATCAATCGAGAGAGTCAAAACACTGTTTATCAAATTTCCTGGTATGACGCTACGTCTATGCCTGTTGATATCATCTCTAACCAAGATATCAATGAAGTATTAGGTGCTGATAATATTAACAGTAATGGTTTTATATTTAGAAATGCTACTTCACCTTCAGATGGATACGACGCCAATACTGAAACCACTGGAATGTATGTTTCATTTGAGACAACATGGTTTGATAGTTTGGATATTATTTTGGGTGCTAGAAGTGAAAGTTTCTCCCAAGAAGTGAATACATTTGATTCAATAAATGGTGACCCTATTAATGTGAGTCAATCAACAGATAATATGTTGCCTAGCCTATTAGTTACATATCGTATAATGAATAACTTACAAGCTCGTGTTGCAGTTGCTGAAACCGTCAATCGACCATCCATGCTTGAATTATCTTCCAGTTTGTGGATTGACCCTGAAACTGGGTCGGAAATTCGTGGTAATCCAAGATTAACCGAAGCGGTAATCAATCACTTTGATGCACGATTGGAGTTCTACGGCAATGGTGCAAACAGTATGTCACTTGCATATTTCAGTAAGAATTTCGACGCTCCAATTGAGAAAACATTAAAGCCTAGCGTTAAGGAAGTAATTACCTTCCAAAATGCCAAAAGTGCAACAAACTCAGGTTTTGAGTTCGATTTTAGATGGGATTTAGATTTTATCCCGACGGGTGAATATTTGATTGGAATGTCTGGGAACTATTCAATAATTGAATCAGAAGTAACGCTTGAAGACGGTCATACAGAGTACAGCGATACACGTTCAATGCAGGGGCAGAGTCCATATACGATGAACCTTATGTTGACATTAGAAAATAATCCTATGGGATTTGAGGCAGCACTTATTTTAAACGAAATAGGTGAGCGTATTACGCGAGTTGGCCAAGGTGATGTACCTCATATTTACGAAGAGCCATTCACCGCTTTGGATTTCACTCTTGCAAAAGACTTAGATGAAAGTAAGGTAAGTTTTAAAATTAAAAACTTACTTGACAGCACTCGTCTTTACACCCAAGGCGGAGAAACGTATCAAAAAACTAAACCTGGTATAAGTTTTTCTGCTGGATATTCATTATCATTCTAATAAGTATAATTTTGATTGATATTTCATAGCCGGAGTGGAATACCGGCTTTTTTATTTTCGAAAGAAAATGCAATGTCACTAAATTGAAATATTGTTGCTACATTTTTGTCATATTCATCTTTTAGTCTAGACCTCGATGAAATTAATCATCCATTGGAGATAAATAAAGATGATGAATAAAAAACTACTAGCGGCAATGGTTGCTGCTTCAGCTGCACTAACTGGCTGTGGTTCTGATAGTGATAGCTCTTCTTCTAGCAAAACCTTTCTTGAAACAGCTGTAGAAGCAAACCCTCGTACAGTGATTACTGCTGCAGTGGATAACTGTACTGAGTTCGGTGGTAATTTAGATGAAACAGTTTGTGTACTTCCAAGTCGTATCACGGCAACAGGTGGTTCATTCTCTAAAGATGTAACTTACTATCTAGAAAAAGTAACTTTCCTAGGTTACGGCGATAAAGAATTAGAAACTGCTTCTGATGTATCTTTTCTTAAAGATAATCCTATTGAATTAACCATTCCTGCTGGTACCACTATTGAAGGTGCTCCTCGTTCTGCGTTCGTAGTAACTCGAGGTGCGGTTCTAAATGCAGAAGGTACTGAAGCTGAACCTGTAGTATTTGAGTCTGCGGATGCTGACTTAACAGGTTCTTCAGAGTGGGGTGGTTTGGTTCTTCAAGGCTTTGGTGTATCTAACCAATGTCCTGATACTGGTATTTGTAATGTTGAAGGTGAAGGCGGTGTTGGCTTTTACGCTGGTGATGACAATACTGACTCTTCAGGTTCTTTAGAGTATGTAATCGTAACTGAAGGTGGTTATGAAATCAGCACAGGGAACGAGTTGAACGGCGTGGGCTTTATGGCTGTAGGTTCAGGCACCAATGTTGATTACCTACAAGTAAACGAAAACTCTGATGACGCTGTTGAATTTTGGGGTGGTGCAGTTGTTGCTAAACACCTTGTGCTAACTGCAAACGACGATGATTCTATTGACTGGGATCATGGATGGGTAGGTGGTATCCAGTACGCAATTGTGAAACAAGTAAATGGTGATGGTGACCACGTATTCGAAACGGATAACGATGGTGATTCAATGGATAATGAGCCTCGATCAATGCCTACGATTGCAAATGTAACTGCGATTACAGGTGGCCTTAAAGCCGCAATCAAGCACCGTGAAGGTACTGGCGCTAAATTTTATAACGTTGCTGTCGTTGAGCAAGGTACTGCTGCCAAATGTTTGGATATTGATGACCAAGCAACGGCAGATCAAATTGACACTGGCCTAATCTACACTAATGTTGCACTAGGTTGTACTACTGCTCTTGAAGGGGATGATGAAGTAAGTGGTGAAGACTTTGGTAAAACACTTCTTGATAGTCAAGTATCTAACGTTGAAGTAGATGCAACCGTAGCGGTTGATGCGGATTATGTAGTGACTAATGCAAATGCAATCACTACTGCTCCAACGATTGCGAACACTGCAATCACTGGTAACACAGTAATGGGTGCGGTTGAAAACGCAGCTGATGACTGGTTTGCAGGTTGGACTCTAGCGGGTTCTCTATAATATTAATTTTTTCACTAAACCTATTTTTTAGGTATGCCGAGTCTTATGGCTCGGCTTTTTTATAAGGATATAGAATGTACTTTACAAAAATATTTTTGTTATTATCACTATTTTTATCGAGTATTTGTTATTCCAGTACAGAAATTGATGGAATTACGAAAAATCAAAATCTAACTATATTAAATGTGAATACTAGAATTCCTTTTTATACTAGCAGTGCAGGTACACCATCAACAAATACAGGGCCATCTTTTCCACCGCCAGGGTTTGACACATATATATACACAGAAACGTCATCAGGTTATCCAGGGTATGAGTATGGGAAAGCTTCAAAGATAAAGTTTTATCTTAAGGAATCGAATTTAAACCAGCCAAGAACATTAATTTTTTATTATCACATGCATGGAAGTGATATTGGTCGACTTCAGGTTAGATTATATGGACGGACTATTTGGGAGGTGTCTGGTGAGCAGCATGCAAGTTCAAATAGTTTATGGACAAAAGCTGCAGTACCTCTGCATTTAGCTGATATTACTGAAATAGAGGTTGTTGCCTTATCTAAAGGTGGTTATCGAGGTGATATTGCTATAACAGGAGTAGATTTTTTACCAGGTAGGATAGAAACAGTTTCATGTAAGTCAGATTATTCACCAATAGGTACTGTTACAGAAAAAATATTTAATAGTGATGGGTCTTTAGATCGTACTTATGCTCTAGCTGAAAATATTATTATTCCACAAGGTACAATGGGATCAGTATTAGTTAAGGATTCTAAGAGTAACGGGGTTATTGAGCGTGATTACTACACTTGTACAGAAAGTGGGGAATTAGGTTTGGCCTTGGATGAAGGTGATGAAAAAATTATGAAGTTTCCTTCCTGTTGGATGAGAGGAATGGGGTATTTTGATTGTCAGTATCAATGAATTTATCTATAAAGTAAAAAAAACCGGCCCATAAGGCCGGTTTTTTT
>JABXIM010000135.1 GCA_013373085.1 Oceanospirillaceae bacterium | reverse complement strand
TTGTTCGCGGCGGGGCGCCGCTCCTACAGAAAGCTTATTCGGCCCAGGGGTTCGGCGTATCGCTCAGCCCCAGGTAGACGCTCTTCTGCTGCATGTATTCCAGCACGCCGAGGCGGCCCTTCTCGCGGCCCAGGCCGCTCTCCTTGAAACCGCCGAACGGTGCCGAGATGGAGAACTTCTTGTAGGTATTGATCCAGACCGTGCCGGCCTCGAGCTGGCGGCCGATGCGCCAGGCGCGGCGGAAGTTCTCGCTCCAGATGCCGGCGGCGAGGCCGAACACGCTGTCGTTGGCCTGCGCCAGCAGGCCCGCCTCGTCCTCGTACTTCAGCACCACCAGCACCGGGCCGAAGATCTCCTCCTGGCAGACGCTGGAGCCGTTTGTCAGGCCCGCGATAATGGTCGGGGCGAAGTAGGTGCCCAGGGCCAGGTCACCGTCGGTCAGGCGCTCGCCACCGCACAGCACTTCGCCGCCCTGCGCCTTCGCCTGCTCGACGAAGGCGGCCACGGACTCGAGGTGCGCCTCGTTGATCAGCGGACCCATATGGACCCCCGGCTGCTCCGGGTGCCCGACACGCAGGCCGCGGGTCAGCTGCAGCAGGCGGTCCATGAAGCGGTCATAGACGCTGGCGTGGACGAACAGTCTGGAACCGGCGATGCAGGCCTGGCCGGACGAGCTGAAGATGCCGTAGACCACACCCTTGGCCGCCAACTCGATATCGGCGTCCTCGAACACGATGGTCGGCGACTTGCCGCCCAGTTCGAGCGAGGTCGGGATCAGCTTCTCGGCGGCGATATGCGCCAGGTGACGCCCGGTGCCGGTGCCGCCGGTAAACGAGATCTTGCGCACCAGCGGGTGCGTCGCCAGGGCCTCGCCCACCACCGAGCCGCGGCCCGGCAGTACGCTCAGCAGGCCCTTCGGCAATCCGGCCTCCTCGAAGATCTCCGCCAGCGCCAGCGCCGCCAGCGGGGTGGCGTCGGCAGGCTTCAGGACCACGGCATTGCCACCGGCGAGCGCCGGCGCGATCTTCTGCATCTCGCTGGCGATCGGCGAGTTCCAGGGCGTGATCGCGGCGATGACGCCGAGCGGCTCGTGCACGCCAAGGGTCATGAACTCGGCGGAGCGCTGGCTCGGCAGTGCCTCGTCCAGGGTCTCGCAGGCCGCGGCGAAATAGCGTGCCGTACCGGCGGCGCTCAGCACCAGGCCACGGGTTTCCGCCAGCGGCTTGCCGTTGTCGCGGGTCTGCAGCGCGGCCAGCTCGTCGACGCGCCGGGTGATCAGGTCCGCGGCGCGATACAGGATGGCGGCACGCTCGTGCGGCATGCGGTTGCGCCACTCGGGCGCGCGCCAGGCGCGCTCCGCGGCCTGTACTGCCTCTTCGACATCCTCGGCGCTGGCGGTGGCGATTTCGGCATTGAGACTGCCGTCCGCCGGGAAATAGGTGGCTCGAACCGGGCCGCGTCCCTGGCGCCATTCTCCTCCGATAAATATAGGCTTGACCATGTCGGTAACCTCCTTAGATCAACAGGGACGATGTACTGTGACGACAGGCACGGACCACGCTCAGCGCCGCCAGTGTCGAGGTTTTCGGGTTGCTTTCCAGCGGCAGGCCGGACAGCTCGATCTTCATCTCGCCGAAGCGGCCGCAGGCGCGAATCTGGTGCTGGTTGCGGGCGATGCCCGGATCGACCATCAGCTCGACCCGGGTCTCGTCCATGCCGATGCCGGCCAGCGCGATGGTCGCCGCGACATTGGCGTTGGCCGGGAACTGCAGCGCAGCCTCGCGCGCGGTACCGCGGTAGAACACCGTCGGCTCGTTGATGCTGTCGAGGTCGACCAGTTGCTCGGCCGGACTGCCCTTCCAGCTTTTCGGGCTCTTGCGCGAGGTGTAGACCACTTCGTCGAGCCCCCCCTCTTTCGCCGCGGCGATGCCGTCGATACCGGCAATGGCGCCGGCCAGCGCATAGATATGGGCATTGCCCGCCACCGCCGCGCTCTGCAACCGGTCCAGCAGCGCGCTGTCGGCGAAGGCGCCAACCGAAATCACGCCCAGGTCCCAGCCGCGGGAGAGAACCGCCTCGCCGTGCTCACGGATGGCCCCCTGGCCGGCGCACTCGACGACCAGGTCCGGTGTGCCGTCGCAGGCCTCGTTCAACGCATCGACAGCGCTGATCACACGCACCCCGTCACCCAGCTCCGCCTGGACCGCGGCGACGCCGTTGGCCGGCACCACCAGCCAGCGCAGTTTCAGGTCATCCGGCAGCAGTGCCACGACTTCTCGTGCCATGGCGCCAAATCCGATCATCATCAGGTGTTTCATACTGGCAGCTCTCTTAATTCTGTTCTGGGTCAGAGGTGACGGTTGAATCCGCCGGACACGTCGAGCGCCGCGCCGGTGGTGAAGGACGCCAGCGGCGACGCCAGGAACACCAGCGCCCGGGCCGGCTCTTCGGGCTTTCCGAGGCGACCCATCGGGATCCCCCGCTTGGCGGCGATGCCGGCAATCCAGCTGTCCCAGTCGACACTCCTGTCGCTGCGGTTTTCGAAACGGCGACGCCACTGGCCGGACTCGACCATGCCCAGCAGGATGGAGTTGACGCGAATGCCCTTGGCCGCGAACTCGTGCGACAGCGAGTGACTCAGGTTCAGAAGGCCTGCACGGGCCGCGGAGGTGGCGATCATGTGCGGCTCCGGCTGCAGCGCCAGCAGTGAATTGACATTGGTGACCGACGCGCAGTCGGACGCCTCCAGCAGCGGCAGGAAGGCGCGTACCGGGTGGATCACGCTGAACAGCTTGAGCTCGGTCTCGAGCAGCCAGTCCTCGTCACGGGTTTCGTCGAAGCTGCTGACGCGTCCCTGGCCGGCATTGTTGATCAGCATGTCGGCGCCGCCGAAAGCTTCCTGCACCTGGGCCGCGAAACCGTCGACCTGGGCCCGATCGAGCACGTCGCAG
This sequence comes from Oceanospirillaceae bacterium, assembly GCA_013373085.1. Classification (GTDB taxonomy): domain Bacteria; phylum Pseudomonadota; class Gammaproteobacteria; order Pseudomonadales; family Balneatricaceae; genus Marinobacterium_A. The sequence goes on along the minus strand of JABXIM010000135.1, from coordinate 26,070 downwards.
GCGAAGGTCAGCATCTCGCCCTGCGGAAAAGCGGCGCGCATCCGCGCCTCGGACTCGGCCAGGCGCTCGGCATTGCGTCCGCACCAGGCGACTTTCGCGCCTTCGGCGAGCAGCAGGCGCACGGTCTCGAGACCGATACCGGAGGATCCCCCGGTCACTACCGCGACCTTGCCTTGCAGGTTAAAGCTCATCGTTCACCTCCAGAAAATCAGTGTTGGCCCGCGCGCAGTTCCCGCGCGAACTCGGTAATGGCGTCGTCGAACGCCTCGGGCGCATCGATATAGGCGGCGTGACCGGCACGCGGCAGCGCCCGGTAACGCGCGCCGGTCTGGCGTTCGGCCAGCGCGACCGCCGTTGCCGGCGGGGTGATGCTGTCTTCGTCGCCGCACAGTACCAGCACCGGATGGCGGTACTGTGGCAGGTAACGCCAGATATCGTCGTGGGCCAGTAACCAGGACGCGGCCCTGAAGCCCGGCAGTTGCAGGCGCTTCATACCATCGGCGACCAGCGCGATACGCTCCGGCGTCGCACTCGGCGACAACAGCGCCGGCGCCCGCTCGCGGGCCAGGCCCTCGGCACCCAGCGCCTCGAGCATCGCCGGGCGCTTGCGATAAACGTCCTGTTGCGTGGCGGCGTCCGCCTGACCGTAGCCCTGGGCCGGATCCGCCAGCACCAGGCCCGCCAACTGCTCGCCCTGGACGCTGGCATAGGCCGCCGCCTGCAGCGCACCCAGCGAGTGCCCCACCAGCAGCGGCTGCTCCAGCGCCAGCGCCTCGACCAGACCCTGCAGCGCCCGGGCGTAGTCCAGCGCGGTCGGCTCGGCGGTCGCCAGCGGCTCGCTGCCGCCGTAGCCCGGCGCGTCCCAGGCGACGACCCGGAAGCGGTCGCTCAGGCCTTCGAGCTGGTTGACCCAGGAGCCGGACCCCGAGCTGATGCCGTGCAGCAGCAGCAGGACCGGGCCCTCGCCCGCCTCGCGGTAGGCCAGGCGGCGGGCGTTGACCTGAACGTTCTTAAGCGGGAAACGGCTCAGCTTGTCGATCAGTGCAGACGCCGTCATGCTCAGTACCGCTTGATCTTGGACAGCGGGTGATCTTCCGGGTAGGTCGGGACCTGCGGCTTCGGCGTACCCAGCATGACGCACATCAGCGCATCTTCCTGACCCGGGTTGAACAGGCCGCGGTAGATGCCCGGCGGGATCGAGATCAGGTCGCGCTCTTTCAGCGTGGTCTCGAACTTCTCGCCGTTGTGCTCGACGAACAGGTTGATCTTGCCGCGCAGCATGAAGAACACTTCCTCGACGTCGTCATGGATGTGCAGCGGGCCTTCGCACTGACCCGGCAGCACCATGGTCGAGAAGGTGAAGTGTTCGGCCGGCACGGTGTTGCTGTCGGCATCGACGCCGGTCGCGCCGGTACCCATGTAACGCATCTGGGCGCGGCGATACTTGGGATCGTAGTCAGCCTGGAACTTCAGGGCGTCGAAGTCGTAGGTGCGTTCCTCGTAGCGGGCGATGCGGCCGCCCAGCCATTCACCGAGGGACTTGTCTTCCGGCTTTACCCAACCTTCGAATTTAACCGTCATTTTGGTTTCCTCTTGCTAGTAGCCTGGCAAATTCAGGCAACAGTTACCCAACCCACCGGCACGAACCGGAGGCACGGGGACAGGTGATTGGAATCAGTACTTCTTGATAATCGGCAGCAGCACCAGCGAGCCAACGGTGGCTATCAGCACCAGGAACATGATGCCGTTGTCGAAATTGCCGGTCTGAGTGACGATATACCCCATTACCACGGGGGCTGCGGACCCGGCGAAGTTGCCGAAACCGTTGAAGACACCGCCGGCGGTGGCGCTGACGTTGTCCGGGCTGACGCGGGCCAGCAGCGCGAACACCGAGGCGACGCCGAAGCCCCAGCTCATGGCGCTGACGGACATCGCCAGGATGGTCAGGTAGGGGCTCTGGATCTGCGGCACCGCCGCCATCGCCAGACCCGCGACCAGCAGACCGCCGAATACCTGGGCGGCGCGCTTGCCGGTCTTGTCGGAAAGAAAGGCCCCGGCGATTTCGCCGATCAGCATGGCGATGAACGGCAGCGACGACAGCGTGCCAAACTCCTTCAGGTTGATACCCTTGGCTTCGATCAGGTAGCTCGGCAGCCAGCCGTTGAGACCCCAGAGGTAGGTCAGCAACGCGGTGTTGAACAGGCAGACCGCCCAGAATGCCGGCGCGCGGAACAGCACCTTGCAATTCTGGCGATGCTGGCGCCAGCCCAGGCGTTTGCCGGCGTTCAGCTCGGCACCGGTTTTCAGCTCGACATCGCGCAGGCCCGCGACCACGACCATCACCACCAGCAGCGTCAGCGCCGCCATCACGAAGAAGGTCATCTGCCAGCCGAAGTGCGACAGCACGAAGGCGGTGATCGGGAAGCCCAGCGCGGCGCCGATCGGCGTGCCCAGCAGGAACATGGTGCTGGCACGGGCGATCTGGTGCGGCTGGTAGCACTGCTTGACGATGGTATAGGCCAGCGCGAACAGCGGCCCTTCGGCAACGCCGAGCAGTACGCGCAGGGCAAGCATCTGCTCGTAGTTCTTGGCCAGCCCCATCAGCGCCATCAGCAGGCCCCACATCACCACGCAGGTGGTCAGGCACTTCTTGGGGTTGACCAGGTCACCGGCCACGCTGAGGAAGATCGACGAAAAGCCGTAGGCCAGCAGGAAGCTGGTCATCAGCCAGCCGAGCGCGGTCTTGTCGCCACCGATACCCATCGCGGTCTGGAAGCCGGCATCGGAGAACAGCACCGCGATGCTGATCTTGTCGAAGAACGCCAGTACGACGCAGACCATCAATACGGCCGATATCGACCAGTGCTTAAGATTGGAGCCGGTCCGCGACATGCTCTCGACTGCCATTTCACCCTTCAAAGTTTGCATATTAGTACCTGTTTATTGTTATAGCGCTTCGTTGTACTTTCCGTGCCCCGCGCAAAGTTGCCGGGGCACGGCAGCTCTGCTCGAGTATTTGCCCGGGAGCCTGTCTGGCTTAGCCGGTCGTAACGAGGGCAAGACGATTTGCGTCAGATTTTTCGATCCTCCAAGGCGAATAGCCTGCTATTTAACGAGGAGGATCGGAAAATCTGGCCAAACTCGGCTCAGCCGCAGTAGACCAGTGTTAAGCCCGATAGGCTCCTAGGGCTTCAGTGTCATCAGGTTCTGTCCCGGGTCGGCCAGCACCTCCGGCGGCAGTTGCGTGCCGGCCTTGATCCAGCGCTTGCCGAGCTTGACCAGCTTGGGATCGTTGACCGCGATCAGCGATTCCAGGCGGTTGTCGGCGTCGAGGCGAATGAAGGACAGCTGGCCGTCTCCGCAGACGCGGCGGATATCGGTTCCCTCGCCATTGCCGGCGGCGCCCAGGATCTGGATGTTGCAGTGGTACTGGTCCGACCAGAGCCAGGGCACGTCCGCATAGGGCGTTTCCTGCCCCAGCAACGACAGCGCGGCCGAAATCGCCTGGTTCTGGGCATTGGCCCAGGACTGGATGCAGTAACCCAGCTCCGGATGAATGGCGACGTCGCCGGCGGCATAGATATCGGGGTCCGACGTCCGGCCGCAGGCATCGACCACCAGCCCCGAGGTGGTCTCGAGCCCGGCTTCGCGTCCCAGCTCCGAGGCGATTTCCGCACCGGCGCCGACGACCACCGCATCGAAGCGGCCGGACGGAACGCCGCCGAGCGACAGCTCGACACCGCCGTTCTGTGACGGCTGCAGATCGATGGCGCCGCAGCTCAGCCGTACGTCGACGCCCTGGTCACTGTGCAGCCGGTAAAGGAACTCCGACACGTCGGTGCCGACGCTGCGCGCGCAGAGGCGCTCGCCCAACTCGAACAGCGACACCTCCAGCCCCTGCTTGCGTGCCGTCGCGGCGACTTCCAGGCCGATCCAGCCGCCACCGATGATCGCCATGCGCCGACCTGGCTCCAGCTCCTGGCCGAGGCGTTTGGCGTCCGCGATGGTGCGTACGGTGTAGACGCCTTCGAGTTCCGCCCAACTCCTGACCGGCACCCGCGCACGGCTGCCGGTGGTCAGCATCAGCTTGTCATAGGCCAGCACCTTGCCGCTGGCCAGACGCACTTCCCTTCGCGCCCGGTCAACGAACACCGCGGTGTCGGGCTTGTGCCACTCGATGTTCATCGCTGCAATGGCGTCGGCCGGGAACAGCAGCGTCGAGGACGCGTCCATCTCGCCGGCCAGCACCTGCTTTGAAAGCGGCGGACGCTCGTAGAACACCTCGTTTTCGTTCGAGACCACCGCCAGCGTGCCGTCGAAGCCGTTCTGCCGCAGGGTGTGTGCAGCCCAGGCGCCAGCCTGGCCGGCGCCGATGATCACTATGCGGGAAATGCCGTTGCTCATGGGGTTAACCTCGTTATCAGTCGCACTGCTTTTCAGACCGGGCAGGTCCGTGCAATCAGGGCGTTAGCCGGCTTGCTTGACCACCTGGCGGCGGGTAGTGCCGTCCAGACCGCCTTCCACCGCCCATTCGGTGAAGGTTTCCAGGCTGTGCACCAGGGTGCGGGGCTGCCATGCCGCGGTCAGGTAGTCGTCGTTGGTGTAGTACTCGAAGGCGCCACCGAGCGGGCTGTTCACGTACCAGAAGTAGGCCGAGGAGATCGGGTGACGCCCCGGACCGATAAAGGTCGACCACTGCTTGCGGTTCATCGCCAGGCCGCCGCCGATCACCTCGTGAATATCGCGCACGGTGAAGGCGACATGGTTGAGACCGGCCGGCTTGTTCGGGATGTGCAGCAGGAACAGGTCGTGGTGATGTCCCTCCTGCCCCGCACGCATGAAGACGCCCTTGCCGATGTAACGATCCGACGGCTGGAAGCCCAGTTTCTCGCTGTAAAAGGCTTCCATCGCTTCCAGGTCCTCGACGAAGAACACCACGTGGCCGATGCCGATCGGCTGCGCCTGTTCGTACACCGGGCTCGGTTCGTCGACGCGGCGGATATCGCCGTGCTGGTTGATGCCCGGCACGCGGATCTCAACCTCCACCTGCGTCGACAGCTCGAAGCGCAGGGTCAGGCCCTGGGGATCGCGGCAGGTGACAGCACCGGCCTCGCGGGCGAAGCCGGGCTGACCGGCCAGGCGTTCGGCGAGCGCGTCGAGATCGGACGCCTGTTCCACGCCCCAGACCAGGGTGCGCAGCGTCGAACCCGCCTCGAAGGCCTCCGGCAGGCGGGTGTCGTGCTGGTCGTAGACATAGACGCGGCTCCCGTTCAGCGTGCGGTACAGGTCAGCATCCTGGACCTCGCTGGCGCCGGCGCCCAGGCCGAAGTCGCCCAGGAAGCGGCGCGCCTTCTCGACGTCCTCGACGCCAAACCGCAATTCTTCGATACCTTTGATAGTCATGTTGTCCTCCGGGCCGATCAGTTGAAAACGAAGCCGCCATTCACGGGCAGCGTCTGGCCTGTGACGAAGCCGGCCAGGTCCGACAGCAGGTAAAGCACGCTGCCGGTGACGTCCGCGGGCACCTGCTCGCGCTGGATGGCACGGCCGTTGATGTACAGGTCGTGACGTTCCTGCGGCACGTACTCGGTGGCCTCGCAGAGGGTCAGCCCCGGGCAGATGGTGTTGACGCAGATGTTTTTCGGCCCCAGCTCCCGCGCCATCGACCGGCTCATGCTGATGACGGCGCCCTTGCTGGCGACGTAGGCCATCAGCCGCGGCGCGCCCCAGAGCGCGGTATCGGACGCGATGTTGACGATCTTGCCCATCCCCGACGCTTCCAGGTGCGGCACCATGGCACGGCTCATCAGCCAGGTTCCGCGGACGTTAACCGTCATTACCCGGTCCCAGGTTTCCAGTTCCAGCTCGCACATGTCGGGACCGCCGATGCCGGTGGCGATGGCCGCGCAGTTGACCAGGCCGTCGACCGCGCCGAGGGTCGAGGCGGCAAACGCCGCCGCCGCGGCGATGCTCTGCGGTTCGGCCAGGTCCAGGCGCACCGCGCTGGCGTCATGGCCCTGCTCGGCCAGCGCCTGCGCCTCTCGCGTGACCAGGTCGTCGAGAATGTCGGCCATGACCACCCGGGCGCCGGCTTCGCAGGCGGCGCGGGCGAAATCGAGCCCCAGGCCGCGGGCGCCGCCGGTCACCAGCAGGCGCTTGCCTTCGAGCAGCTTACTCATCGGCCACCGCCTCGATGCGGGACAGCTGCTTCTGCGCCATCTTCTTCATCGTCCGGCGCAAACGCGACAGGCCGACATCGTGCTGATAGAGGAATTCGTGATCGCGGGCGTTTGGCGCCATCTGCTCGAGAATGACCTGGTCCTGCACCAGTACGTCCCAGTGCAGCTTTTCCAGGTGGTTGCGGTAGAGGAAGCGCCAGGCGTCACGCTGCCAGCCCTGCACCTTGCGGCAACGCCAGAAGAAGACGCGGGTATGGTGTTCATCGACCGGCGTCGCCAGGCCGACGATCCAGAACTCGCCGCCGGGACCGAACTGCTTCTTGTACGGAATCGACAGGCGCAGCCAGAAGGTGCCGCTGTTGCCGAACTCGACCCAGTCGAAGTTGACGCCGGACTGGCCGACCTTCTCGAACTTGAAGCCGTGCTCGGTATCGACCACGCGCATGTCGGCGCTGCGCTCGCCTTCGGACATCGAGTGCGACGTGCAGTGCAGGTAGGTGCCGTGCATCGGGTCCATCACATTGTCGACGGCGTAACGGTAGTTGCAGGCCCAGTCGGCGGTGCAGAGGAAGCTGCTCCATTCGCCGCTTTCGAGCTGCTCCGGCAGCACCAGGTCGTCCGGGACCTCGTTCGGGTCGAGGCCGAACCAGAGGAAGATGGCGCCGTGTTTCTCGATCACCGGGTAGGTGCGCACGCACTTGCTGCCGGTCATCGGGCAGTTGCTGACCGCCGGCACGTCGGCGACCTCGCCGTCGCCCTTCACTTCCACGCCGTGGTACCAGCAGGCAACGCGGTCGCCGAGGTTCCAGCCCAGCGACAGGCGCGCACCGCGGTGCGGGCAGCGGTCCTCGAGGGCGTGAACCTGACCGTCGCGGTCACGCCACAGCACGATGTTGTCGCCAAGACGGGTAATGCCGACCGGGCTGGTGGAGACTTCCCAGCTGGCCACGACCGGGTACCAGAGATTGCGCAGGCCGCGGTCCATGTAACTTTCGAGAGATTGCTTGTCGTTCACGTCAGACCCCCTTGCCTGCTCAGTAACCCAGTCGTGCCATCTCGGCCTGGAAACTCTCCGCGCTCCAGCGCTCGCCGCTTTCGGTGCGCGAACCGCGCGCGTTCATTGCCTCGACCAGCGGCTCGAGCTCGACGATACCGATGGAGAAAACCGCAACCAGGTGCTCCACCAGGGATTGCTCGTAGCGGCTTGGCTCGCGGTGACGGGTCTGCCAGATGATGGTCTCGGTCTTGCCGGGCACCTGGATGTTGTTGATGCCGGCGTCGGTGCTGGGCTCGTTTTTCAGCCAGGTCGCCAGCTTCGGGTTGTAATCGGTCATGCTGCGTCTCCTCAGGCCACTTGCAGCTGGATTTCGTCGCCTTCGACCCGAACTGGGTAGGTCACCAGGTTGCGGCAACCGGGGCCGCTCTCCAGCTTGCCGGTCGGAATATCGAAGATCGCTTCATGCAGCGGGCACTCGACGGTTCGGCCCTCAATGAATCCCTGGGTCAGCAGCGCGTAGGCGTGGGGACAGACGTCCTCGATGGCGAAAAAGGCATCCTCAACCTTGAACACGCCCACTTCCTTCTGCTCGACCTTGAATGAAAACGGGCTGTCCTCCGTTACCTCGCCCACCTTGCATACTGACACCCAGTTCATCTCGATCACCTTTTGTTTTAAATACGAACATATGTCTTATATACGAACACAAAGTTACTCCGTGAAATCGAAAGCGTCAACCATGAATTACCCCGAAATCCGACCGGGTATTCGACGGGGACAACGACGAGACAGCAAAAAGCAAGAATTTAATATTAAAAATCAGATAGATAGGTATTAATCAGCGGAAACATGGAAGGGAGCATTAAAATCGGAGGGTACGGATAGCTACAAGAAGGGGAAGCTCGATGTTTTATATATGAACAGTAATGTTCCATATACGAAGATTAACGCCACCACGACGGCTACCGGGCATCGAACGGGCGCGAGCCCCCCAGGCATCCGGGAAAGAGCGTCGTTGCAGGCAAGCAACGGGGAATGAATCCGACCGCCAAGCGGAAAGTTCGTCGAGACAGCGGTAGTCCCCATCGATCGCCGGCGCCGCGCAGGTAGCCATGCCGGGGGTGCAGGGGCAAGTGGGTTCGCAAAGTGGAAGGCGGAGCCGTAGCGGGGAGGAACGAGACCTTGCACGCACCAGGCATTGGTTACTGATGCAGCCAGGGCGTCCCGCGTCTTTACTTGGGCGTTATTCGGTTTCGCTGGTTTCGCCGCGGCAAGCCCGCTGCGCACCCGCGCCGGCGTAGCAAGTCGGCTCCACCTGTCTGCAAAATATGCCGTTTTCCCGCGAGATCAGGCGGCACGGACGATAACCCTCCGCGCCGTCAACGGCGCGGGGTGACTATACGCACGCAATCAGAAATGCGAGGCGTGCAGGCTCAGGGTGCGGGACAGTTCCTTCGACGCGGTGATCACCTCGTCTCGAATGCGGCCATCGAACTCGTCCCGGCTCAGGCTGCCGAGCGGACAGCTCACCGAGACGGCGGCGACGATCCGCCGGTTGTCCACATCGACCACCGGCGCGGCGCAGGCGGCCATGCCGGGATTGAAATACCCCCAGGCAGTCGCCGCCGGTGATTCGCGGTAACCACGCACGCGCTCCAGTAACACCTCGACATTGGTCGGGGTCGCCTCGGTATAGCGCTCGAAGGCAAAGTCGTCGTACAGCTCGCGAATCTGCTCGTCCTGCAGCTTCGACAGCATCATCTGCCCCACCGCCGTGGCATGTGCCGGCCAGCGGGTACCGACCGAGACGGTGCTTGTGAAGGGACCCGTCGCCTGGAAACAGTCGACGATCACCACGTCACGACCTTCGCGCACCATCAGCTGGCATGCCAGCGTGGTGCGGTTGCGTAATTGCTCCAGGATAGGTCGCGAGGGCTCCAGCAGGTCGAGACTGGAGAGAAACTGGAAGCCTAGATCGAGCACCCGGGAACTGAGGGTGTAACGGTTGGTGTCGGCAATACGGCGCAAGAAGCCACTATGCTCCAGCGTATGCACCAGGCGGAACGTACTGGAGCGATTGACCTCGATAGCCTCGGCCAGTTCGGAAATCGACAGCTCTCGCCGGGTTTTGCTGAATTGCTGCAAGATAGCAAGCCCCCGTACCAGACCCGGGACTATGTAACGGTCATCTGTTTCCATGATTTTCCGTGTAGGCAGAAAAACGACCTGCGATTGGAGCATGCACCCCGGGTACTGTCAAACCCCTGCCCCGTCATCGTGCACGCGTACCTTACAGACGCTGGCGCCGGTCGCGTCGGCTCCCCGTGTAGCCGAAACGGCACAGGACTGGCATATTTCTTCGAACCCAGTTCAGAACAGCGGGGACCTGCCCATGATCGACCTTGTCATCCGCCATATCAACCTGCCCGACGGCACCCGCGACGTTGACATCGCTATAAATGGTGGCCGAATCGTCGAGATCGGTCCGCACCTTGCTGTCAAAGGCCGACAGGAAGAATCCCATCCGGGCTGCCTCGCCACGCCTCCCTTCGTCGACAGCCACTTTCATATGGACGCCGCCCTGAGCCTGGGACAGCCGAGGCTCAACCAGAGCGGCACCCTGCTCGAGGGCATCCGCCTGTGGAACGAACTGAAGCCGGAGCTGACCGTCGAAGCGATCAAGCAGCGTGCGCTTGAACTCTGTCAGTGGTCGATCGTCCGCGGCACCCTGGCGATCCGCAGTCATGTTGATATCTGTGATGACCGATTGCTCGCGGTCGAGGCGCTGCTGGAAGTGCGGCAGATGATGAAACCTTATCTCGACCTGCAACTGGTCGCCTTTCCCCAGGACGGCTATTTCCGTTGTGCCAATGCCGCACAAAATCTGCGCCGCGCCCTCGACAAGGGCGTCGACGTGGTCGGCGGCATTCCGCACTTCGAGCGCACCATGGCCGAAGGCGCCCGCTCCATCCGGGCGTTGTGTGAACTGGCCGCCGAACGGGGCCTGCGGGTCGACATGCACTGCGATGAAAGCGACGATCCGCTGTCGCGCCATATCGAAACCCTGACCTACGAGACCCAGCGACTCGGGCTGCAGGGACGGGTCACCGGTTCCCACCTCACATCGATGCATTCGATGGACAACTACTACGTCAGCAAGCTGCTGCCACTGATGCGCGAAGCCGATATCCAGGTCGTCGCCAATCCGCTGATCAACATCACCCTGCAGGGGCGGCACGACGACTATCCCAAGCGTCGCGGCATGACCCGGGTAAAAGAATTGATGCAGGCCGGCGTCAATGTTGCTTTCGGCCACGACTGCGTGATGGACCCCTGGTACAGCCTCGGTTCCCACGACATGCTCGAGGTTGCCCATATGGGACTGCATGTCGGGCAGTTGACCGGCGTGGATGAAATGCGCCGCGCCTTCGCCGCCGTCACCACCAACGGCGCCCGGGCGCTCGGGCTCGATGATTACGGGCTCGAGGCCGGCAAGCCCGCGGATCTGGTGATCCTGCAGGCCGCCAATCCGATCGAGGCATTGCGGCTGCGACCGCAGCGGCTGCTGGTCATTCGGCACGGACAGATCATCGCCCGCACGGCACCCGCGGTGCCCGAACTGCTGCTGCAGGAGGGTACGCAGCCGGTCGACTTCAGCCGCGACCTTTTGTGATCCTTAACCGGAACCTGAGCGTAGTAGCGGGTATCGCGTTGACTCGGAGAGCAGTAACGCGGCAGCGTTTAGACCGTACGCTTATATGCAAACAGCGTAACCATCTAAACGATCGATTCGGGCCCACTGCTATACTGGTAGGTGGCATAAAAAGCCGCCGACACAGGCGTTGGCAGCGAGCACAAGGGAGACCCAACACTCCGGAGGTGTCTCATGAACCGACACTTTTATGTGAGCAATGATCTCGACGAACTGGAAACCGTCGAACATGAGCTTGAAGCCAGTGGCATCAGCGCCGAGCAGATGCACGTACTAAGCGACCAGGACGCCAAAGTCGAAGAGCATCAGCTTCACGACGTGACGTCCTTCATGAAACAGGATGTCGTCCGTTCAGGTGAAATCGGTGCCGCGGTCGGTATCGCTCTTGCCGCCGTGCTACTTATCATCGCGTGGATGTTAAGCTGGCACGAAACCGCCGCCGGCTGGCTACCCTTCATGTTTCTCGCCGTGGTGATCTTCGGCTTCTGCACCTGGGAAGGTGGTTTTTTCGGCTTTCAGGAACCCAACGCCCAGTTCCGGCGCTTCAAGAAGCTGCTCAGGCACGGCAAGCACATCTTTTTCGTTGATGTCGAGCCGGATCAGGAACAGACCCTCAACAGGGTCATCAGGCATCACCCTCACCTCAAGGTAGCGGGGTACGGCTACGGATCTCCGCATTGGCTGGTCGCCTGGCAGCAGAAGTGGCATCAATTCAAGCGCACGATATAGACAGACAGCGGCAAAACGAGCGTAGGAGCGTCGCCTCGGTGCGAATTCCACCGGGTGGCGTTCCACCGGGTGGCGTTCCACCGGGTGGCGCTCCACCGGGTGGCGCTCCACCGGTCTGCCGCCCGACACCAGGCGCTCTGTACTGCGATCGATATTGCGGGTTACGCGATGCCCGTACGGCGCGCTAAATGATCCAATTCTTTGGGGTGTATCGCTCCCGGTCCGTGGATCCGGGGCGGTTGTATACTACGTCTTTTGCGCGTCATGGGTTAAGCCTTTACCCGCCATCCGGGCCGAAAAAGAGCACCCGGATCCAGTGGGTATAGTCCGCTTCGGCCGCCATCAGCCCCATCAGCACCAGCAGGCACAGAGGCGGTAGCAGGATGGCGTAAACCATTGCCAGCCGTTCCCACGCCATGTGCATGAAGATCGACACGATCAGTCCGGCTTTCAGCAGCATGAACACGACGATGAGAAACCAGCGCAACAGACCCTGGACGTGGAAGTAATCCACCAGATAAGACATCGTGCTGAGCAGGAACAGCAGCGCCCAGATCTTCAGGTACAGACCGATCGGATGTTGTTGGCCTTCGGAAGGTTCCATTCCGACCTCCTCACCATAGATAGAAGAACGCGAATATAAAGACCCAGACCAAATCGACGAAGTGCCAGTAGAGACCGGCGATCTCCACCAGTTGATAGTTGCCGGCACGATCCAGGTCACCACGCCATACCTTGAATGCCACCGCCAACAGGTAGAGCACACCTATGGAGACGTGCATGCCATGGAAGCCGGTGATGGTGAAAAAAGCGGCACCGAACTGCGCCGCCCCCATCGGATTGCCCCAGGGGCGTACCCCCTCGTGGATCAACTTGCTCCACTCGAACGCCTGCATACCGACGAAACTGGCGCCGAGCAGCGCCGTAGCCAGCAATAGTGCCGCAGTCGCACCACGGTTGCGGCGATAGCCGAAGTTCACCGCCATCGCCATGGTGCCGCTGCTGCTGATCAGAATGAACGTCATGACGGCAATCAGGATCAACGGGATCGACTGACCGGCAATCGTCAGCGCAAACACCTCACTCGGCACCGGCCAGGGCTCGACGGTGGTCATCCGCACGGTCATGTACCCGATCAGAAAACAGGAAAACACGAAGGTGTCGCTGACGAGGAAGATCCACATCATCGCCTTGCCCCAGGGTACCTGCTTGAAAGCGTCCTTGTCGGAAGCCCAGTCGTGGTAAAGCACCTGCCAGCTGCGACTCAGTACACCTTGGGTCCGTTTGCTTCCAGTATCCATAGGCTCACCCCAGGCCGCAGAGCGCGGCAATGGTCCGGTAGGTTTGCGGCGAGCTGGTCAGGGCAAGGAACAAGAGTAGCCACAGCGCCAGGAGGTAATGCCAATAAATGGCACAAAGCTCCACCCGCAGCTGCAATCGCGCCAGCGCCCAGCCACGCCAGTAACCGCCAAGCGTCACCGCCCAGGCCAGCAGCCCGCCGAGCAAGTGAAACCCGTGCAGGCCGGTCAGCAGAAAGAAAAAGCTGCTCGACGGGGTCGAGGCGACGCCGTATCCCCAGCGTTCAAGCTGCCACCAGGCTGCCAGCTGTCCGACGATAAAACCCAGAGCGCAAAGCCCGCCCAGGCCAAAGCCGATCAGGCTTTCGCCACGCTGTCCGTAACGCATTGCCACTCGGGCCCACTGCAACGCCAGGCTGCCGAGCCCCAATACCAGGGTGTTGATCCACAATAGCAAGGGTCGGCTCAATGGCGCAGCCGGGTCGGTCAGCGGCCGCCAGTCGCCGCTCTGGGAGCGGGCGATAAAGGCGATGAGGAACAGCAGGAACAGCATCGTGATCACCGCCAGAAAGATGCGCATGCCGGCAACCGCCGCGCGTCGCCGGTCTCCGTACTCTGCACGCACGCTGTCAGGATCATTCTGCAACGGCAGCGTGTTCATCAGTCCGCCTCTTCGTCCGAATCAGCAGAGAGACCGTGCATGTCATGCTCCGAAACCGTCTGCGGGATGTAGTCCTGCTGCACGCCCGGCACACTGTAGTCGTAGGCCCAGCGGTGTACCACCGGCAACTTCGCTCCCCAGTTGCCATGGGCCGGCGGCGTCTGCGGCGTCTGCCACTCGAGGCTCGCAGCGCGCCAGGGATTGGGCCCGGCCGGACGGCCGCGAAAGGTGCTGTGAAGCAGGTTGTAGAGGAACAGCAGTTGCGTCACGCCGACGATCAGCGCCGCCACCGTGATAAAGGCATTGAGGTCGTGTGCAGACTGCGGAATGAACTCGTAACCCTCGTAAGCGTAATAGCGCCGCGGCATGCCCAGAAAGCCAAGGTAATGCATCGGAAAATAAATGGCATAGGTACCGAGGAACGTGATCCAGAAATGCAGCTTTCCGAGGCGGTCGTCGAGCATGCGGCCGGTGACTTTGGGAAACCAGTGGTAGATGGCGCCGAACACCACCAGGATCGGCGCCACGCCCATCACCATATGGAAATGGGCGACGACGAAGTAGGTGTCGGACAACGGGATGTCGACGATGACGTTGCCGAGGAACAGACCCGTCAGGCCACCGACCAGGAAGGTCAGGATAAATGCCAGCGCGAACAGCATCGGCACCGTCAGGTGGATATCGCCGCGCCACAGCGTCAGCACCCAGTTATACACCTTCAGCGCCGTCGGCACCGCGATCACCAGCGTGGTGGTGGCGAAGAAGAAGCCGAAGTAGGGATTCATGCCACTGACGTACATATGGTGTGCCCAGACCACGAAGCTGAGCACGCCAATGGCGACGATCGCCCAGACCATCATCCGGTAGCCGAAGATATTCTTGCGCGCGTGCACGCTGATCAGATCCGAAACCAGACCGAACGCCGGCAACGCGACGATATAGACTTCCGGGTGACCGAAGAACCAGAACAGGTGCTGGAACAGGATCGGGCTGCCGCCGCTGTGCTCTGTCTGCTGCCCCAGCAGGATCATGTCGGGCATGAAGAAGCTGGTACCCAACAGGCGGTCGAACAGCATCATCACCGCACTGACGAAAAGCGCCGGAAATGCCAGCAGCGCCAGCACCGTGGCCATGAAGATCCCCCAGACGGTCAGCGGCATGCGAAACAGCGTCATGCCGTGCGTACGTGCCTGCAGCACCGTGGTGACGTAATTGAGTCCGCCCATGGTGGCGGCAACGATGAAGATCGCCAGCGAGACCAGCATTAGCACGATGCCTGCCCCACTGCCCGGCGTGCCCGGCGTGATCGACTGCGGCGGATACAGAGTCCAGCCGGCGCCGCTGGGGCCGCCGGGCACGAAGAAGCTGGCCAGCAGCACCAGCACCGAAAGCAGATAGAACCAGTAGCTGAGCATGTTGAGGTACGGGAACACCATGTCCCGCGCCCCGATCATCAGCGGGATCAGGTAGTTGCCGAAACCACCGAGAAACAGCGCCGTCAGCAGGTAGATCACCATGATCATGCCGTGCATCGTCATGGCCTGGTAGTAGGTCGACGGGTCCATGAAACTGAGACTGCCGGGAAAGCCGATCTGCAGCCGCATAAGCCCCGATAGCACCAGCGCCACCAGACCGACGAAGATCGCCGTTAGCGCATATTGCACCGCGATCACCTTATGGTCCTGGCTCCAGATATAGCGGGTGATGAAACTGGTCGGCTCGTGGACCGCCTCCCGCTCAGCCTGCTCCGCATAGGCCATGGCCCTAGCTCCCGCCCCGCTGTGCGCCGATAAAGGCGATCAGGGCATTCAGTTGCGACTCGTCCAGATCGTAGGCCGGCATCATAGGGGGATAGCCGCTGACGAGCTGGGCGTTGGGTTCGAGAATCGAGCGCCGCAGGTAGGCCTCGTCGACCACCACCTCGGTGCCGTCCGACAGCATTTCCCGACGCCCGAGCAGTCCGCGCCAGCCGGGCCCGGTGGACGCGCTGCCGTCAGTGCTGTGACAGCCCAGGCAACCGAGCGACTGCGCCAGCTGACGACCGCTCGCCAGATCGCGTTCGGCCGCCGCCGGCGCTCCGAGCGAGCGGATCAGCGCCAACAGCGCGTCAAGGCTGGCGTCGTCGAGGTCGTAAGGCGTCATCACGGCTGCATAGCCCTGCACCACCTGGGCTGACGGATCCAGGATCGACTTTCGCAGATAAGCATCATCCGCCGTCAGCGTGCCGCCATCGCTCAGGGTGACAGTGCTGCCGTAAAGGCCAAACCAGCCGGGCCCGAGGCTCTGGCCGCCATCCTGACTGTGGCAGGCGACGCAACCATGACGCTGCGCCAGCGCCCGCCCGCGCTCGACCTGAGGATCCACAGCCCTGCCCTGCTGTTCCAGCTGCAGTGTTGCGAAGGTTGGCTGTTCACTCAGCCAGCGCTCGAAGACCTCTGGCGCCTCGACCTGAAGCCGCCCGCGCATATTGTAGTGACCGACACCGCAAAACTCGGCGCAGAGAATCTCGAAGCGTCCAGCCCGGGTCGGCGTGAACCAGAAGTGCGAGACCAGCCCGGGCACCATGTCCATCTTGGCGCGCAGCTGGGGAATGTAAAAGTTGTGCAGCACGTCCTTGGAGCGCAGCAGCATCTTCACCGGTCGGCCGCTGGGCAGGTGCACGGCGTTGCCACTGACGATGACATCATCCTGTCCGGCCGGGTCGCCGGGATTGACGCCCAGTGGATTACCCGCACTTATCCACTCGATACCCGAAGTGCCAAGGGCGCCGTCCTCGCCGGGAAACCGAAAAGCCCACTGCCACTGCTGCCCGACCGCCTCAACCTCGTAGGCGTCTTCCGGCACTTGGACGAAGCGGTTGTAGATCACCAGTCCCGGCGCCAGCAACCCAACGATGCCCAGCGTGGTAATACCGATCAGCCACCACTCCAGCCGCCGGTTCTCGGGTTCATAGTGGGCCCGGATACCGTCACGGTGACGATATCGCAGCAGCGCCAGCACGATGAACAGGCTGATGGCGACGAAAAAGACACCGGTGATCACCAGCGTCAGGAACAGCGTCTGGTCGATAGTGCCCCAGTTGGATGCCGCCTCGGTGGCATGCCAGGGGTTGAGCAGATGAAAAACGACTGAACCGACAACGAGTATCAGAAAGATAATTGCCAGCGCCATCAGCGATCAACCTTGTCCCCGTAGCCATACCGGCGCCAGCGCCGGGTCGCGGAGACGATTCCGCCGGGCATCGTTTGGCTCTGAGGATCAGGGTCAGGAGCGATCACCCGGTCGCAGCGAACGGGTTATTGCGGCACCGGGCCAGCGGCTGTGGCCGTACCGTCTGTCTCTAGCGTAGCGGCGAAGGCGCAATTATGCGAACGGCACCTCGATGGCTACCTGTGAATAAAACCGGGATAAGATCTCGCGCCGGGGTTATCAACAACGGCAGCGTGACGGATTTGCACCGCGCGAGCCGATTTGTTGCGCAACTTTTACAGACCTACCAATTACGGCCTTTGCGTCAGGCTGTGCGGAGTTTATTCCAAGGATACTCACAGCCTTGCTCAGGCTTTATGTGAATAAAATCAGGCAGCGCCGGAGAAAACCTTACCCACAACCTTTTGTGCACAGCCTGCGAGACCGTGGCGCCGATTGGCGGCCGCCTATACTTTCGAATGTAATGCCCGAAAACGGGAGATGCGTCATGTCCAGCGAACTCTACTACGCCGACTACCTGCAGCTCGGGCGCCTGCTCGGCGCACAGCGGCCCGAAAGCCGGCGTCTCGGTCACGAGGCCCATGACGAGATGCTGTTCATTGTCGTACACCAGGCGTATGAACTCTGGTTCCGGCAGATTCTGCACGAACTCGATGCCGTACTGGCTGACTTCGCCAGCGAGCGCCTGGACGAGCGCAGCCTGGCGGCCATCTGTGCCAAACTCGAGCGCATCACCCGCATCCAGCACCTGCTGGTCGAGCAGATTGGCGTCCTCGAAACCATGGCCCCGCAGGACTTTCTCGAGTTCCGTGACTTGCTGGTGCCGGCATCCGGTTTCCAGAGCGTCCAGTTCCGTGTCATCGAAACCAAACTTGGCCTGCGTGTCCGGGATCGTCCCGGCGGCGGTACTTACGTGCGACGCTTCAGTCCAGGCGACCGGCGTCTGCTCGAGCAGCTCGATCACGAGCCCAGCCTGTTCGACAGGGTTGATGCCTGGCTCGCGCGCATGCCGTTCCTGCAGGACGACCACTACGACTTCTGGTCCAGCTACCGCGATACCCTTGTGCAAATGTTCGAGGCCGACCGTGCAGTGCTCGAGCAGCACTCCCAGCTGAGCGACGAAGAACGGGCACAGCAGCTGGAGCAGCTGCAACAGAGCCAGCAGCAGTTCGATTGTCTGTTTGATGCCACCGCCTACGAAAAGGCACGCACGGCGGGGCATGTCCGGCTTTCGCGGCAGGCCTTCCAGGCGGCCCTGTTCATCCACCTCTATCGCGACGAGCCACTACTGCAGCAGCCGTTCCGGCTGCTGGAACTGCTGGTCGAGATCGACGAACAGTTGACGGCCTGGCGCTACCGCCACGCCCTGATGGTACAACGCATGATCGGCAGCCGAATCGGTACCGGCGGCTCATCCGGACACCAGTACCTGCGCCAGAGCGCAGCCCGAACCCAGATTTTCGGCGACCTGTTCAACCTCGCCTCCTACCTGGTTCCGCGCTCGCGGCTGGCGCCGCTGCCGGTCGGCCTGTCGCGCAAGCTGGATTTTCACTTCAGTACTCTCGGCAATGGCTAGCTCATGCTCAAACGACACTACCGGCGTTTTCTCGCGGCCCACCCCGACGCGCTCTATTTCACCGCCCACAGTCACCACTTCTGGCCCGACGTCACCCGCGACGCCATGCTCCGCTGCTGGGACGATGCCGCGCGACTCGTCGATGACAAATGGGGTCCCCTGCATGGCGAGAGGATCCCGCAACTACAGCAACGGATCGCCAGATTGCTGGACTCCGAGACGCCACAGCAGCTCTGTTTCGCGCCATCCACCCATGACCTGCTGGTCCGTCTGCTATCCTGCCTGCCAACCGATCGCCCAGTGCGAATCCTGACCTCGAATGCGGAGTTTCACAGCTTTGACCGGCAAGTCCGGCGGCTGGAAGAGACAGGCTGGTGCCGGGTCACCCGGATCCCGAGCGAGCCGGTCGGCGAATTCGCGCCCGCTCTCGCCGCCGCGTTGCGGCGACAGCACTGGGATCTGGTATTTTTCAGCCAGGTGTTTTTCGACTCGGGACTGGTCGTCACCGAACTGGAGCCCATACTGGCCGCTGCTCCGGACGACTGTCTGGTGGCGATAGACGGTTACCATGCCTTCGCCGCATTACCGCGGGCACCCGGTTCTGCGCTGCGTCGCGCCTTCTATCTGGCGGGAGGCTACAAGTATGCCCAGGGCGGCGAGGGCTGCTGCTTCATGCATGTGCCACCGGGCTGTCGGTTGCGCCCCGTGATCACTGGCTGGTTCGCCGATTTCAAGCACCTGGCAACGCGGCAAGCGGACGTCCAGTATGCCGATGACGGTCGACGCTTTGCCGGCGCCACCTTCGATCCGGCAGCGTTGTACCGGCTCGACGCTGTCCTGGCGCTTTATCAACGAGAAGGCATCCGGATCGATGATATTCACCGCCATGTACAGACCTTGCAGCGGCGTTTTCTGGATGGACTGGGTAACGTACCCTGCCTCTCGGCAGGGCGCTGGCTCTATCAGCCGGGCCGTCTCCACGGCCATTTCCTGGCGATCGAGCTTCCGGATAGTCAGGCCTCGACTCTGGTGCAGAGACTCGGACAACGTGGCATCCATGTCGACAGTCGCGGCAACCGGCTGCGATTCGGGTTCGGTCCCTACCATGACACGGGTGATGTCGATCACCTGCTGCAGACGCTGCGTCGGTTGCCGCCGCCCTGGCACCTGGCCGGCGACCCGCCCGCTGACAACCCTACCTGAGCAGCGGCGCCAGACAGCCGACGGGGAGTGCCGCCAACGGCTGGGCTCGCAGGGCCTGCAGTTGACGCTGCCGTCCTAGCGCCGGCTCCTGCAACGGCAGCTGCGCGGTCAGACGCAGGTAACGGTCCACCATTCTCAGGCGCTCCTTGCGTTTGGCCTCGCTGTCCCGGGCCAGCTCGAGGAACAACTGGGCAAGGTTCAGCAGCGCGAACGCATTGCCCGGATCGTATTCGATGGCCAGGCCGAAATAGCGAAACGCCTGCGAGATCTTGGCTGCCATATAGTGCTTGACGCCCAGACGGTTGACCTTTTCGCTCATCGCGCTGTCATGTTGGGTTGAGGTAGTTTCCGGCGCCGAGAGCGCCGAACGCGCGGGCTCCAGCATTGGCACCTTGTCTGCGTTCAGCTGCAGCTGCTCGCGCTGGAGATCCAGCGGCGTCTCCAGCTGCCGGTTAAGATTCTCCGCTTCGCGCTGGCAGCGGTCGGCACCCTTGTCATCTCCGATATCGCGCAACAGCTGGCCGCGCAGCAGCGCCGCCTGAATCTTGCACTTTTCATCCCTCGGAAACCGGAACGAGGCCTGGTTCAGCACCTGGTCGAAAGCATCACGCAAGCCGGGTTGCTGGCGTTCGCCCGCGTCCCGCAACCCCAGCCGGTGTAAATTGGCCAGCCGCAGGTACGGCTCCGGCGAGCGGTATACGCTGCGCCGCCCCAGCTGGATCGACTTGCGGTAGGCCCCTTCCGCGGTGCCGAGCCGGCGCGTCTGGGTCGCGATCCGCCCCAGCTCCATCTGGCGCGGTATGCCAAGGGGACTACGCGCCGTTGCTTCCTCCAGAACCTCTCGGGCCGCATCGAGTTGGCCCAGCCGTTCATGCAGTTGCGCCAGCAGGTCATAGGCAGCGATCAACAATGGATACTGTGCAACCAGGCCCTGCAGTATCTCGACCGCATTCCGCATCTGTCCAAGCCCCGCCAGGGCCTCGGCCAGGTGCAGCCCTGCCTCCTTGTCCTGATTCTGCCAGAAGCGGTTCTCGAACAGCGCCTTTGCCTCGTCGAATCGCCGGGCCCGTATCAGCAACCTTCCGCGAACCAGCTGTACGGCTTCGTACAGCGGATCCTTTCGCCCGACCAGGTCACGACAGAGGTCGATGGCCAAGGTCAGATCACCGGTCTCGATGGCGACGTCGATCGGCCGCAGCAGATTCTTGCGTGCGACCAGGGTATCGAGTCGGTATTTCAGGTCTTCAATGGTGAAGGGTTTGGTCAGCACCACGTCCGGGTGACTGTCGATGGCGTGCAGTACCAGCTCCTGGCTGGCATCGCTGGTCATGAAAACCCAGCAGGTGCTGGGTTTGACGAAGCCCCGAAAGCGGGCCTCTTCGAGAATCTGAACGCCGGTCACGGTATCGCTGCCGTTATGACCGAGCAGGATAATATCGAAGTCGCCCTCGGCGATCAGGGACAACACCCGGTCATTGATGCTGACCGCCTGAATGTTGTCGATACCCAGACGCCGCAGCATGTGGAAGATAGCGGATCGCACATTGCCGCTGCTGTCGACCAGTAACACCTGCTTGTCTGAGTAGTCGATCCGTCTGACGTCCACCGGCTAAGTGATCCCGCATTGCCTGTATGTGTTCCGTGAGTATAAAAGCCCACAGGCTGGCAGGAAAAGCCGGAGCAGGTCTGCGGCCAGGTTAAGTGGATGCTGCAGCCGGCCTAATGCCCCAACTCCCGTGTCGGCGGGATAACCACCAGGGATGGTCGGAATATCATCAATGCAGGAGCAATTGATGATGACCGTACATCCTGTACATGCCCCGCTATCGCGCATCCATGCGCCCGCGGGATACCGTACATCCTGTACATAAAAAAAGCGCCGGATGCAGGGTGATACATTCGGCGCTGAATACAGTTCTATGCTGTAAAGCCATAGTAGCGTGCAGAACGCCCCGGCTTACTGACCTGGATCAACTAATGGCAAAGGGCGCGCGCCCCACCTGTGCCACCATACCTTAGACTAGCAGTAACCGTTGTCGCGATCCGATACACTGCCGCGCAGACAATAACGACAAGAGTTGCAGAAAATGACTACTGCATTTATTTCGCATCAGGACTGCACCCTGCACAACATGGGTCCCGAGCACCCGGAAAGTCCGATACGGCTGGCCGCCATCCGCAAGGTCCTCGATCGCACCGGTTTGCTGCAGCAGCTTGATAGCCACGACGCCATCGCCGCTACAGCGGAACAGATTCAGCTGGCCCACGCCAAGCTACACCAGTCGAAGCTGATCCGGATGCAGCCCAGCGAGGGTGTTGTCTATACCGACGACGATACCGCTCTCTGCCCCGACTCTCTGCATGCAGCCACTCTGGCTGCCGGGTCGACCATTCTCGCCGCCAATCGCGTCATCGGTGGCCTCAACGACAATGCCTTCTGTGCCGTGCGGCCGCCGGGCCACCATGCCGAGTACGACCTTCCGATGGGCTTCTGCTTCTTCAACAATGTCGCGATCGGTGCGTTGCATGCATTGCAGCAGCCCGGTATCGAGCGCGTGGCGATCCTCGATTTTGATGTCCATCACTGCAACGGCACCGTCGACATTTTCAAGGACAGGCCCGAGGTGCTGGTCTGCTCGACCTTCCAGCACCCGTATTACCCCGAGCGCTACTTCGATATCGCGCGTGACAACATCGTCAACTGTCCACTGCCGGCGTTCAGCGAAGCCTCATTGTTTCGCAGCGCTCTGGAAGGCCGCTGGCTGCCGGCGCTGGAGGCGCACAGACCCGATATCATTTTTATCTCCGCCGGTTTCGACGCCCACGCCGAAGACCCGATGGCCGATCTTCAACTTTCGGAGGACGATTACCGCTGGGCCACTCAGCTGATCATGGATGCTGCACGTCGCTATAGTAACGGCCGCCTGGTATCAGTGCTGGAAGGGGGGTACAACCCGGTGGCACTGGCGTTTTCGGTACAGGCGCACGTCGAAGTACTGGCCGGCTATTGAGCAATTCGCGGTGGGACGCCGCCGTCACGAACGATCAAGTCTCGCGTATGTTGGATCGAGGTCCGCAGGGACATCATCCAACTATTGGGGAGGCGTGAGGCGCTGGATGAAGGGCCAGCGGGACGCGGACCAACACAAATCTAAACGCGCTTAAGCGGGAAAAACGTCATTCGTAGGATGGTTGGAGCGACGCCTCGGCACGGCGTATCCGTCACTGATGCGACCAGGGCGTCGTGCAACCCATCTTGGGTGTCGGTTCGACACTATGCATGCAACCGACTCATCGATGGGTTGCGCCGCGTCAACCCCGCTGAAAGCGTTAAACAGGGTGCCAGTGCGGCTCCACCCATCCTACTTTTGGCCCCTGGTTTCACGCTAATCTGCGAAGAGTTAAAAAAAGGGCCGTCGATGACGGCCCCTTTTTAAGGCAAAGTTCGCGGATTATCCGACGAACTTGATCATCACGCCGGCAGCAACCGCCGAGCCGATAACACCGGCCACGTTCGGACCCATCGCGTGCATCAGCAGGAAGTTCTGAGCGTTGGACTCCAGCCCCAGCTTGTTGGAGACACGCGCGGCCATGGGAACTGCCGAGACGCCGGCCGAGCCGATCAGCGGGTTGATGGAATCTCCGCCAGCCAACTTGTTCATGAACTTGGCCATTAGCACGCCGCAGGCTGTACCGATACCGAAGGCGATGACACCCAGCACCAGGATGCCCAGCGTCTGCACGTCCAGGAACTTGTCGGCGGACAGCTTGGAACCGACCGACAGCCCGAGGAAGATGGTGACGATATTGATCAGCGCATTCTGGGCGGTATCGCTCAGACGGTCGACCACGCCACACTCGCGCATCAGGTTACCGAAGCAGAACATGCCCAACAGCGGTGCAGCATCCGGCAGCAGCAATGCGACCAGGATCAGCAGCACGATCGGGAACAGGATCTTCTCGGTCTTGGAGACGTGGCGCAGCTGGCTCATCTTGATCTTGCGCTCCGCCTCGGTGGTGAGGGCACGCATGATCGGCGGCTGGATCAACGGTACCAGCGCCATATAGGAGTACGCGGCTACGGCGATCGCGCCTAGTAGCTGGGGCGCCAGCAGGCTGGTGACATAGATCGCCGTCGGACCGTCAGCACCACCGATAATGCCGATCGCTGCAGCGTCCTGGATGCTGAAGTCCATCATCCCGGTCAGCGTCAGGGCGATCGCCCCCATGATGGTGGCGAAGATGCCGAACTGCGCTGCCGCGCCGAGAAACAGCGTCTTCGGGTTGGCCAGCAGCGGACCGAAGTCGGTCATCGCGCCCACGCCCATGAAGATCAGCAGCGGCGCCGCACCGGAGGCGATCGCCACCAGGTAGAAGTTATACAGCATGCCGTTGCTGTAACCCGCATCCTGGGCCGTCAGTGCCGCCGCCGAGTGCACGGTCGCATTGGCGTTGTGGTAGGCATGCAGGATGTCATGGGGATCGGCGCTGCCGATACTCAGCACCGATGCCAGCGACTGCAGTACCTCGGGCTTGGCAAAGTGCACCGCATTTTCCACCGCCGAGTAGGCCAGCCCCGCTTCCGGGATGTTGGCCATGATGCCGCCGAAGCCGATCGGCACCAGCAGCAGCGGCTCGAAGTTCTTGCGGATCGCCAGGAACAGCAGCACCAGGCCAACCACGATCATGAAGAACTGCCCGGCGGAGATATTGTAAATCCCCGAAGCGGTCAGCAGTGTCAGAAGCTTTTCCATACCGGGCCTCGCTTATGCCAGGGTCAGGAGGGAGTCACCCACCTGTACGGCATCGCCTTCCTTGACGTCGACGGTGACCACAGTGCCGGCGCGTGCAGCACGGACTTCGGTTTCCATCTTCATCGCCTCGAGGATTACCAACACGTCACCTTCCTGAACCGCCTGGCCGGCGCTGACCTGCACCTTCCAGATGTTACCGGCCAGCGGTGCCGGCACTTCCTCACCTTCGCCCACGGGCGCGGCGGCCGGTGCAGCGGTGGCAGCGGGAGCCGCCGGCGTGATAGCGGACAGATCGCCACCTTCGGTGACCTGAACCACGTAGTTCTGGCCGTTGACGGTGATGGTGTAGACTTCCGGGCCGGTTTTCTTCGGTGCTGCCATGGTCTGAGCGTCCTCTAGGGTCGGTGCGGGTTCGAATGCGTCGGGGTTACCACGATTTTCCAGGAATTTGAGGCCTACCTGCGGGAACAACGCGTAGGTCAGTACATCGTCAATCTCGTTGCCGCCGCTCGCAAGCTTGATGCCTTTTGCCTGCGCCTGTTTGCGCAGCTCGTCGGTCAGCTTGTCGAGCTCCGGTGCCAGCAGGTCGGCGGGACGGCAGCTGATCGCTTCGCCTCCCTCCAGCACGCGGGCCTGAAGTTCGGCATTGTAGGGTGCCGGCGCGGCTCCGTATTCGCCCTTGAGGATTGCCTGTACTTCCTTGGAGATGCTCTTGTAGCGCTCGCCCATCAGTACGTTGATCACGGCCTGGGTGCCAACGATCTGGGATGTCGGTGTCACCAGCGGGATCAGGCCCAGATCCTCACGTACGCGCGGGATTTCGGCCAGCACGTCGTCGAACTTGTCGGCGGCGCCCTGCTCGCGCAACTGGTTTTCCATGTTGGTCAGCATGCCACCCGGTACCTGGGCGATCAGGATGCGGGAATCGGTGCCACGCAGCGAACCTTCGAATTTTGCGTACTTCTTGCGAACCGCACGGAAGTAGGCCGCGATCTCTTCGAGTTTCTCCAGCTGCAGGCCGGTATCGCGGTCGGTGCCGGCAAGCGCCGCCACGACGGTTTCGGTGGCGGTATGACCATAGGTCATCGACATTGATGAAATGGACGTGTCGACACGGTCGATACCGGCTTCGATCGCTTTCAGCAGCGTCATGTCGGCCAGGCCCGAGGTGGCGTGGGACTGCAGCTGAACCTCGAGTTCGGTCTGGCTCTTGAGGCGGGATACCAGGTCGAAGGCGTCATAAGGCGTCAGGATGCCGGACATGTCCTTGATGCAGATCGACTCGGCGCCCATGTCTTCCAGGGTCTTGGCGTAATCGACCCAGTTGTCGATGGTGTGCACCCGGCTGGTGGTGTAGGAGATGGTGCCCTGGGCGTGCTTGCCGGTTTCCTTGACCGCCTTGATCGCCGCCTCCAGGTTACGCGGATCGTTCATCGCATCGAAGATACGGAAGACGTCGACCCCGTTGGTGGCCGCGCGCTCAACGAACTTGGCGACGACATCGTCGGCGTAGTGGCGGTAACCCAGCAGGTTCTGGCCACGCAACAGCATCTGCTGGCGGGTGTTCGGCATCACCTTTTTGAGTTCGCGAATGCGTTCCCATGGATCTTCGCCGATAAAACGGATGCAGGAGTCGAAGGTGGCGCCGCCCCAGCTTTCCACTGACCAGTATCCCACCTGGTCGAGTTTTTCGGCGATCGGCAGCATATCGTCGAGGCGCATGCGGGTCGCCAGCAGCGACTGGTGACCAT
>JABXIM010000105.1 GCA_013373085.1 Oceanospirillaceae bacterium | reverse complement strand
AAGGCGTTCTGTGCCGGCGGCGATATCGTCAATCTTTACAAGGCGATGACCGGCGGCGCCGATGCCGAGTTCCCCGAACACTTCTTCACCCGCGAGTACCGTCTCGACTACAGCATTCACACCTATCCAAAGCCGATCGTCTGCTGGGGCAGCGGTATTGTCATGGGCGGCGGTATGGGGCTGATGAACGGATGCAGCCATCGGGTAGTCACCGAAACCTCGCACCTGGCGATGCCGGAGGTCACCATCGGTCTCTATCCGGACGTCGGCGGCAGCTGGTTCCTCAACCGCATGCCCGGCGGCACCGGGCTCTTCCTGGGTCTGACGGGCAACCCGATCAACGCGCGTGACGCGCTGTTCCTGGGGTTGGCAGACCGCGCAGTCCGCGCCGACTTGCGCGATGGCCTGGTCGAGCGGCTGGCCGCCGAAGACTGGGCGCACGACGCCGGCGGCACCCTCAGCCGGGTACTGCGTGAACTCGAGAACGAGTCGCGACCCGTCTTCGCCGAACAGGCGGCGCCGATTCGCGAGCATTTCGACCTGATCCGCACCCTCACCGACCACGACAGCGTCGAGGATGTGGTCGAGGCGCTGCTGAGCCTCGAAAGCGACGACAAATGGGTGCTGCGGGCGCAGAAGGCGGTGCGCAACGGCAGCCCGCTGTCGCTCAGGCTGATCGCCGAACAGCTTCACCGTTGCCGGCATCTGTCGCTGCGCGAGGTGTTCCGGCAGGAACTCGTGCTGTCGGTGCAGTGTTGTCGCCACCGCGAGCTGCGTGAGGGGATACGGGCGCTGCTGATCGACAAGGACAACACGCCGGACTGGACCTTCAGGTCGGTCGGCGATGTCGATGCGGCTTTCCTTGCCGAGCTGTTCGAAAACCCCTGGGTGGAGAGCCCGCTGATGGATCTCTGATCGTCTATCGAATGACCGGCGCCCGGCACCAATGCCGGCCCGGGCGCCCCGAATATAAGGATAAGAATATGGCTACTATCGGATTTATCGGACTGGGCAACATGGGGGGACCCATGGCTCATAACCTGGCGGCAGCCGGACACCGGGTGCAGGCCTTCGACCTGTCGGAGCAGGCGCTGGCCCATGCCGTCGAAGAGGGCTGCCTGCGTGTGGCGAGCGCCGCCGAAGCGGTGAAGGACGCGGAATACGTGATTTCGATGCTGCCGGCCGGCGTCCATGTCGAAGGACTTTACGTCAATGGGCCTGAGCCGCTGCTCGATACCGTCGATCCGCAGGCGCTGATCATCGACTGCTCAACCATCGAGGCGGAAGTGGCCAAGCGGGTGGCGAAGATCGCCGCCGATCGCGGGCTGGATTTCATCGATGCGCCGGTATCCGGTGGGGTCGGTGGTGCCCAGGCCGGTACTCTGAGCTTCATGGTCGGCGCGTCCGACGCTCAGTTCGAGCGTGCCAGGCCGGTGCTTGAAAAGATGGGTAAGAATATCTTCCACGCCGGCGACCACGGCGCCGGCCAGATTGCCAAGGCCTGCAACAACATGATGCTGGCAATCCTGATGACCGGCACCTGTGAGGCGCTGAACATGGGCGTCAAGAACGGCCTCGATCCGGCTGTTCTATCGGAAATCATGAAGCAGAGCTCCGGTGGCAACTGGGCACTGAACGTCTATAACCCCTGGCCAGGGGTTATGGAAACGGCGCCGGCGTCACGCGACTACGAGGGGGGATTTCAGACCAATCTGATGTTCAAGGACCTGGGACTCGCGATGGAACTGAGCCAGCATAGCGCCTCGCCGGTGCCGATGGGCTCCGCTGCCCGCGCGCTGTTCAGCCTGCACCAGGCCAAGGGCAACGGTACCCTGGATTTCTCCAGCGTGCTCAATCTCTACCGTGAAAGCGACTGAGTTATCCCGCCTGGCGGGGCTGAGAGGCCGGAGACTGCACGTGTCGGCGTGTGATTCCGGCACACGCTGTTGCCGCTGGACATAAAAAAAGCCGGAGCCCGTTGCCGGGTCCGGCCGAAGTTCACAAGAACAACAAGTCAAACGAAAAGAGGGTGTTGCAGTCCGGCGACTCAGCTGGCGGGCAGTGCAGTCTGGTTCCAGACCGGCAGCGCCTGACGGCGAAAAATGCGTGCGATCAGCGCGCGAAAGTAACGAGCGCGCTCGGCGCGGGCTTCTGCCATCAGTCGTTCGATATCGAGGTTGTCGGCAGCGCCAGTATCCTGAGCAAGGTAACCTTTGTACATTTACATCTATCCCGGTGTCACGTTGGTCGATTGCCTACTGATGCGACGTGGTCCCCAAACCATCGGCTCCTCAGAGCTCAGCAATCATTCGATGAAGGCCATGTTACTGAGATGTTGAGCCCGGCTCAAACGACGCTTTTTCAGCAAATTGATTAGAAATATTCATCAATGCGTTGGGCTCCCTGTCCTTTTCTGGTCTGTGATCATTCAGTCTGGTGCCGAAATTAAAGGGTTCTGGCATTGGTGGATGGCGTTTGGGTAATTCTCGATCAGGATAGATTGTTAGAAAGCTTCAGCTTAACAATCGTGTTGGTTGAATCTGGCCCGAACCATGCTTAAACGCGAAGGCGGCATGCCAGAGCGCGACCGCAGAACACCTGGCCGCAGACGCACGGCTCATCGTGCCGGATATGGCGTGCCGGATACTGAACTTTTGCAGCACTCAGTTGCCTCTACTGGCATGAATATTCCCGACCCTGGCCCGCGGCGTACCGGCCGACTGATGTGGTTCGCCGCCTGGCTGTCGCTGCTTGTCGTTCTGGTGCTGGGCTTCGACCAGTGGCTGGAGCATCAGTACAACCCCAATCGCCAGCTGGCGGCAGTCAATACCGAGGGACCGGCGGAAGTGGTGCTGCAGCGCAACCGGGCGGGTCACTACGTGGCGCCGGGCCTGATCAATGGTCAGCCGGTGCAGTTCCTGGTCGATACCGGCGCGACGCGCATCAGCGTGCCGGAAGACCTGGCACAGCGCCTGGGTTTGAAGCCGGGATTCGCCACCCGGGTGACCACGGCCAACGGCATCGCCACCGTGTATGATACCCGCCTCCATGAAGTACGCCTCGGCTCCATCCTGCTGCGAAACGTGCCGGGCAATATAAACCCCGGGATGCCCGGCGACATGGTGTTGCTCGGAATGAGCTTTATCAAGGACCTGGAACTGGTGCAGCGCGGGGATACCCTGACACTGCGGCTGCACTGAATGGGGTGACGCGTGACAGGTTGCAGGTGACACCCTGTGGGAGTGGCGCACCCAAAGGGCACTTCCGCGCCGCGAATAGCGCCGGCCGGCATCGGAAAACCTCCGCACCGGGGCGGCGCTCCGATGGGCAGACCGAATACCGCCGGCACTTAAAGGAACCAGCGCGCCGCGCCGTAAACGACCAGTCCCACCGCCACGGTGGCGAATAGCTGGCGGCTCCAGTACGCGGTTACGCCGGCTGCAAGGGCTGCGACCAGATAAGGGTTTCCGGGGTTGGCGTCGATCTGCCCGTCCCGCACCAGCGTGGTCTGGGCGATGATGGCGCTGAGCACCGCAATCGGCACGAAACGCAGCGCCTGTTCCAGCAGCGGCGCTATGCGGACCCGCCCGGCCAGCGCCAGCGGCAGGTAGCGGGGGCCGAAGGTCAGCAGTGTCATGCCCGCTATCAGCAGAGCTTCATTCATACCAACGTCTCCCTTGCCGTGTTGGCCGCGCGGCGCTCCAGCGTGACGCCGATGGCGATCGCCACGACGGCGGTGAACAGCAGGCCGCTCTGGTGCGGCCAGTCATGGGTGAGCAGGGCGCAGGTCCCCGCACTCAGGGCGCAGGCCCATTGGGCGCGGTTACGCAGCGCCGGTACCACGATGCCGATGAACGCGACCACCATGGCGACATCCAGCCCCCAGTCGGTCAGGCTGGGGAGCTGCTGCCCAACGGTGATACCGAGCCAGGTGCAGAATACCCAGTTGCCGTACATCGCCAGTGCCGACCCGCAGTAGTACCAGGGCAGGCCGGTCAATTCCGGGTCCTTGCCTATTCGGTTGGTTACCACCGCATAGGTTTCGTCGGTCAGCCAGAAGGCCATCAGGGCCCGCAGGCGCTGCGGCAGGCCGCTGACCCAGGGCATCAGACTGGCGGCATAGAGCATATGCCGCAGGTTGACGACGAAAACGGTCAATAGAATCACCGGCAACGCGGCGGCGCTGGCCACCAGCGTGACGGCGATGAACTGGGCGGAGCCTGCGAAAACGAACAGCGAAATCGCCAGCGTCGCCCATTCGGACAGACCGTTGCTCATGGCCAGGGCGCCGTAAACGATGCCGAAGGGGATGGCTGCGAGAATCAGTGGCAGGGTGTCGCGGGCACCGGTGAGAAAAAGTCGAACGGGTGTCATGGTGTTCCATCGGTGTTGTCTGAGGCCCGCAGTATAGGTGCTGATAGTGGTTTGAGGCATGGACGTTCTTGCGCGGGGGCCTCAGCCGGTTCAGGCAGTAGGGGCTCAGTCCGCACAGCGTGGCGAGGTCGGCCAGGATGGGTTTTCGCTGCTCTGCGCGTCGAGGTACTCAGGTACCCGTCGGATGGCGCCGTGATCGTTGCCCGGCGCGCGGTCGTCCAGGCGATGCCGGTTTTCAAGACGGCATCGCCGATCGCGTGGCGATCCAGGCCTCGAGCCGGGCAACCTCAGCCGGGGTGAAGCGCAGCCCCAGCTTGCTGCGACGCCAGAGAATATCCTCGGCGCAGCACGCCCACTCCTGCTGGATCAGATAGTCCGCTTCTCCGGCGTAGAGGTCGGCACCGAGGCGTTCGCCGAGGCCGTCGAGGTTTTCGCAGCCGGCGAGAATCTGCCGGCTCAGGGTGCCATAGCTGCGCGCGAAGCGGTGCCTGAGTGTCTCCGGTAACCAGGAATAGTCACGGGTCAGCGCCTGTTCGAAGATCGCCAGGTCTTCGAAATCGCCGCCCGGCAGCGGCGCATGGCGTGTCCAGGCCGGACCGGCTCCGGGGAAGAAAGCGCGCAGCCGGTTACAGGCCGATTCGGCCAGACGACGGTAGGTGGTCAGTTTGCCGCCGAACACCGACAGCAGCGGCGGGGCGCCGGCCGGGGCGTCCAGCACCAGGCTATAGTCCCGCGAGGCGCTCTGGGCGCTGCCGCTGCTCTCCGCCATCAGCGGCCGGATGCCGGCATAGTGCCAGACCAGGTCGCCCGGAGCGGTCTGTACACGGAAGTAACGGTTGACGACAGCCAGCAGGTAGTCGATTTCCGCCGCCGATATGGCGGCGTCGGCCGGGTCGCCGTCGTAGTCGACGTCGGTGGTGCCGATCAGTGAAAAGCGATCCTCGTAAGGAATGACGAACACGATCCGGCCGTCGTCGTGCTGCAGGATGTAGGCTTCGTCGCCCGGGTGAATCCGCGGCACCACTATGTGGCTGCCCTTGACCATACGGATCGGTCGCGGGGCCGACTTGTGCAGCACCTCGGGGAACAGCCGGCTGACCCAGGGGCCGGCGGCGTTGACCAGGGCCCGGGCCTGTCGCTCGAAACGTCGCTCGCCCTGTTGCAGCGTCAACTGCCAGAGATCGTTGTGGCGGCGGGCTCCGATACAGCGCGTGCGCGGCAGAATTTCGGCGCCATGCCGGCGCGCGGCCATCGCGATTAGCACCACCAGTCGTGCATCGTCGACCCAGCCGTCGGCGTATTCGAAACCGCGATGAAAGTCGGCCTGCAGCGGGCCGTCGGGCGGAAACTGCAGCGCACGGGAGGGGGGCAGGCGGTGTCTTCGTGCCAGGTGGTCGTAGAGAAACAGGCCGGCACGAATCTGCCAGGCCGGGCGCAGCGCCGGGTTCAGTGGCAGACGAAAGCGCAGCGGCCGGCTGATGTGGGGGGCATTGCGCAGCAGAATTTCGCGCTCGTCGAGTGCTTCGCGCACCAGCCGGAACGCGCCCTGCTCCAGGTAGCGAAGGCCGCCGTGGGCCAGCTTGCTGCTGCGCGACGAGGTGGCTGACGCCAGATCCCCCATTTCGCACAACGTCACCCCCAGGCCGCGGCCCGCCGCGTCCAGGGCGATGCCGACGCCGTTGATGCCGCCACCGATCACGACCAGGTCCTGAATATCCGTCACCGCTGGCATGCTGTGTCCATCCGGTTTTAGCCTTCGGTCCTTACTATAGTATTCGTAACGATAATGACCGGGCGGAGGCCGTCGCAGATGCAAGCGATACTCGCGATCGATCAGGGCACCACCAGCTCGAGGGCGATGCTGTTTTCGGCGGATGGCGGACTGCTGGCGTCGGCGCAGCAGGATTTCCGCCAGCACTTTCCCCGCGACGGCTGGGTCGAGCATGACCCGGCAGACATCTGGCAGGGGGTGCTGGCGGTATGTCGTGACGCCATCGCCAGTGCCGGTATCGAGGCCCGCGAGATCGCGGCGCTGGGCATTACCAATCAGCGTGAAACGACCCTGGTCTGGGATCGCGTCAGCGGCGAACCGGTATATCCGGCCATCGTCTGGCAGGACCGTCGCACGGCCGCATACTGCGAGTCCCTCAAACGCCGCGATCTGGAGCCGATGATCAGCGCACGCACCGGGTTGCTGATCGACCCGTACTTTTCCGCCAGCAAGATCCGCTGGATTCTCGACGAGGTGCCGGACGCCCGTGCACGGGCGGAGCGGGGCGAGCTGGCGTTCGGCACTGTCGACACCTTCCTGTTATGGCACCTGACCGGCGGTCGCGAGCACCGTACCGATGCCACCAATGCCTCGCGTACCCTGCTGTTCGACATTCACCGCCAGCAGTGGGACCCGGAGTTGCTGGCGCTGTTCGACATTCCGGCCTCGTTGTTGCCGCAGGTAATGGATTCGGCGGCCGCGTTCGGCACCACCGTGCCGGAGCTGCTCGGTGCCGCCATACCGGTCTGCGGCGTTGCCGGCGATCAGCAGGCAGCGCTGGTCGGGCAGGCCTGCTTTCACGAGGGCATGGCTAAAAGCACCTATGGCACCGGTTGCTTTCTGATGCTCAACACCGGTAACCGCGCACTGCAGTCCCGGCACCGCCTGCTGACCACTGTCGCCTACCGCCTGGGTGGCGAGGTGACCTATGCGCTTGAGGGCAGCATCTTCGTCGCCGGCGCGGCTATCCAGTGGTTGCGCGACGGTCTGCACCTGATTCGGGCGGCGGACGAGTCCGAGCCGCTGGCGCAACAGACGCCGCCCGACCATGGCGTCTACCTGGTGCCGGCTTTTACCGGCCTCGGTGCGCCCTATTGGGACCCTGATGCCCGTGGCGCCATCTTCGGCCTGACGCGGGATACCGGCATCCGCGAGATCGTCACGGCGGGGCTGCAATCGGTCTGCTACCAGACCAAGGATCTGCAGAAGGCGATGGAGAGCGACGGCGAACGACCGGTGGCGCTGCGTGTCGACGGCGGCATGGTGGCCAACAACTGGCTGCTGCAGTTTCTCGCCGATATTCTCGGTGCGACCGTCGACCGGCCGCATATCACCGAAACCACGGCGCTGGGTGCCGCCTACCTGGCCGGCCTGCAGGCGGGTATCTTCGATTCGCTTGCGACGCTCGACAGGTTCTGGCGACGGGACCGGCGTTTCGAGCCGTGCATGGACAAGGTCGTCCGGGATCGTCTTTACGCCGGCTGGACAGCGGCCGTGGCGCGTATACACGGCGACCGCTGAAGGGGCAGGCTCAATCGTTCCGGCTTTCCAGCTTCAGCCGGATCTGGGTCGCGACCGGCAGGTGATCCGACACCCGGGCATCCAGCACCCGTGCGTCCAGTACCTCCACTGTTGGCGTGGCCAGCACATGGTCGATGGCGCGCTTCGGGCGCCAACTGGGGAAGGTCGAATCGCTGTGTACCGCGGCCAGGCTTGCTTCGCGCAGACCCTGGTGTTCGTGCAGTTCCGGCAGGTCGCAGTTGAAGTCGCCGAGCAGCAGGGTGTCGGTCCGGGCGCTGACAAGCTCGGCGAGAAAATGCAGCTGGCGCGCGCGGCACTGCCGTCCGAGCGCAAGGTGAGCGATGATCAGCCGCAGCGGTTCGTAACCGGGCGGGCGCACCTCCACTTCCAGTGCCCCGCGGCCCGGGACGCGGCCGGGCAGGGCATGGGAGCGTACCCGGCGCAGCGGCCAGCGCGACAGGCAACCGATGCAGTGCTTGGCGAACGGCGCCAGGTCCCGCGTCACCGACGCTTCCCAATGCGGCAGACCGGACCGGTCGGCGAGGTGAGCCACCTGGTTCAGACGCCGGGTGCGCAGGCTGCCGGCGTCGCACTCCTGCAAGGCGACGATATCGAAGTGGGATGCCAGCTCGGCGATGCGCTCCAGGTTGTCGCGTGCGGCCCGGGTCGGCACCATGTGTTTCCAGGCACGGGTGAAATAGTGTACGTAACTCGAGGTTTCGAGCCCGACCTGTATATTCAGCGAAAGCACGCGCACCTGTCCCGGTGTCTGGGGATGGAAAGGGGGGGCGGCTTTCGGTTCGATGATGGTCATGGCTTCTTCAAGTATGGGGAGGCGCCGGCAAATGGCAAATGCCAAATGGTGAGCCGTGGGGGCT
This sequence comes from Oceanospirillaceae bacterium, assembly GCA_013373085.1. Lineage (GTDB taxonomy): Bacteria > Pseudomonadota > Gammaproteobacteria > Pseudomonadales > Balneatricaceae > Marinobacterium_A. The sequence goes on along the minus strand of JABXIM010000105.1, from coordinate 926 downwards.
GAACAGCCAGTCGTGACGGGTAATTGGCAAAGGGGTATCTTCGCAGGAACGATGTCCTGATGTGGCGGATTGATGTGATTGCAGACACGGGGGAGGGGCGCTCATACTGGGCGTTAAGCGTCGCTGGCAAGCAGGCACGATGCCAGGCAGGCGCAGAGACTGGGCACGCCTCACGCCGATTGTCAGCAGGAATTTCGAGACCATGACCAAATCCATCGCCGTACTCGCCTATCCGGACTGTCAGTTGCTCGATGTGGCGGGACCGTTACAGGTGTATGCGACCGCCACTCAGCGGTTACCGGCCCCTGCCTATGAGGTGCGGGTGCTGGCACCCGAGGCGGGTCCGGCGGTCAATCGCAGTTCAGCATCGCGCGGGTGCGGATCGAACGGGCGCAGCGCCAGCTCGAACAGGTGACTGCGCCACTGTCCGGAATCGCGCGTGACTGTGGCTTCGGCAGCGCGGACCGAATGCGCCGCGCCTTTCTGCGCCACCTTGGCGTCAATCCGTCGCAATACCGTCAGCGATTTGCGTCGCCAAACATTCACTCAAAAGGACTATCCGCATGAGATCCGCCATCGACCTGCCGACCAGTGCCGTCAATCGCAATGTGGTGCTACTGTCGCTGTGCCAGGCGCTGCTCAACACCGGCACCATTTTGCTGGTGTCGGTCAACGCACTGATCGGCCGTGAGCTGGCGCCGTCGATCGAACTGATCACCCTGCCGATGGCGCTGCAGTTCCTTGGTCTGATGTCCGCCACCATCCCGGCATCGCTGATCATGCAGCGCATCGGCCGTCGCAATGGCTTCTACCTCGGCAACCTGGTGGGGCTGCTGGGGGCTGTGTGCTGCATTGCTGCACTCGAACGGGCGCACTTCGCGCTGTTCTGCACCGGCACTTTCCTGCTCGGTGTCGGCATCGGCTTT
>JABXIM010000045.1 GCA_013373085.1 Oceanospirillaceae bacterium | reverse complement strand
GGTGGTGCCGGAGGTATAGAGGATATAGAGCGGATCGGTACCCTTGACCGGCACGCAATCGGCGGGCTCGGCCTGCGCCATGGCCTCTTCCCAGTCCAGGTCACGGCCCGGCACCATCTGGGCGACGACCTGCGGGCGCTGGAACACGACGCAACTTTGCGGCTTGTGGCTCGAGCGCACGATGGCGTCGTCCAGCAGCGGCTTGTACGGAATCAGTTTGTCGACTTCGATGCCGCAGGACGCGGTGACCACGACCCTGGGCTCCGCATCCTCGATACGCACCGCCAGTTCGGGTGCGGCAAAACCGCCGAATACCACCGAATGCACGGCGCCCAGACGCGCCACCGCCAGCATCGCGATGACGGCCTCGGGGATCATCGGCATATAGATCACCACCCGGTCGCCCTTTTCCACACCCTGGGCCTTGAGCACCCCGGCGAAGCGAGCCACCTGGTCGGTCAGTTCGCGATAACTGTAGCGCTGTGCCTGGCCGGTTACCGGCGAGTCGTAAATCAGCGCCGTCTGATCGCCCCGCCCCTGCTCCAGATGAACGTCCAGCGCCAGATAGGCGGTATTGAGTTCGCCGTCGGCGAACCAGCGGTCGATACGGTTTTCATCCGTGGACAGCACCTGCTGTGGTGCGCGGTACCAGTTCAGTGCCCGGGCCTTGTCAGCCCAGAACGCCTCGGGGTTTTCGATCGATGCTGTGTATTCTGCCTGATAGGACATGCTCATAGGCCCCTTTATTGTTATCGCTCAATGCAGTAAGGGCCTTGTTGTGATTGTTGACAGTTGGCCCTGATTCCAAGTCCAACCTTAATCAAAAACGTACGACTTTTAACCTAGACCAAAGACTAAAAACGCCAAATATCGGAGGCTGCGCAATTTTTGCAGTGCAATCTCTGTTATCGGCAAACCAACATTGTCGACACTTTGAATGATAAGACCGGCGTGCGACGGGCCCCATCCAGCCATGGGCAAGGGGTTTGCATTACACAATCGGGAAACGGCCGCCCGACTCAGGCAGCCGGGCAGCGGGTGAGCTGGTTAAGCCTCTGGATGTCTTCGTGATCCTGCATCGAGGCGGCGATTTCACGCTGTTCCTCGATCACGTCCCGCAGCACCTCATCGGTCGTCAGCGGATTGGCGAGCACGACGCGGAAGACCGTGATCAGCTGGCGGTCGTACCGTTCCGGTGTCAGGCGGGTACGGGAGACGAAGGCCTTGCCATGTTCACGCTGGGTCTTCTGGATATAGCGCGTGATCCGGTTCAACACCTCGTTGATCTGCCGGCACCGTTCGGGATCGGCGTCGCGCAGCGCGTCGCGGGCCGCGGGCGGCAGCCAGCGGTAGGTGAAGATATTCAGTTCGGGGTCGGACACCAGCTCGAAATCGTCCAACGCCTCGATACGGTCAGCAAAGCGGCGCGCCAGACCGATGCCGTTATCGATCAGCAGCGCATAGCCCCGACGTCCGATGATCTTGAGCGCCGAATGCACCAGCATCGCCATGCCGGGACGGGATCCCTCCAGCGTGGCGCTGCCAAGGTCCTTGGAGCCTTCGCGGATGATGTACTGGGCGTGGTGTTCGATACTCTTGAGCGCCGCCGGGTCGCGGAACAGTACCAGGCCGACGCCCATGGGCACGTACAGCTGCTTGTGTGCGTCTATAGTCACCGAGTCGGCGCGCTCGATACCCTTCAGGCGCTTGCGGTAGGTCTCGGAAAAAAGCGTCGGGCCGCCCCAGGCGCCGTCGACGTGAAAGTGCATGCGCTCTTTCGCGGCGATATCGGCGAGGCTGTCCAGCGGGTCGATATTGCCGGTTTCGGTGGTACCGGCAACGCCCACCAGCGCGAACGGACGGATATTCGAGCGCCGCAGCCTGCGGATGGTCGACTCGAGCGCGTCGGGGCGAATACGGTTATGGCCGTCGGTTTCGACCGCCACGATCTGGTCGCGACCGATGCCGAGCACGTCCGCCGCCTTGGCCAGCGAATAGTGGCCTCGCTCCGACACCAGCACGGCAGTACCTTCGCAGCCGTAATGACGCATTGCGGCAAACATCCCGGCCTTCATGATGCCGGGGAAGTCGCCGTCGGGCCCGAAGGCGCGGTTGCGCGCCGCCCAGAGCGCGGTGATATTGGCGACGGTGCCACCGGAGCAGAAGGCACCCAGGTGCCGGTGCGCGTCATGCAGCCACTGGCTGTAGAAGGATTCGGGCTCGTCGTACACCAGGCGATGCAGCATGCCCAGCACCTGACGCTCCAGCGGCGTGAAGGCCTTGGAGGTTTCGGTTTTGACCAGGTTTTGGTTCAGCGCAATCATGATCTTCGACAGCGGGATCATGAAATACGGCAGCGCCGAGGTCATATGACCGACGAAACTCGGCGACGCGGTGTGCACCGACTGCGCCACGACTTTGTCGAGCAGGAACTCTGTCTGCTCCGACACGTAGACCGGTCGTTCAGGAATCAGGGTATCGCTGAAGTCGCGCTCTATCTCGACCAGGTCGGTCTCCTCGGCGACGATATGCTCCTGCAGAAAACCGGCAAGGTTGGCCGAGATGTCGTTTTCCAGGCGGCTCAGGGTCGACCCGGGCGCTTCGGGAACGGTGAAAATCCGCAGCAGATTTTCCATGCTGACCTCGGCTGCCTTCGTTTTCTTTGTCATCTGTTCTACCTTCTGCAACGCCGGTACGGCCTCGGAACCTGCGCACCCATCTCTTCTCTTGTGCTCCAGGAAGCCTGAAATGTGCGGTTGCAAGGCGCAGGTTGCTCTGCCGGCGAGCAGATTCTACCCGTTTTGGGTTAAAAAAATCCCATCGCCCGGCAATTTTTTCCCGCACTGCACAAATCGCTGGCCGCCGTTTCGCACCACGGGCCCTAAACGCAGTTTTTTTCAACTGTGGATGAAGAGCCCTCAGGAAAATCGACAAGCTTTTGATTTACAATAGCGAACTTTGTTTATGGATCGACACTGGACCGGGGCCGTACAGGTGACAGACAACAATCGTTTCACGCAACTTCAGGACACACTCGCTAGCCGCATCATGATCATCGATGGCGGCATGGGCACCATGATCCAGCAGGCGAAACTTGAAGAGGCGGACTATCGTGGCGAGCGTTTCGCCGACTGGCATAGCGACGTCAAGGGCAATAACGACCTGTTGGTGCTGACCCGCCCGGAACTGATCGCGGACATTCACCGCCAGTACCTGCTCGCGGGCGCCGACATCCTCGAGACCAACACTTTCAATGCCACCCGTATCGCAATGGCCGACTACGACATGGAGGCGCTGAGCCACGAGATCAACCTCGAGGCCGCCCGGCTGGCGCGTCAGGTATGCGACGAGGTCGAGGCCCAGACCGGCCAGCCGCGTTACGTCGCCGGCGTCCTCGGCCCGACCAACCGCACCTGCTCCATTTCGCCGGACGTCAACGACCCGGGCTTCCGCAACGTCAGCTTCGACGAGCTGGTCGAAGCCTACATCGAGTCGACCGACGGCCTGGTCAAGGGCGGCTCTGACATCATCCTGATCGAGACCATCTTCGACACCCTCAACGCCAAGGCGGCGATCTTTGCGGTCGAGAAGTATTTCGACGACAACGGCGTACGCCTGCCGGTGATGATCTCCGGCACCATTACCGACGCCTCCGGACGCACCCTGTCCGGCCAGACCACCGAAGCGTTCTGGAACTCGGTGCGCCACGCCCGTCCGGTCTCGATCGGCCTCAACTGCGCGCTGGGTCCGAAGGAACTGCGGCAGTATGTCGAGGAGCTCTCGCGCATTGCCGACACCCGTGTCTCGGTGCACCCCAATGCCGGTCTGCCCAACGCTTTCGGCGAGTACGACGAAACCCCGGAACAGATGGCCGAAGAGATCGTGCAGTGGGCCCGCGAAGGTTTTCTCAACCTGGTCGGCGGCTGCTGCGGCACCACTCCGGAACATATCCGCGCCATCCGCGAGGCGGTCGAGCCCGAAGCCCCGCGCGCCATTCCCGACATCAAGCACGAATGCCGTCTGTCCGGCCTCGAACCGATGAACATCGGCGAGGAGACGCTGTTCGTCAACGTCGGCGAGCGTACCAATGTGACCGGTTCTGCGGTGTTCAAGCGTCTGATCAAGGAAGGCGACTACGAGACCGCGCTGGACGTAGCGCGGCAGCAGGTCGAGAACGGCGCCCAGATCATCGACATCAATATGGACGAAGGCATGCTCGACGCCGAAGCGGCGATGGTGCGCTTCCTCAATCTGATCGCGTCGGAGCCCGATATCTCCCGCGTGCCGATCATGATCGACTCGTCGAAATGGGAAGTGCTGGAAGCCGGCCTCAAGTGCATCCAGGGCAAGGGCGTGGTCAATTCAATCTCGCTCAAGGAAGGCGAGGAGAAGTTTATTGAACAGGCGCGTCTGGTGCGCCGTTACGGCGCCGCCGTGATCGTGATGGCGTTCGACGAGAGCGGCCAGGCCGACACCTTCCAGCGCAAGATCGAGATCTGCGAACGTTCCTACCGGGTGCTGGTCGACAAGGTCGGCTTTGACCCGGAAGACATCATCTTCGACCCCAACATCTTCGCCATCGCCACCGGTATCGAGGAACACGACAACTACGCCGTCGACTTCATCGAGGCCACCGGCTGGATCAAGCAGCACCTGCCCTACGCCAAGATCTCCGGCGGCGTGTCCAACGTGTCGTTCTCGTTCCGCGGCAACAACCCGGTGCGCGAAGCGATCCACTGCGTCTTCCTCTACCACGCCATCCAGAAAGGCATGGACATGGGTATCGTCAACGCCGGTCAGCTGGCGATTTACGACGACCTGCCGGAGGAACTGCGCGAGTGCGTCGAGGACGTGGTGCTGAACCGCCGCGAGGACGGTACCGAGCGGCTGCTCGAAATTGCCGAGAAGTACCGCGGCGATGGTGCCGTGGCCGAAGCCGAGGCCCAGGAGTGGCGGGGCTGGGACGTCAACAAGCGCCTCGAGCACGCGCTGGTCAAGGGTATCACCGAGTTCATCGACGAGGACGTCGAGGAAGCACGCCAGGCCCACGACCGTCCATTGCAGGTCATCGAGGGCCCGCTGATGGACGGCATGGGCGTGGTCGGCGACCTGTTCGGCTCCGGCAAAATGTTCCTGCCGCAGGTGGTCAAGTCCGCCCGCGTGATGAAGAAGGCAGTGGCCTACCTGATGCCCTTCATCGAGGAAGAGAAGGCCGGCAACGCCAGTAGCTCCGCCGGCAAGGTGGTGATGGCGACGGTCAAGGGCGACGTTCACGATATCGGCAAGAACATCGTCGGCGTCGTACTGCAGTGCAACAACTTCGAGGTGGTCGACCTCGGCGTGATGGTGCCGGCGGAAAAGATCCTGCAGACCGCGCGCGACGAGAACGCCGACCTGATCGGTCTCTCGGGTCTGATCACGCCGTCGCTGGACGAGATGGTCCACGTCGCCAAGGAAATGGAGCGCCAGGGTTTCTCGATTCCGCTGCTGATCGGCGGCGCCACCACGTCCAAGGCGCACACCGCGGTGAAGATTGAAAAGGGCTACAAGCGCGACCAGGTGGTGCACGTCACCAACGCCTCGCGCGCCGTCGGCGTGGCCTCCGCCCTGCTCTCGGAAACCCGCAAGGCCGCCTTCGTCAAGGAAGTGCAGGAAGAATACGAGGCGATTCGCGAACGCCATGCCGCACGCCAGAACGACAAGCGTCGCGTCTCCCTGCAGGCTGCCCGCGGCAACAAATTCGCCATCGACTGGGACAGCTACACGCCGCCGGTACCGAAGCAGCTCGGTATCCAGGTGTTCGACGACTACGACTTGGCGGAGCTGGTGGAATACATCGACTGGACGCCCTTTTTCCAGTCCTGGGAGCTGGCTGGACGCTACCCGCGCATCCTCAGTGACGAGGTGGTCGGCGAGGAAGCGACCAAGCTGTTCAACGACGCCCAGGCGATGCTCAAACGCCTGGTCGACGAGAAGCTGATCAAGGCACGCGCCGTGATCGGCATCTTCCCGGCCAACAGCGTCGGCGACGACGATATCGAGCTCTATACCGACGACTCGCGCTCCGAAGTCCTGATGCGCCTGCACCACCTGCGGCAGCAGACCGAAAAGGTCGAGGGCAAGGCCCATATGTGCCTTTCCGACTTCATAGCGCCGAAGGATAGTGGCAAGCAGGATTACTACGGCGCCTTCGCGGTCACCGCCGGCATCGGCGTCGACGAGCTGGTGGCGCACTACGAAGCCGATCATGACGACTACCATAGCATCATGGTCAAGGCCCTGGCCGACCGCCTGGCTGAAGCCTTCGCCGAGCGCATGCATGCACGCGTGCGACGCGAATTCTGGGGCTACGCTGCCGACGAGCAGCTCGACAACGACGACCTGATACGCGAGAAATACCAGGGCATCCGTCCCGCCCCCGGTTATCCCGCCTGTCCGGAGCACACCGAGAAGGGCCTGCTGTGGCAGCTGCTCGAGGTTGAGAAGAACGCCGGCATCACCATTACCGAGTCCTACGCCATGCTGCCGACCGCCGCGGTCAGCGGCTGGTACTTCAGCCATCCGCAGTCGCAGTACTTCGGTGTGGCTAAGATCGGCGAAGACCAGGTAGAGGACTACGCGAAAAGAACCGGCATGGAAAAAACCGTCGCCGAGCGCTGGCTGGCACCGAACCTCGGTTACGAGCCGGAAGAGTAACTGTAGGACCGGCGCCCCGCCGGGAATAGCGCCCGCCGCGATCAGCCTCGGTGCCCGGGTCGTTCGCGGCGGGGCGCCGCTCCCACGGCGCTTACATACCTGCTGATGGGTTACGCCGCCTCACGCAGCGTGCCGATTCACCGGCCGCTGCCTATGGCGGCGCCACCCATCCTACGACGCTACGACGCTTTCTGCTTTAGCCAGTTGACCAGGCCACCAGCCAGGATCAGCTCGCACTGACGTTGTGACAGCTGGTGTTCGAACGTGACCGTCGTACCATCCTGGAGCCGCGCCTGGACAGGCGTGTCAGGCGCAAGGCTGCGCAATCCCTCCAGTCGTAACATCGCGCCCGGCGCCAGCCGGCCGTAATCCTGCGGATCGGCAAAGGTCAGTGGCAGCACCCCGTAGTTGATCAGGTTCTGCCAGTGGATGCGGGCGAAGCTTTTCGCCACTACCAGGCGCAATCCCAGAAAGCGAGGTGCAATAGCGGCGTGCTCGCGGCTCGAGCCCTGGCCGTAGTTGCGACCGGCGACGATCGCATGCCCGCCCTGCTCTTTGCCCTCCTGCGCCTGTTCGACGTAGCCCGGCGCCAAATGTTCGAAGACGAATTCGGCGATTTTCGGCACGTTGCTGCGGTACGGCAGCACGCGCGCACCGGCCGGCATGATCTCGTCGGTCGAGACGTCGTCGCCGACCCTGAGCAGCACCGGCACCTCGAGCCGGTCCGGCAGCGCTTCGAAGGCGGGCAGTGTCGCGATATTCGGCCCCTTGACCAGCGCCGTTTCCGCATCTGCCTGGTCAGGTGCGATGAAGTGCGTGGTATCGAGCCCTGCCCCCTCGGGCGGTTCGATGGCGGGATAGTCCAGGCCAAGGTTGCGCGGATCCATGATGCAGCCCCGCAATGCCGAGGCCGCGGCCGTCTCAGGACTGCACAGCCAGACCCGGTCCTCGGGGGTGCCGGAGCGACCGGGAAAGTTACGGGGCGTGGTCCTGAGACTGTTCTGTTCGGTCGCCGGCGCCTGTCCCATGCCGATACAACCATTGCAGCCGGCCTGGTGCAGCCGGGCGCCGCTGGCGACCAGCCGGTCGAGATCGCCGGAGCGTATCAGCCGCTGCAGCAGCTGGCGGGAGGTCGGATTGATATCGAAGGACACGCCGTCCACGACCTGCTTTCCCGCCACCATGCGCGCCGCCACGGCGAAATCGCGAAAGCCCGGGTTGGCGGACGACCCGATGTAGGCCTGGTAGATGGGCTCGCCCTCGACCTCCCGCACCGGCACGACATTGCCCGGGCTCGAAGGCTTGGCGATCAGCGGCTCGAGACCGCCGAGGTCGATACGTTCATGGTGGTCGTAGTCGCAGCCGGCATCGGCGCCGAGCTCGCGCCAGTGCGCGCCGCGCCCTTCACTGTCGAGAAAGCGCTTCACTTCACGGTCGGACGGGAAAACACTGGTGGTGGCGCCGAGTTCCGCCCCCATATTGGCGATGACATGGCGATCCATGGCGCTGAGACCGGCGACGCCCGGACCATGGTATTCGATGATGCGGTTGACGCCTCCCTCGACCCCGTGCCGGCGCAGCAGTTCCAGAATCACGTCCTTGGCGCTGACCCAGTCCGGCAGCTCGCCTGCGAGCTCGATACCCCATATTTCCGGCATTTGCAGCCAGACCGGTTCGCCGGCCATCGCCGTGGCGACATCGGCACCGCCGGCGCCGATCGCCAGCATCCCCAGCGAACCGCAGGCCGGGGTGTGACTGTCGGAGCCGATCAGCGTCTCGCCCGGCACGCCGAAATTGAGCATGTGCAGCGGATGGCTGATACCGTTGCCGGGCCGGCTGAACCAAATGCCGAAACGTCGCGCCGCACTCTCTAGAAAGCGGTGATCGTCCGGATTGCGGTTATCTTCCTGGATCAGGTTGTGATCGACGTACTGTACCGAGACGGAGGTCTTGACCCGATCGAGCGCCATCGCCTCCAGTGTCAGCATCACCAGCGTGCCGGTCGCATCCTGGCAGAGTGTCTGGTCGAAACGCAGCGCGACCGTGTCGCCGGGACGCATCGAGCCATCGACCCGATGCGAGGAAATCAGCTTTTGCGCCAGATTCTGTTGCATAACAAGCCTCCCAACGGTTGCTGCGTTAGGCAACAGCAGGCGCCCGATGTTTCGTCGGCTTTGACCGGCAGATTTCAGAGCGCGTCGAATGCATCCACCTCGATGGCCAGCGCCACAGCCGCGCTGGCGGCTTCCAGCCGGGCAAATTCCTCATCATTGATCAGCCCCCGTTCGCGGGCATCCAGCGGCGATTCCACACCGGCCTGCCGCAGACGCCGCTGCAACGGCTCGACCGCCAGGACCTGACGGAATGCCTGCTCGACCCGGTCGATGCCATCGCCCGGATTGCCAAGGAAAATGCCGCCGGTCAGGCGTTCCCGCACCGGGCCGTCGGTCATCAGCAGCTCGGCGCAGGCTTTGACCCGGTCGTCGCCGGGCGGCCGCTGCCAGCGGCCGAATGGGAACAGCACCCGCCGGAACAGGAAGCCCAGTGGCCGGGACGGGAAATTGGCGATCACCGCATCCAGTTGTCGTTCGATACGGTAGTAACCCTGCTGCAGGCAGCTCTGCAGCAACGGCCTCTCGCCGTCGGGCCTGCCTGCGTCCTCGAATCCCTTGAGCAGCATACTCAGCAGAAACAGCTCCCCCAGCACGTCTCCGAGCCGGGCCGACAGCATTTCGCGCCGCTTCAGTTCGCCTCCGAGCGACAGCAGCGCCATCTCGGAGATCCAGGTCAACGCCGCCGAATAGCGGCTGAGCTGCCGGTAGGCCGGTTTCAGATCGCCAACGCCGGACGGCGCCGAAGCGAAACGACCATAGGTCAGCGAGTGCACCAGCACCCGGGCATAGGTCGCACAGAAGAATTCCAGGTGGTCCAGCAGAAGGCCGTCGAAGGCCGCGACTGCCTGATCGGAGTCCGGCTGCGCCGCCGCCTCGATCTCGCGCAACAGGTAGGGATGGCAGCGCAGCGCCCCCTGTCCGAAGACGATCAGGCTGCGGGTAAGAATATTGGCGCCCTCAACCGTGATCGCCACCGGCAAGGCGCGGAAAATATTGCCGAGATAGTTGTTCGGCCCGTCGCAGATCGCCTTGCCGCCGTGCACATCCATGGCATCGAGAATGATCTTGCGCAGCCGCTGCGTCGACTGAACCTTGAGAATGGCCGAAATCACCGCCGGACTGTGCCCGTCATCAAGCGCCTGCGCCGTGGCCCGCCGCGCCATATCGAGCAGATAAAGTTCCGCCGCCATGCGCCCGAGGACTTCCTGAACGCCCTCAAAGCGGCCTATCGGCACATTGAACTGCTCACGGATGCGCGCGTAGGCGCCGGTGGCGCGGCAGGCGAGCCTCGATGCGCCGACGCTCAGTGACGGCAGCGACGTGCTGCGCCCGGCCGACAGCGCGCTCATCAGCATCATCCAGCCCTGCCCGAGACGGTCGCGGCCACCGATCACCCAGTCCATCGGCACGAACACATCGTGGCCTTCGTTGGGGCCGTTCAGAAAGGCCTGCATCGCCGGGTAGTGGCGCCTGCCGATACTGACGCCCGGAGTATCGGTGGGGATAAGCGCCAGGGTGATTCCCAGCGATGCCTCGTTACCGAGAAGGTGGTCGGGGTCGTAGAGCTTGAATGCCAGGCCCATCAGGCTCGCCCTGGGGCCGAGTGTTATATAGCGCTTGCGCCAGTTGACGCGGATGCCAAGCACAGGCTCGCCGTGGTATTCGCCTTCGCAGACGACGCCCCGATCCACCATCGAGGCGGCGTCCGAACCGGCTTCGGGACTGGTCAGCGCGAAACAGGGAATTTCGCGGCCGTCTGCAAGCCGTGGCAGATACCAGTCCTTCTGCGCCTCGGTACCGTACTCCAGCAGCAGCTCGCCGGGGCCGAGGGAGTTTGGCACCATCAGCGTGACCGCCACGGAAATACTGCGCGCAGCCACCTTCGCCACAACCTCGGAATGGGCCAGCGCGGAGAACCCAAGCCCGCCGTACGCCTGCGGAATGATCATGCCGAAGAAGCCGTTATCGGCCAGGAAGGACCAGATCTCGTCTGGCAGTGCCCGCTGTTCGAAGCTGATCTGCCAGTCGTCGACCATCGCGCACAGCGCCTCGACGGGGCCGTCCAGAAACGCCTGTTCCGCGTCCGTCAGGCGGGGTGACCCGATATCCAGCAGACGCTGCCAGTCCGGCTTGCCGGACAGCAGCTCGGCGTCCCACCAGAGCCCGCCGGCCTCCAGCGCCTCACGCTCGGTCCTGGAGATCGGCGGCAGCAGTCGGCGAATCCGCTGCAGCAATGGCCCGCTGATATGCCGCCGACGCCACTGGGTTAACGTGCTCTCACTCACTCGGGACGCCCTCCTGCACTATCTACAGCGTAGGATGACCGCCAAGGAAGCTGGAAATCCTGAAATTGCAACGAGCATATTTCAGGCGGGTGACGCAATGCGTCTGCATCAGTGTCGACGTCTCCGACAACGTCCGGGCACTGCAAAACCCGCCAAATCGATCGCATTACAGATCGATTGGCGGCGGCCGGCACCTGCGGGATGGCGTGTGGGGTTGCGTGGCTTCGCCGCTCCACCCAACCTATGTCACGAGTTGTTTGACCCGCTCGACGATATGCGCGCCGATCGGAATCGCCGAGGTGGCGGCCGGAGACGGGGCGTTGCAGACCACCAGCGCCCGCCCGGTGGTGACGAACAGAAAGTCGTCCACCAGGCTGCCGTCCGGCGCCACCGCCTGGGCGCGGATGCCCGCCGGGTAAGGCTGCAGATCGGCGACGGTGAGTTGCGGGCAGTATTTCTGCACCAGCTTCAGGTAACCGCGCTTGCTGAGGGAGTTTTTCAGCTCGTTGAGGCTGGCGCGCAGATTTTTCATCACCACTCGCCGCAATCCCGGATAACGCAGCATCTCGACGCTGTCCGCGAGGCTGAAATCGAACTTGCCATAGCCTTCGCGCTTGAACGCCAGCACCGCGTTGGGACCGACGGTTACGGTACCGTCGATCATCCGGGTCAGATGGACGCCGAGAAACGGCAGCTCCGGATCCGGGATCGGGTAGATCAGGTGATTGACGATGCGGTTGTGTCGCGGCGGCAGCAGGAAATACTCGCCGCGAAACGGGATAATCCGGAACCCAGGCTCCTGTCCCAGCATACGCACCACCCGGTCCGACATCAGTCCGGCGCAGGACACCAGGTAATCACCGTGCAGCACACCACGGTCGGTACGTACCTCAATGCCCTGCGCGGTCTCGTCAACAGCGACCATCTCGGTGCCATAACGGATCTCGCCGCCGGCCGCAGCCACCAGCTCGGCCATCCTGGCGGTGATCTCGGTAAAGCTGACAATGCCGGTCGACGGCACGAAGATGGCGCCGACGCCGACGATATTCGGCTCCCGTGCCGCGAGTTGCTGCTGCGACAGCACCTCGATCTCGAGCTGATTCTGTTCGCAGCGCGAGACCAGGTTCATCATGCGCTGATACTCGATGTCGCTGGTGGCCACCAGCAACTTGCCGCAGCGGTCGTAACGAATGTCATGCTCGTCGCAGAACGCCGTGGTGGCGACGTTGCCCTCCTTGCAGAAACGCGCCTTGAGGCTGCCCGGCTTGTAGTAGACACCGGCATGAATGACGCCCGAATTGTGGCCGGTCTGGTGCCGGGCCGGGCCCGACTCCTTTTCCAGCACCAGCACGCGGCGCCCCGGCCAGGCTTTTTGCAGTTGCCAGGCGGTCGACATCCCGAGGATCCCGCCGCCAATCACGATAAAGTCGTAGCGGTTGTTCATGGTGGTTCCGTTCGAATGGGCTGAAACAAGGGGGGCTAGGTCACCGCCCCCTTTCGCCGTCAGGCCGATGCAGCCGCGACCTTGCCGGCACGGCGGCTGTAAACAAAGAGCAGGATGAAGACCACCAGCCCGGCCAGATCGATCAGCAGGTTGTGGTGCGGCCAGAGCATCGCCAGTGCGGAGGCACCCGATACCAGTCTCAGCAACAGGTTCAGGCGGCCTTCGAGGTAGCCTTCCATGAAGCCGACGAAGGCATAGAGACCGAAGATGCCGAACACGAAGACCCGAGTCACCTCTTCGGCGCTGCCGCCGATCAGGTTGGTGTAACCGAACAACAGCGGCACCACGTAAAGGCCCTTGGCGATCTTCCAGGCCGTGAAGCCGGTGGCCATCGGCGGTGTCTTGGCGATCGCCGCCGCCGCGAACGCGGTCAGGCACACCGGCGGCGTCACGTTGGAGTCCTGCGACAGCCAGAAAATGATCATGTGCGCCGACAGCAACGCCATCGACAGCACCGTCGGATCCAGTGCCTGGGACATCAGCTGGCCGGTGAAGTCCTGCGGAACCTGTGCCAGCAGCGCCCGGGCATCGGCCTCGGACATTGGCGATGCCAGCGCCGTAACCTTCTCCGGGTCGACCAGCATGAAGATCATTCGCGCCGCTTCCGGCAGCCCGCCGCTCATCATCAGCTCGATAAGCCGGGTTTCAGCGATCAGATTGTAGATCGCCGGCGCCGACAGCGTCGCCAGCACGATATAGGCCGCGGTCACCGGCAGGCCCATGCCCAGCACCAGCGACGCCAGCCCGACCAGCAGGATGGTAACCAGCAGGCTGCCACCGGCCCAGTCGCTGACCATCAGCGAGAAGGTATTGCCGATGCCGGTCATCGCCACGACGTTGACCACCAGCCCCACCGCGACCAGCAACATCGCCGTGGTCGCCATGTTGCGCGCGCCCTGAGCCAGGGCATCGAACACCGCCTTCGGTCCCATGGGATTCCGTGACAGCCAGGACGACACCACCACCGCGATGATCGAGATGCCGGCGGCATAGGTCGGGGTGAAGCCGTAGATCAGCAACGCCACCAGCACCGCCAACGGCAGCAGGAAGTGCCAGCCTTCCTTGAGCACGTCTTTCAGCGGACGGGTCTCGACCTCGACCGCATGGGCATGGCTGCGCATCGCCTCGACCCGGACGTAAAAGCCGACCGACAGGAAGTACATCAGCGCCGGCAATGCCGAGTAGGCAATGATCTCGACGTAAGGAATCTGGGTATAGGAGGCCATGATAAAGGCCCCTGCCCCCATGACCGGCGGCATCAGTTGGCCACCGGTGGACGCCGCGGCCTCGACGCCGGCCGAAAACCGGGCCGGAAAACCCGCGCGGCGCATCAGCGGAATGGTAATGACGCCGGTGGAGACGGTATTCGCCACCGACGAGCCGGACACCGAACCCATCAGCCCCGAACCCAGTACCGCAACGAAGCCGGGGCCGCCGACGAAACGACCGGCAGCACAGCGCGACAGTTCGATGATAAAGTCGCCGGCGCCGGACCGAACCAGGAAGGCGCCGAACAGAATGAACATGAAGACGAAGGTCCAGGAAATCCGTGCAATGGAACCGAACATGCCGTCGGAACCAAAGTAGGACCGGTACAGCAGCGTTTCCAGGCTGAGTCCGGCGAATCCGAACATGCCCTCGATGTAGGGGCCCCACCAGAAGACATAGGTCAGGGCGACGATGATCAGGCAGGGAATGAACCAGCCGGTCGTGCGACGCGCCATCTCCAGCGCCACGATGATCGCCAGCGCCGAGAAGAACCAGTCCGAGGCGACAAAATTGACACCGCGGTCGTAGAGAGCATCCTCGAAGCCAATGAGGTAGAGCGCGCAGGCAATGGCCGCCAGCCCCACCAGGATATCGAATGCCAGTACCGCCTTGCTGGTCGCGGCCCCGGCGCGCTTGATGCCCGGAACCATAAGCGCGCAGATCAGCGCGAAACCACCGAAGTGGATCGCCGATACATACAGCTCGGACCAGGTGCCGAGGGTGTTGAAATAGATATGGGCCAGCGAAAACAGCACACCGGCCCAGTAAATGAAGCGGCCGGGTGCGGAATCTTCGGTACGCTGGGCAAGCTCGAGGCTCTTCAGCTTGTCCGCCGTATCCTGATCGGTGTCCAGGTGTTCGGTACTCATAGGTCTGTCCGCAGTCTTGGAACGTCAGAAGGTGCCGGTACCCACAGGTACCGGCTGGATGCGATTGCTGCGCCGTAGGATGGATGAAGCCGTCGCCGGCACATTTCAGAGGATCTGCACTGCATTCCAGCGACGGCGCAACCCATCAGAGGGGCGAAAACGACGATGGATTCCGCCGCAAAACGATATGCTGTAAACCGTTGCCGGCGTGCCATTGCGGCTTCGCCCATCCTACAATTTGACGCTTTCTTATTGGGCGATCAGGTGCTCGGGGATCTCGACCCCCACTTCCTGGTAGTAGCGGGCCGCACCGGGGTGCAGCGGTACCGGCAGACCGGCTATCGCCTTGTCCAGCGCCATCGCTTCGGTGGCCTTGTGTATACCGTTGAGGAACGCCAGGTTTTCATAGATGGTCTTGGTCAGCTGGTAAACATCCTCTTCGGACACGTCATCCCGCACCGCGAGGAAGTTCGGCTGCGCCATGGTCTGGACTTCCTGGGTCTGTCCCGGATAGGTGTTGGCCGGGATGGTGAAGCGGGTCCACAGCTTGTAGCGCCCGTTGGCCTTCTCGATCTCCTCGTCGGTGAAATCGAGGATACGGATATCGCTGCCCAGTGCGGCGAAGGCGCGGGTAATCGCCGAGGTCGGCACGCCGGACGGGATGTTCATGCCATCGACGGTGCCGTTCTGCAGCGCATCGGCGGAGGGGCCATAACCCATGTACGCCATGTCGAACTTGTCGGCGTCGAGACCCAGGTTGCCCAGGATGGTGAGACCGGAGCCTTCGGTGCCTGAGTTCTTGGGACCGATGGAGAATTTCTTGTCGTAGAGGTTGGCCATATCCATGATGGTACCGGTCTTGGCGTATTCGCTCTTCACCACGAACTGCTCGACGTTCTGCCACAACATGGTCACCGAGCGCAGCTGCTGCTGCGGCCCGGAATTCGCCAGGGCGCCTTCGCCATTCCAGGCCCAGGCGCCGTACAGCCCCTGCAGAATCGCGAACTGAGCCTCGTTCTCACGCAGCAGCTTGATGTTCTCGCCGGACCCGGCCGAGTTGATGGCCGACATCGCCATTCCCTGGGTCGGTTCCAGTTTGACCTTGGCCAGCGTCGCCAGCGCCACACCTACCGGGTAGTAGGTTCCGCCGGTGGAGGCGGTCGCCAGGATGTAGTTGCGGTTGTCCGCCGCCTGCCCCAGGGTTGCCGTTGCACAGAGCGTACCGGCGCTCAGTGCCAGTGCCATTCCTTTGAGAAGCGTACGTTTTTTCATGCTCATACCTGCTTATTGCTGTTGTTGTGGTCAGTCGCAATGACTGATAGCAAGCGCGATGCCAACTATGAAAGCGCCAGTTAGTCCTTGTTTTGTATAGTGTATTTTTCGCGATTGCGCTAAGAAATGCAGATATAAGCCATTTTCTGCCTATCAGTGGCAGCCCCGGTAAGCAAAAAATGGCCGATTGCAGCCATGGGGGCAGAAAAAGCCCGTCAGGGGACGCGGGACATGGAAAAATCGGCAGGATTCGGCCGATGGGCAGGAGTCTTGGGTATGCAGAGGACCAGGGCCCGTGCTTATTCCATGCGACGGGTATCATCGCCGGTGAAGTCGGCTCGGTTGATGCCATAACGCGTCATCTTCTGATTCAGCGTCCGGCGCGGTAGGTCGAGTTCGTCGAGAACCGCCTTGATATTGCCACGATGCCGGCGTAACGACGCGCGGATAACCTCGGACTCGAATGCTGCCACCTGCACCGCCAGCGGTTGCAGACCCGGCTCGACCGGTTTCGACTGCAACGCGGAATTTCTCGGGAAAAGCAGATCGGCCAGCTGCGACCGCTCGTCAAGGGCGAAGCGCATGGCGATATTCTTCAGTTCGCGGACATTACCTGGCCATCCATGGCGCTGAAGCGTGCGCAGATCGAGTTCCGATAAGCGGCGCGGTTCGCGGTGATGCTGCGCCGCACAGCGTTGGACGTAATGGTCGAACAACAGCGGTACGTCCTCGATACGGTCTCGCAACGCCGGAATATGCAACTGAGACATGTTAAGCCGATAGTAGAGATCATCGCGAAAGCCCTCGTCATTGAGCAGGTCGACCTTGGCGGCGGCCACTACCCGCAGGTCGACCGGGATCGGCTTGTTGCCGCCGAGCCGTTCGACCACGCCTTCCTGTAACGCCCGTAACAGGCGAATCTGCAGATGCGCCGGCATACTTTCAATTTCATCGAGAAACAGGGTGCCGCCGGACGCATACTCGAGCTTGCCGATGCGCCTTTTCACCGCGCCGGTGAACGCACCCGCTTCGTGACCGAACAGTTCGCTCTCGATCAGCGACTCCGGGATAGCGCCACAGTTGATCGGCACAAAGTGACCCTTGCTGCGGGGGCTGAATTCATGAAGGCACTGTGCCACCAGTTCCTTGCCAGTGCCGGTTTCACCGTAAATGATGACGCCGGTATCGATGCCGGCCAACGCCAGCAGTTCTGCCTTGAGACGCTGCATCGACGTCGACAGGCCAATCAGGCGACCGTCGATACCGGTGCGCGAGGCGATATCCCGGGACAATCGCTCGTTCTCCAGCATCAGCCGGCGCTTGTCGCAGGCACGCTGGATGGTCTCGACCAGGCGCTCCGGCACGAAGGGCTTTTCGATAAAATCATAGGCGCCGTCGCGCATCGCGCCGGTGGCCATGTCGATATCGCCGTGGGCGGTAATCAGTATCACCGGAAGCCCGGGCACCGTCTCCAGCGCCTTCTGCATCAGCTCCAGGCCATCCATGCCGGGCATGCGGACATCTGTCACCAGCACGCCGTTGAAGCCATGCCGCAGCTGTTGCAGCGCAGGCCCGGCGCTATTGCAGGCGTCGACCTCGAACCCCGCCATCCGCAGCCATTGTTCGGTGGCGTTGCGCACCATGGCCTCGTCATCGACGAGCAGCACCCGGCCTTTGGTTTTCATCATGTCTCTCTGTCGTTGGTTGTCGTGACCTCGACCCAGGCGGGCAACCATAGCCGGAAGCAGGCGCCGCCGCCAGCCCGGTTGCGCGCATCGATATCGCCGCCTAGATCGCGCAGGATACTGCGGACGATCGCCAGCCCCAGGCCGAGCCCGCTGCCGATGCTTTTGGTGGTGAAAAATGGATCGAACAGCTTGTCCAGCACATCCTCGGCAATCCCGCCGCCGCTGTCGCAGACCTCCAGCTGCAGCTGCTCGCCGCGGCTGGTCAAGCGCAGTGCCAACCGGCGCGTCCCCTGAGTGTCCGTCATGGCATCGAGGGCGTTGCCAATCAGATTGATCAGCACCTGCTCGAGACGGGCGCTATCCCCCGCGACCCGGTCTTCGCCGCTACAGCGCTCGACACTCAGCTCGACGCCGGTTTCGTCGAATCGCGTACCGAACAGGGCCAGCGTGCGATCGATGCAGTCGCCCAGGGATACCGGCTCCAGCCGCTCCGGTTTGCGGTAGGCGAAAGTCTTGAGCTGTCGTGTGATCAGTGCCATACGATCCACCAGCGCATCGATCTGTTCGAGGTTACCGGCGAGGAGGTCCGGTCGCTCGTTCAGCTGGCGGCAGATGGCGACATAGGTGCGCATTGCGGTCAACGGCTGATTGAGTTCGTGCACTACGGCGCTGGACATTCGTCCCAGCGCCGCCAGTTTTTCAGCCTGAATCAGTTCCTGCTGCATAGAATGCAGCTCCCGGGTGCGCGCCTCGACCTTGTCCTCGAGCGAATCGCGAGCGTCACGCAACGCCTGCTCGAGCCGCTTGCGCCGCGAGATATCGATCACGGTCACCAAAAAGCGACGCTGGCCATTTCCCGGCATCTCGCGGATCGAAAACATCAGCGGAAATTCCGAGCCGTCGGCACGCCGGCCAACGGCCTCCTGGCCGGTCAGAGGCGCAAAACCGCTACTGCCAAGCCGAGACAGCGCCGCCTCGAGCGGCCCGGCAGCCTGGCTCATGCAGAACAGTCTGCTCAGCGGCTGCTGCAGCGCCAGCTTCGGCGACAATCCGAACTGCTTCAGTGCCATGCCGTTGAGAAACAACATGCGGCCGGCACTGTCTACGGTGATCAGCCCCACCTGAGCGGTGTCGATGATATCGCGCTGACGCTGTTCGGAACGCCGTAGTGCCAGTTGGGTTTCCCGTTGCGAGCGGTGCTTGAGCCTGCGCTCGCGCAGGTACAGCAACAGCAAACAGAAGGCGATGCTGCCACCGAGCGTAAACAGACCTGCGGTGCGGCTGTTTCGCTCCGCCGGTTCGCTGTCCTGCAGTACGGTCAGCGTCCAGCCCAGGTCGTCCAGCTCGACACTCTGAGCCAGTCGCCGACCTTCCAGTACCTCGGGCCAGCGCCTGATCTCGGTTCCATTCAGCAGCCGCTGAACTTGCTCCGAATGCGACAGCGACGCTAGCGCCCGCCCCACCCAGGTCGGCTCCGACGCAGCGATCAGGGTACCTTCCGGACCGCTCAGCAGCCAGGGCAGACCGGCATTGCCGAGCCGGCGCTGAAGCAGTTCGAGATTAAGTCGAACCACCGCTGCGCCGACGAAGCGGCGGGCGTCGTAGATCGGTGCCGACAGATAAAACGCCGGACTGCCGGTATCGCCGGCCAGCGCGAAACGCCGCCCCTGCTCGCCCTTGCGGGCATCGAGAAAATAGTTGCGGCGGGCGTGACTGCGCAAATAGAAATCCTGCTGGTCGCGCCAGTTGCTGAATGCGACGGCGCGACCGCCGACATCGAGGATAAAGAGCGCGGTCGAGCCGGCCACCAGGCTGGTCTGCTCGAGATAGCGACTGACCCGGACGCCCATTTCCTGGTTCGGGTACAGCAAAAGTGCACGCACATCGCGGTTCTGGGTCAGCAGAAACGGCAGATAGTCGTAACCGTCGAGCCAGCCGCGCATCTCGCTGACCCGCTCGAGCAGAGTTTCGGCGCCCTGTCGGTGCAACTGCTGCAACGTCCAGTCGCGCGCGCGATGAGCGGCGAAAAGCGCCAGCAGCACCGCCGCGAGGGAAACTGCCACAAGCAACAGCGCGGAGCGCATTCTGCGTCTGCGGCCCGCTGCCCGGTGCTGATCGGTCACAGGCGCCGGATCGCTGCGTGTTCGAAGCCGTCGTCGAGCGCGGGCGCCCGGGTGGCGGAACTGGAGCAGCCTTCGTCTGAAAGCGGATTAATCTTCAAGGGCCATTTTCCCAAGGGATACATAGTCGGTTTTGCCGGTGCCCAGCACCGGAAGCTTGTCGACCACCCGGATGTCCCGGGGCACCATCAGCTCGGCGCCGCCCTGCCCTTTGATATGAGCGCTGATGGCTTGACGCTCGGCATCGGCGCGGGTCGTAAACAGGACCAGCTGTTCGCCTTTCTTCGGATCCGGGATGGACACCACAGCGCTGGCGTCATCCGGCCATAGCTTGCTGATCATGGCCTCCACCTGGGTCAGAGATACCATCTCGCCGGCGACCTTGGCGAAACGTTTGGCCCGGCCGAGGATCTCGACATAGCCGAGATCATCGATATCCACGATGTCGCCGGTGTCATACCAGCCCTCTTCCGGCGGTTGCAGCACGCCGGGCTGATCGTGCCTGAAGTAGCCCAGCATGATGTTGGGGCCCTTGACCCACAGGCGGCCACCGCGCTCGACACCGGGTACCGGTTCTAGCCTGGCTTCAATTCCGGGCAACAGGCGACCCACGGTACCGGCCTTGTTGTGCATCGGAGTATTCACCGCGATTACCGGCGCGGTCTCGGTGGCGCCGTAGCCTTCCAGGATCCCCTTCATGAACCGCTCCATGTAGACGGCACGGGTTTCGGCTTTGACCTTCTCGGCGCCGGCGATGATGTAGCGCACGTTGTAGAAGTCGTACGGATTGGCTTTTTTGGCATAGTTGCTCAAAAAGGTATCGGTGCCGAACACAACGGTCGCGTTGGTCTCGTAAATGAGCTCCGGGACTATCTTGTAGTGCAGCGGGCTGGGGTACAGAAAGGTTTTCAACCCCGACAGGACGGGCAGGAGTGTGCCGCCTGTCAGTCCGAAGCTATGAAACATCGGCATTGCATTGAAGATAATGTCCTGGGTATTGAAGCTGACCCGGGCACCGATCTGGCAGAGATTGGCCAGCAGGTTGCGGTGACTCAGCACGACACCTTTCGGCGCGCCCTCCGATCCGGAGGTGAAGAGCACCACCGCGGGTGCATCCGGGTTCGCCGACGCATGGGTGCGCGGACGCAGACCGCTCAGCAGCCCCTTTACCTTGTCGGACAGGCTCAGTTGATCCTTGAGGTCCTCGAGGTAACAGACCGAAACCTGCTCCGAGAGCGCTTCGATAACCGCGGTCAGATTACCCATTTCCACAAACCGGCGGGATGTCAGTACCGTTCGCACCTGTGCCGTTTCGCAGGCGGCGACCAGGGTGCCAGGGCCCATGGTGAAGTTCAGCATGGCCGGTACCCGACCGAAAGCCTGGAGCGCAAAGAAGGTCACGACGGTCCCGACACTGTTGGGCAGGAGTACACCGACTCGCTCGGCGGCGTCGGTGCTTCGGCTCAGGTATCGTCCCAGTACAAAACTGCCCTTGAGGATGTCCTGATATGGCACTGGCTGGGCCATCGTCTGGGGATCTTCCAGTACCTGATGTTTCGGTCCATAGACCGCTTTGGCGTCCAGCAGCGCATTGAACAGGGTGTTGTCGAGATTGCTGCTGGTGGCAAACATCATCTCGGACATCAGATCATAGAGTTTCTGCCCGGCCACTTTGCGCCGCTCACGGCCCCGAATCGCCTCAGGCACCTCCAGAGTCACGGGCTCAAGCACGGTGATGGTGATTTTCGGGAACCAGCTCACGGGCATTTTGCCCTTCAAGCGTGAAAGCTTGGAGAACTGCACACCGTCCAGGCGAACCGGCACGATCTTCACCCTGGCTTTGTCCGCGATCAGCGCCGGACCATCGTAGATCTTCATCAGCGACCCCGTCACGGTGAGACGCCCTTCCGGGAAGATCATCAGGTGATTACCCTCTTCCACCGCCTTGATCATGGTTTTGGTGGCGTAGGGGCTCGACGGATCGACCGGGATCATATTGGCAAATTTCCGCGAAAGCCCGCCCCACCACTTCTTGAAGACAAAGGTGTTGATTGGAAACAGGGCGTCCTCCGGACCGAACGCCGCCATCAGCGGACCATCCAGCCAGGATACGTGATTCGCGACGATGACAGCCCTGTCCCCTGCCTTCTGGAAGTTACTGGCGCCGTGCACTTCCACTTTGAAGAGGGTTTTGAAGACGATCACGGCAAGGCTGCGGAACAACTGACGCGGCAGCAGGCCACAAATGTAGATCGCCACAACGACCGAGGCCCCGGCCATCAGCAGGAAGGCATCATGTATCGCGCCCCCAAAGGCAAAGACAGCCATCAAGACCACCGATGATACGACCATGAAAAACGCATTTAGGATGTTGTTGGCTGCGACCATGCGGGCCCGCTCATGCTCGGCACTGCGCACCTGGATAATCGAATACAGCGGTACGATATATAGACCACCGGCAATGGCCAGCAACGTCAGGTCGATAAGAATGCGTGCCCCCTGGACGCTGGAAGCGAACGCTGTGGCAGAGACCGACATCGCATCAACCGGCTCCATGCCAAAGGCGGTCGAGGCGTAATAGAGGTCAACACAGAAAACGGCCATGAAGATTGCCGATAGCGGCACCAGATTCGCGCTTATTTTGCCCTTGAGCAGCTTTGCGCACAGCCAGGAACCGATACCGATGCCGATGGAGAAAACCGTCATGAACAGCGTAACGAGTTTTTCGTCACCACCGATGAGGTCTTTGGAAAACGTCGGGAACTGAGACAGGAAGGTGGCCCCGACAAACCAGAACCAGGAAATGCCGATTACCGCCAGGAACACGGTCCGGTTGGCACGCAGGTCACGGATGATCTGAATGGTTTCGCCCAGGATATTGGGGTTGATTGCAAGATCGGGCGCACGCACGTGCGTATTGACAATAAACAGACTTGCCAGAAATCCGCAGACAGCGACAGCCAGGAGGCCGGCACTGACCCACAAAGCGCCATCAGGCAGCATAATGAGCAGTCCACCCGCAATGGTCCCCAGCAGAATCGACAGGAAAGTACCCGCTTCGATCCAGGCGTTGCCTGTTACAAGCTCATCCTCCTGCAGCAGTTCGGGCAGGATGGCATACTTGAGCGGTCCGAAAAATGCGCTCTGCGTCCCCATCAGGAACAAAGTGCCCATCATCAGGTTAACCGCTTCCAGGTGCAGTGCCGTTGCCCCAAGCCCCATGATGAGAACCTCAAGGCCTTTCAGCCCCTTGATCAGGGTGGCTTTCTCAAAGCGATCCGAGAGCTGGCCTGCAAGGGCCGAGAACAGGAAGAAGGGGAAAATGAACAGCCCGGCGCCCAATGGCATCAGCATGGCTGAATCGATACTCGTTTGTCCCACCATGGCAAACATGATGAAAACCAAAAGCGAGTTCTTGAAGAAATTGTCGTTAAAGGCTCCGAAGTACTGAGTCAGGAAGAGTGGTAAAAACCGTTGAGATGCCAACAGACCCATCGAAGCTCCTTGCGTGCGGCCCTGAAAATCCAATTGGATTATTCTAGCCCTAAATATCAATTTGAGGCATGAGGTAATCTTGCGAAAGCCTTAGCCGCCGCCGCGTTCTAGGGAACCGCTTCTCGACAGGCCACCAGCATGCCTTCAAAGCTGCGCCTCGATTCCGGCTCGCGCTGAAAGCCAGAGACTCATTGGGACTTATTCATCAGTTCCCGAGCCGGACTTAGGATTCCAGAGAATGAAATTGTTCCTGCGGCAGTCCCAAGCCCGGTGACGAGCAGGAAATGCCGGCAGCGATGGCCGCAAGCAGCAACGCCGGCGATAACAGCGCGGACCGCAGCCTGGGGCTGCGGTCCGGTTTCTGACGCCTGGGGAGGCGTATTAGATGGCGACGGTTTCGAAGCTGTCGTCGAGAGCTGCAGCCCGGCTTGGGTTGGTGACCACGGCGATACTGGCGTTGTCACCGGTCAGATAACGCTCTGCGACCCGACGCAGATCGTCGAGGCCGACCTCCAGGATCCGCTGCCGGAAAGCGCGGCGCTGCTCCGGCGTGCGTCCGAACAGGGTGCTGTGATAGGCCTGCTTGGCCTCTCCCGCCGGCGAGCCGGGGCGATCGATCGAGCTGACCACGCCGAGGATCGCTTCCTCGAGCTTTTGGGGATCCTGTTCGCTATCCAGCAGCCAGCGAATGGAGGCATCGAAGTCTTCGAGCGTCTCGGCCAGTCGCGGGTCGCGATAGGAGAAGAAGCGGAACACCGCATCGCCCGAATCCTGCCCTGCCCCTGAGCCATAGGCCCCGCCTTTCTCGCGGATAGCGCGATGCAGGTAACCGTTGCGCAGGTAGTCGCCGAGCACCGTGAGCGCTGCCGCGTCGGGATGCTCCACCGGCACCGTCGGGAACGCCTTGGCACAGAAGTTGACCTGGGTGCTGGTAGTCCAGGCCTGACGCACCGCTTCGCGAACCGGCTCCAGCGCAAAGGCCGCGAACTCCGCCGCCACCGGCGCCTGTTGCCAGCGCGCGCTGACGGCCTGCTGCATGGCATCCCGGTGTTCCGCTTCGCCCACCAGCAGGAAGCGGCGCGGTGCCTGGAGGAATTTCTGCTTCATGCTTTCCAGCCGGGCCGAGAGGTCCGCCAGCGCCTGTTCCTCTTTCAATGCCGCATCCAGGGCCTTGACGAAGCGAATGCTCTCGAGGCCGCGGGACTCGTGGGCCAGCTGCGCCGAAGGGCTCATGCGGGCGGTGGCCGCGGTCATCGCCAGCGCGTGCCCCTGACCGGTGATGCTCTGCTCCTTGCGGGTACGCTGCTGCGCCACGATTTCACGCAGGCGCTTGAGTTCGTCGAAACGGGCCTGGTGCAGGGTTTCATGCATCAGCGCCGCCAGTTCGTCCTGTTTCGCCGCCAGCGCCTTGCCGGACAGCACCAGGAAACCGCTGACCAGCTGTTCGTCCTGCACCGAACCGCGAACCTCGGTATAGGCCGTCAGGCTGCCGCAGACCTGGGACTGGTACTGCTGATTCTGCTGGTAGCTGCGCTCGCCGCAACCGAGCTCCGTGAGACAGTGGCTGAACAGCGGCAGCAGGCGACGCTCTTCGGCGTTCAGCGCCGGCATCTCGACCACCACCTGCTGGTACACCAGGCCGTTGGTGCCCTGGTCGTAGCAGTCCAGGTGCAGCGGCGCTTCGAAGCTCTGCTGGGCCTGCGGAATCTTCATTTCCGCGGGAACGTCTTCGATGCCCACCTTCGGCAGGATACTCTCGTCGTCCTGCTGCATCTGGCGTGCCTCGAGCGCGCTGGTCTGCTCGATCAGCTGCAGCTTTTCGCTGTCGCTGAGGCGCTGACGCAGGGCTTCCAGGTACTCGGCTTCCGCTTTTTCGACACGCTGATTAAGCGCGTTGTCAGGACGCAGGGTCAGGCGGACGCGATGGCCGTTGTCGAGGAGCATTTCCTGTACCAGCGTCTGGATGAAGTCCGGCTGGCGAATCGCCTCGCGCAGCTTCTCCAGTACCGGGTCGAGATTCAGCACCGCGATCGGATCGCCGCGGTGCATGGCCGCCGAAATAGACGACATGATCAGGTTCAGGCCGTAGGGATAGCCGTCACCGCTGATTTCGCGCTGGGTCAGTTCCAACTGGTGCAACTGCGCCTCGAGCATTTCCTGCGGCACACCCTTCCTGGCCACCTCGGCGAGGGTATCGAGCACCAGCTTCTCGAAAGCTTCGGCATGCTCCGGATCGCTGCCCTCGAGACCGCACATGAAGCTCATTTCACGATTCGAGTCCTCCAGCCCACACAACGGCGAAGGCGCGCTGCCGAGGGAGCTCGACTCGAGCGCATGGCGCAGCGGCGAAGCGCTGTTGTCCAGCAGCACACGGGACAGCAGGTGCGCCTTGAGTTGCGCTTCAAGATCGATCGAGCGTCCCAGCAGCCAGCCGAGCACGTGGTGCGTCTTGCCCGAGGTCTCCTCCTCGTCCAGTGCATAGGCTTCCTCGACGCGCAGCGGCGCATGCATGCGCTTCTCGTCGGTGACCTCGATGTGTTCGTCCAGCAGCTCGAAGCGGTTGAGCGCCTGATCGTCGAAGCGCTGCTGCAGTTCCTCAGCCGGTATATCGCCGAAGGTCATGAATACCGCGTTGCTCGGATGGTAATGCGTGCGGTAAAACTCGAGCAGCTGTTCGTAGGTCAGGTCGGTGATGCAGGCCGGATCGCCGCCACTGTTGTAGTGGTAGGTGGTAGTCGGAAACAGATATTTGCCGAGGGTCTGATACAGCGTCGATACGGCCGAGCTCATGGCCCCCTTCATTTCATTCAGCACCACGCCCTTGTACACCAGCGGCGACTCGGCATTGCCGCTCTCGCTGAATTCGATCCGGTGCCCTTCCTGGGCGAAATCCAGCGGATCGAGACGGGAGAAGAAGGTCGCGTCGAGATAGACGTCGAGCAGGTTAAAGAAGTCCTTGCGGTTCTGGCTGGCAAACGGATAAGCCGTCCAGTCTGAACTGGTGAACGCATTCATGAAGGTATTGAGCGAGCGCCGGGTCATCATGAAGAAGGGATCGCGAACCGGATAGCGCTCGCTGCCGCACAGCGCGGTGTGCTCGAGGATATGGGCCACACCGGTGGAGTCCATCGGCACGGTACGGAAGGCGACGAGAAAAACGTTCTCCTGGTTGTCGGCACCGATATGGTAGTGGCGGGCGCCGGTCTTGATGTGCTCGTACTCGGCCACGTCGATGTTCAACGAGGCTATGGTTTCGCTGCGAAGATAACGAAAGCTGGGATGACAGTTCTGTGTCTGCATGTAATGCGGTATGCCTCAACCTGTCCATGGCCGCGTGGCGACCTTCGTTGTATTGAATCCTCATTCTATCGAGTTGGCGTGCGGTTTCAAAAAACTGTTGCACTGGGCCGGTATCCTGTCCCCGGATCCTGTTTTCCCGGACGCTCGGGCACAATGCCCCAACGCCCGGCAACCGGCTCCGCCGCAGCTGCGTCAAGCGGGAACAGCCGGGCGAAATGCCCGTTGTCGCAGCACCTGTAAACTAAAGGATTACAACGCAATTTTGCCCGACGAACTTTTTGTGCACCGCACCATTTCAGGCTTGACAGTGGCCACCACGGCCACTATATTCACCCTAAATGCTGCAGCGCACAAGAATCTGAATTTACTGCCGCACCAAACCAATCTTGAGGTATATGAGCATGTACGAAGATATGATGAAGGACCTGAAAGAAAAAATGCAGCCGGTCGTTGAGATCACCGAGATCAACAAAAAGGCTGCGGAAAAGCTGATCGCGCTGCAGACGTCCTGCGTCACCGACCTGTTCAACGCTGGCCTGGGTCAGGTCAAGGCCATGAGCGAGATCCGCGAGCCGAAAGCTGCGATCGAGCTGCAGGTTAAATTCTTCAAGGATGTCGAAGCCAAGATCACCGACGTTGCCGAGCAGGAAATCGCCACCCTGACCGAAGTCCGCGACCAGCTGAGCGAAATCGTCGAGAAGAGCATGTCGGAAATCACCGAACTGCCGGCTTCCTACTCCTACTTCCAGGATTTCAGCAAGTTCATGCCCACCTTCTTCGAAACCGAGAAGGCTGAGCCCAAAAAAGCACCGGCCAAAGCTGCCCCGCGCAAAGCTGCGGCTCCGGCAACTTCTGCCGCTTAACGATGCTCTCTGGGGGCCCCTTGCCCCCAACCACTCGGGTCCGGCCCCCGCCGGACCTTCTTGAGGCTGCCTCCCGGCGGCCTTTTTTTATTTCATTGTACTCTAGCAGATCCCCCCTGCCGGTCTCGCTATCCCTGGCTGCTTTAAGATGTTCCGGATCACGAAATTCTGCAGGCGCGTTTCAGCCCTGTCGGTGTCGGAACCAGACAATCTCCGTTTGTGCTCCGTGCCTACAATGGCGGACTTTTCATCTGATCGTCTGGAGCTGACATGTCCGATTTCATCACCGTCCTGCGCGAAACCTGCCCGACTCCGGTCGTTGACGCCACCAAGTGGACGCGCATCGGCGGCGACCCGCACACCGTGAACCTCAACGCCTACGTCTCCAACGACGGTAGCAAGATCATGGGCACCTGGATCTGCACTCCGGGCAAGTTCGAGGTTAATTACGACAAGTGGGAATTCTGCCACTTCCTCGACGGCTATTGCATCATCACGCCGGAAGGCGAAGAGCCGAAGCACCTGAAGGCCGGCGACGTGTTCGTCATCGAACCCGGCATGAAGGGCACCTGGGAAGTCGTTGAGACCGTACGCAAGTACTTCGTCTTCGCCTAAGCTTTCTGGCCAAGACAGGCGAAGCCGTTGGGCTTCGCCTACTTAGAGCCCAGCAGCCCCCTTCGGCTTGAGCAGACCATTAGAAAGCGGGAACACGCATAGTCAGGCACCTGCTTAAATAAGCTAATCTCTGTCCCACTCTATATTGTTCTTGGACCTGTCAAAATAAGGCGCGAACACAGAAAGCGCTGCAAAACGTTGCCCTTCCTCCAGTATCGGTCCGTGGAGTGTGTTTTGCGGGATGAAGACCAGATCCCCTTTACTCACTTTCATCACTTCGACACCCACTTTAAAGTCGACGTTGCCCTCAATAATTACGAGTATCTCGTCATGGCTCTTCTGAGTATGAAGCGCATTTCCACTATCACGAACTATTCCGACATTTGCAGTTAAATGTCTCCCGTCGAAAACGAAAGCTCTTTTAATTGGATCGTTTTTTGTCGATTCATCCGCTTCGAGCGATTCAACTATCTGATCGAGATTCTTAAAGTACTTCACGTTGGCTTACTCCTCAGATAAACCTTCTATTAATGAAGCCTTCAGCCTCATATCCCCCACCTTTCTCTGGTCCGTCGCGGCTTACATGCGGCTTCACCGCTACAGTCGACGGGTGATCGATTACTATCGGTACTCGACCCAGACCCTCAGTCGGACTGGTCGGGGCCCGGGGGCCTGCAATAATCGCGACGGCGACCAGGCTCGCTGCGGCCTGCCCGTACGGCGATGTGAAACGGTGACGCCATGCTTGGCTATTGCGTCGTCGGAAGCATGCACTCCATTTCAACGATCGCAACTGTCTAACCAGACTAGCGGCGAACTGTCGCGGGGTAAAACTTCATTGAACGGGTCGTGACGGAGGGAGAAGAGCCCATCGTGAGGCGTAAAGGGTAAGGCGCAAGGGTTGCGGGAACCCAAGACTTACGCCTTACTTCCTACACGGCAATATGCCCTACCGCTGAGCCAGCCTGGGCAGCTTGCCGTCGAGGCCCATGGCCAGCCGGATCACCTTGCGCTTGGCCGGTCCCGCGTGTTCGGCGATACCGAGGCCGACGTTGCGCAGCACGCGCAACGGCAGGCTGTCGTTGGTGAACACGCGGTAGAAGCTGTCCATTACCTGCATCATCAGCAGATTGTGGTTGCGCCGGGCGTCCTCGTAGCGCTGCAGCACAGCCAGGTCGTCGATACGCTCGCCGGCCGCACGCGCATCGAGCAGCGTTTCCGCCAGCGCCGCGGCGTCGAGCAGGCCTATATTGACACCCTGACCGGCCAGCGGGTGAATCATGTGGGCGGCATCGCCCACCAGCGCGACTCCCTCGCCCACGTATTTCAACGCGTGCTGGCGCCGCAGCGGGAAATAACCGCGTTCGACAACCCGCTCGATACGGCCCAGACATTCCGGGAAGGTCGCGTGCAGCTCGGCAAGGAAAGCATCATCGGACAGACCCATCAGGCGCTTGACCGCATCAGGGCGCTCGTACCAGACCAGCGAGGCATGCGGGCCGCCCAGCGGCAGGAACGCCAGCGGGCCGGTCGGCGTGAACTGCTGCCAGGTGATGTCCTGCTGTTCGTAGGCGGTGTCGACCGATGCCACCAGGGCATGCTGGTCGTAGTCCCACTGGTGTACGCCGATACCGGCTGCCGCACGTACCCGTGACTGGCCCCCATCCGCCGCAACCAGCAGACGCGCGACAATCTCGCGCCCGTCGTGCAACCGCACCAGGCTGCTGCCCGGTGCGTACTCGATCAGTTCTGTGCGGGCCGGACAGATCAGGTCGATATTGCCGAACGCCTTCAGGCGCTGGATCAGCGCCAGCTGGATAATGCGGTTCTCGACGATATGCCCGAGCGCTTCGCAGCCGATCTCCTCGGCGCGAAACTCGGTCGCGGCACGATGATCGTCCGCTTCCCAGACCTTCATGCGCCGGTAGGGGCAGAGTCTGCGACTGCTGATACCGCCCCAGACGCCCAGCGCTTCGAGGATATTGCGCGATGCCGCGCTCAGCGCCGAGACCCGCAGGTCATACGGTTGCCCCGCATCGAAGGGCTGCGGGAAATCCCGTTCCAACACGGCCACCGACAGACCGCTGTCGCCCAGCGCACAGGCCAGGGAGGCGCCGACCATGCCGCCGCCAACGATCACAACATCGTATCGAGATTTCATAACGCGCCCGTTATCCCAGCAATCGACAAGGCATCCCAGCCCCGGAGAGCGCAGCCCGGGACTCCGGGCTGCGCAGACCAACGGATCAGATTTCGGTCACGCCGCCCATGTACGGCAGCAGCGCTTCCGGTACTTCTACGCTGCCGTCGGCACGCTGGTAGTTTTCCAGCACCGCCAGCAAGGTACGCCCCACCGCGAGGCCGGACCCGTTGAGGGTGTGCAGCAGTTCCGGCTTGCCGGTTTCCGGGTTGCGCCAGCGTGCCTTCATGCGGCGCGCCTGGAAATCGAGCATGTTGGAGCAGGAGGAGATTTCGCGATACTTGTCCTGGCCCGGCAGCCAGACCTCGATATCGTAGGTCTTGGCGGCGCCAAAGCCGAGATCGCCGCCGCACAGGGTCACCACACGGTACGGCAGGTTCAGGATCTGCAGGATCTTCTCGGCATGGCCGGTCAGTTCCTCCAGTGCATCCCAGGACTTGTGCGGCTCGACCAGCTGCAGCAGTTCGACCTTCTCGAACTGGTGCTGGCGGATCATGCCGCGGGTGTCCTTGCCGGAGGCGCCTGCCTCGGAACGGAAACACGGCGAATGACAGGTAAAGCGCAGCGGCATCTGTTCAGCCGGAACGATTTCGTCACGGACGATATTGGTAACCGGTACTTCGGAGGTCGGGATCAGGTAGTAATCGCGGTCGCCGAACGGCACCTTGAACAGGTCCGCCTCGAACTTGGGCAACTGGCCGGTGCCGAAGAGCGAGTCGGCGTTGACCATGTACGGGACGTATATCTCGGAATAACCGTGTTCGCCGGTGTGGGTATTCAGCATCAGCTGAATCAGCGCACGGTGCAGGCGCGCGATCTTGCCCTTCATCACCGCAAAGCGGGAGCCGGTGAGCTTGGCCGCCGTCTCGAAATCCAGCTCGCCGTTACGCTCTCCGAGTTCGACATGATCCTTGGGCTCGAAATCGAATTCGCGCGGCTGCCCCCAGCGGCGCACCTCGACGTTGTCGTCCTCGTCGGCGCCTTCCGGCACGCTTTCGTGCGGCAGATTGGGGACGCCCAGCAGCAGATCATCCAGTGCCGCCTGTACATCGGCAAGGCGCTGCTTGGCCGCATCGAGTTCCTCGCCAAGCTGCTTCACCTGCGCCTTCAGCGGTTCCGGATCCTCACCCGCGCCGATGGCCTTGCCGATCTGCTTGGAACGGCTGTTGCGTTCGTTCTGCAGGCTTTCGGTGAGGACCTGCACTTCCTTGCGCTCGTTTTCCAGTTCGCTGAAACGTTCGACCGGGAAGTCAAAGCCTTTCTTCTTCAACAGCAGGGCAACTTCTTCTGGGTTCGAGCGGACGTATTTGGGGTCTAGCATGGGTTCTCAAATCACCTTGAATATCAGAACAGCCGGGTTATCGAGATGCCGGCGTAAAGGGCGGCAATACACAGAATAACGCTCAATAATACATAGATTAGGGCGGACATGACATGCCCCTCCTGCAACATCGCCACCGTCTCCAGTGAGAACGTCGAGAAGGTGGTGAAGGCGCCCATGAAGCCCACCATCAGCAGCGGTCGAAGCTCCGGACTCAGCCGCGCTTTTTCCAGCACCAGCACGAACAGCACCCCCATCATCAGCGAGCCACCGACATTGCACGCCAGGGTTCCGAACGGCAGCCGGTGCTCGGCGTTGTTGAGAACGCCGCTTACCCAGTAGCGTCCCAGGGCCCCCAGGGCTCCGCCACAGGCGATGGCAATCAGATGCAGCATCGGGATCCTTTGCCTCCATGGCGCCGCCGCGAGCCGAGCGCTCCGGGCGTTGCCAAATAATCCGGAAGTGTTTCGCCGGCGATTGTCTGCAGCCGACCGCGGTATCGGGTCCCTGTATCGCCAGCACCTGTCATTACCGATCGTCCCTGTCGTAGCGGCGCCGGCTGCTGTTCGCATCGAGACTCGCGAGATAATCCAGCTTGTCGGCTATTTTCTGCTCAAGCCCACGCCGGCTAGGCGCATAGTAGCGACGATCGGCGATCTCCTGCGGCAAGTACTTCTCGCCAGCGGCATAAGCGCCTTCCTCGTCGTGGGCATAGCGGTACTCGTCGCCGTAACCCAGATCCTTCATCAGGCTGGTCGGGGCATTGCGCAGGTGCACCGGGACCTCGTAGCTGGCCTCCCTGGCGACATCGGCGCGGCACTGATTGAAAGCCTTGTAGACGGCATTGCTCTTCGGCGCACAGGCACAATAGATGGCGGCCTGGGCGATGGCGCGCTCGCCTTCGGCCGGTCCGACGCGTTCGAATGCATCCCAGGCCGAGATCGCCACCTGCATCGCCCGCGGATCGGCGTTGCCGATATCCTCGGACGCGATGGCCACCAGTCGCCGCGCGACGTAGAGCGGATCACAACCGCCGTCGAGCATGCGACAGTACCAGTACAGGGCGCCGTCCGGCGAAGAGCCGCGCACCGATTTGTGGAACGCCGATATCATGTCGTAGAAGAGGTCGCCCTGCTTATCGAAACGACGGCCACCGGCGCCCAGCACTTCCGTCATCACATCATTGTCGACAACCTCGACATCGCCGTCCGGCTGCGCCAGGTCCGACGCGATCTCGAGGAGGTTCAGCGCCCGGCGGGCGTCGCCGTCGGCCGCGGCGGCCAGCTGCTCCAGTACACCTTCGCCGAAGCGCAGGCGACGCTGCCCCAACCCGCGCGAGCTGTCGCCGAGCGCCCGGTTGAGTACCCCGAGCAGATCGCTCTGCTCGAGCCCGCGCAGCAGATAGACGCGGGCGCGGGACAGCAGTGCGTTATTGAGCTCGAACGACGGGTTCTCGGTCGTCGCGCCGACGAAGATGACGGTGCCGTCCTCGATATAGGGCAGAAAGGCATCCTGCTGCGACTTGTTGAAACGGTGCACCTCATCGACGAACAGAATGCTCTTGCGCCCGGACTGCGCCTTGATCACACGCGCCTCGTCGACCGCAGCGCGGATCTCCTTGACGCCGGACAGCACCGCCGAAATGGTAAGGAAATGGGCGTCGACCTGACGTGCCAGAAGCTTCGCCAGCGTGGTCTTGCCGACACCGGGCGGCCCCCAGAAGATCATCGAA
The DNA here is from genome assembly GCA_013373085.1 of Oceanospirillaceae bacterium. Taxonomy (GTDB): domain Bacteria; phylum Pseudomonadota; class Gammaproteobacteria; order Pseudomonadales; family Balneatricaceae; genus Marinobacterium_A. The sequence goes on along the minus strand of JABXIM010000045.1, from coordinate 33,714 downwards.
TGGACCAGCCCCTGCTCCAGCGCCAGCCGCAGGGGCTTTCCGGTACCGAGCAGATGCTGCTGACCCGAATATTCGTCCAGGCTCTGTGGCCGCATGCGGGCCGCAAGCGGCTCGTAGCCGGGCTGACTGTCGGCAAACAGATCCTGCATCAGACCCCCGGATCGATAATCAGATCGGCGTCCTTCGGCACTTCGAAACTGAAACGCTCGGCCGGCAGCTCGGGATTCTGCTGCTGATTGAAGAAGCGAATGGTGGTGCGCTGGCCGAGGGAATCCTGCAGCATCAGTTCGGACACCTGCTGCTGCTGGAAAAACAGCCGGATGCGGGTAAAGGTGCTTTGCTCGTCCTTCGGCAGCAGTTCGTACAGCGCCTCGGAATCGGTTTCGCGCACCAGGCTGATGCTGAAGTCATCGTCCAGGCGGTCGATCTGGCCATTCAGTATCAGCGCCGGTGCGCTGTTGTTGTTGCGGTCGAACGGCTTGCGCGTGACCTGCAGCAGGTCCGGATCGTAGATCCAGAGGTAGGTGCCGTCATTGACGATCACCTGCGGAAACGGCTCTTCGCTGGTCCAGCGAAACAGGTTCGGCTTGCGCAGTTCGAGGCTGCCCCGGGAGGCCTCGGTACGCTGACCGTCCGTGACCGAATACTGCTCGAAATCGGCGCTGAATGTCCGGTAGCCCTGCAGCAGCTGCTGCAGACTGTCGGCCGCATCCGCAGCCTGTGAAAGCGTTGAAAGCAAGCAGGCACAACTTAAGGTAACGGCTCTAACTAGCTGTTTCATAATCAGTCTCTGGGTGGGGGCGGCGCGATCACTTCACGCTGTCCATTACTGCCGGCCGGCGTCACCACGCCAGCCTCTTCCATGGTTTCGATCATCCGCGCGGCGCGGTTATAGCCGATCTTGAGCTTGCGCTGCACGCTGGAGATCGAGGCCTTGCGGCTCTCGGTGACGAAGGCGACGGCCTCGTCGTAAAGCGGATCCTGCTCCTCGTCGAACAGTCCGCCACCACCGCCGCCCGCGCCCGCTTCGGCGCCGGGCTCTGCCAGGATATCGTCGATATACTCGGGCGCGCCGTACTGCTTCCAGGCCTCGACGATTCGGTGCACCTCGTCGTCACTGACGAAGGCGCCATGGACCCGGTTCGGCACGCTGACACCGGCCGGAAGGTAGAGCATGTCGCCATTGCCCAACAGGTTCTCGGCACCGGACTGGTCGAGAATGGTGCGGGAGTCGATCTTGGACGACACCTGGAACGCGATTCGGGTTGGCACGTTAGCCTTGATCAGGCCGGTGATCACATCCACCGACGGCCGCTGCGTGGCCAGGATCAGATGGATACCGGCCGCCCTCGCCTTCTGCGCGATACGGGCGATCAGTTCCTCGACCTTCTTGCCGACGATCATCATCATGTCGGCGAATTCGTCGATCACGACCACGATGTACGGCAGGGTATCGAGTTCCGGCGCTGGCGTATCCGCCGGCAGCCCCTCGTTCTCCGGGTTCCACAGCGGGTCACGCAGCGGCTGGCCCTGGTCGCGGGCATGGATCAGCTTGTCGTTGAAGCCGGAGATGTTGCGCACCCCCATCTTCGCCATCAGCTTGTAGCGCCGCTCCATCTCCGCGACGCACCAGCGCAGCCCGCCGGCCGCTTCCTTCATGTCGGTGATGACCGGCGTGAGCAGGTGCGGAATGCCTTCGTAGATCGACAGTTCGAGCATTTTCGGGTCGACCATCATCAGTCGCACCTCGTCGGGCGTCGCCTTGAACAGCAGGCTCAGCAGCATGGCGTTGACCCCGACCGACTTACCGGAACCGGTGGTACCCGCCACCAGCAGGTGGGGCATCTTGGCCAGGTTCGCCACCACCGGGTTACCGGCGATATCGTTGCCCAGCCCCAGCGTCAGCTTCGACGATGCTTCCTTGTAGGGTTTGGAATTGAGCACTTCGCTGAGGCGAACCATCTGCCGCGATTCGTTGGGAATCTCGATTCCGATAACCGACTTGCCCGGTATGACCTCGACGACACGAACGCTGAACACCGCCATCGAGCGCGCCAGGTCTCGAGACAGGTTGGTGATCTTGCTGGCCTTGACGCCGGGCGCCGGCTGCAGCTCGAAACGGGTAATCACCGGTCCGGGATTCACCTCCACCACTTCGGCGACGACACCGAAGTCCTTCAGCTTGCTTTCGAGCAGACGGGACATCTGCTCCAGCTGCTCGTCGGAGTACCCGGCATCCTGGTGCAACTCCGGCGGATCCAGCAGGTCCAGCGACGGTACCGGCACCCGGGTCGGGCGGCTTTGCCCCTTCGCCGAATCGTGATCGAGCCCCAGATCGCTGTCCTGCATTGGCCGGTGCGCCTCGGCCAGGGGCACAATACGGACCCCCTTGCGTGCGGCCTCCGCCGCAGCAGCCGGGGCCGGGTGCGCCTCGGCCTGCTCGACGCCGGCATCGTTATCGACAACAGAGCCGGTATCGGTATCGGCGATTCGTTCAGCCATTTCATCGACGACTGCCATTACCGTACGCGGAGCTTCTTCGTAACGCGGCCGGGACTCCGTCCGGGGCTCGGTCGAGACCTGGGCAGAGGATTCAGCCATGCGATCAGCGGCCCAGGGCGGCGCGTCGTCGAACGGAGCGGGAGCGGGAGCTGGAGCAGCTTCGGCTTCCCGTTCGAACGCGAACCGGGGCTCGATCCGCGCCTCGGGCATCGGCGGCGCATCCGTCAGGAACAGCGGCTCCTGCTGTTCGGGCGGCGGCTGTTTACGGACCCTCACGCTGGACAGGCTGGTATGCTGCGGTTCGGATTTCGGCTGCGGCTTTTCTGCGCTGAGCTCGGCGCGGCGGGTACGGCGCTGGCGGAGCGATACGCCGGCGCCGCTGAACAGAGCCAGCAGTTTTTCCCAGCCTCCGACCATGGCGCCACCCAGCCGCTCCAGCCCCTGACGCCACGACACCTCCAGATACCAGGTCAGCCCCAGCAGCATCAAAGTCCAGAGCACCACGGAACTGCCGGCGACACTGAACAGCGACACGCTCCAGTCCGACAGCGCCTGGCCAACGAGGCCGCCGGCCGTGAAGGGGTATTCAAGGTCCCGGTTGGAAAAATGCAGCGACGCGAGCGCGCAAAAACCGGCGAGGAACATCAGCGCGCCGGTGGCGCGCAGAATCAGGTACGGAATGCCATCCAGCAATGACAGGCCGCGCCGCATGAGAAAGCGCAGGCTGGGCCAGGCCAGCAGCGGCGGCACCAGCCAGGCGGCGATACCGCAAACCGAATACAGCAGGTCGGCCACCCAGGCACCCGCGGCGCCCGCCAGGTTGTCGACCTCCGGCTGGTAACCCAGGTGGGACCAGCCCGGATCGCGGCTGTCGTAACCGGCAATCGCCAGCATCAGATAAAAACAGCCGCCCAGCACCAGGACCAGGGCCGACTCCTTGGCTATTTGCGCCATCAAACCGGCAAACGACGGCGGCGCTTTCAACTTCTGATCACTCAAACAACAAACCCCTAGCCCGGAAAAACGCATGATAATTTGGGGGACCGAGACCGAGCCGGAAAGTCCGCGTGCAGACCCTGAGCGCAACCACGTTTTGCACATGGTGGAACTGCGCTCGCGAGTGACGCGGCACCGGACGGGAGCCTGCTACCGGCAGGACTCGAAACTACAATTCAAGACTTGAATTATATGTCCCTGCTAATCAATTGAAAACAAAAGGCTAAATCCCTTCCTTAGGCCCCGACCGAGAGAAAATTCCTGCTTTGAAACAGCAGCGTCAGCGCCGGATAACATACCATATTTGTGCGGTTGCACCGAGCCTCTTTCACCTACCCGGGGACAATTCACCTGCCCGCGGCTATTGATGCAGGCTAACGAATCGGCGATAGTTAGCCGCTCAAAAGCGAGCGAGGCGTGCCAGGCGCCGCATCGCTTGCGACCCGGCATCCTGCTTCAGGTTACCGGCACAGGATGACGGGTGACTGAATACCGGACTCCGCGGCCCGGATTGCAATTGCCAGACGCCGCCCCCATCTTGACAAGATGCGCTAGCAGGGACCCGAACGCGCCAACTAAACTATTGGCGGCACACACTGTCTCCCGAGCGCTAACGCTTCCGCCGGTACGCCCCTGGCGACACTTTTTGAAACATCGACACGGATTCATCATGAGCGAAGTCAAACACCACCGTCTTATCATTCTCGGTTCCGGCCCCGCCGGCTACACTGCCGCCGTCTACGCTGCACGCGCCAACCTGAACCCGGTCATGATTACCGGTATGCAGGCGGGCGGACAGCTCACCACCACCACCGACGTCGACAACTGGCCGGGGGATGCCGAAGGCGTACAGGGACCTGAGCTCATGCAGCGCATGCAGGCACACGCCGAGCGCTTCAATACCGAGATCATTTTCGATCACATCAATGAAACCGACCTGCGCAGCCGTCCGTTCCGACTCAAGGGCGACATGGCCGAATACAGCTGTGATGCCCTGATCATCGCCACCGGGGCCTCGGCCCAGTACCTTGGCCTGCCGTCGGAAGAGGCTTTCGCAGGCAAGGGCGTCTCCGCCTGCGCAACCTGTGACGGATTCTTCTACCGCGGCCAGAAAGTTGCGGTCGTTGGCGGCGGCAACACCGCAGTCGAAGAAGCGCTGTACCTGTCGAACATCGCCTCCGAAGTGACCCTGGTGCACCGCCGCGATGCCCTGCGTGCCGAGAAGATCCTGCAGGACAAGCTGTTCGAACGCGCCGAAAACGGCAATATCCGCATTCTCTGGAACAACACTCTGGACGAAGTCCTGGGCGACGACAGCGGCGTCACCGGCATGCGCGTCAAGAGCACCCTGGACGACAGCACCCAGGATATCGACCTGGCGGGCGTTTTCATCGCCATCGGCCACAAGCCCAACACCGACATCTTCGAAGGCCAGCTGGATATGAAGGATGGCTACATTCGCATCCGCTCCGGCCTCGAGGGGAACGCCACCGCCACTTCGGTACCGGGCGTTTTTGCCGCCGGCGACGTCTGCGATCACGTTTATCGCCAGGCCGTCACTTCGGCCGGCGTCGGCTGCATGGCCGCACTGGACGCCGAGCGCTACCTCGACGACCTGGAGAAGTAACATCCAGGGGGCGGCTTCGCCGCCCCCTTTCGTCACCAGAGGTCTTTTGATGATTTCGTGGCTGTCACGGGACTCGATGCGTTTTCCGCCGCCGGAAGCCGCACTGCAGGACCCCAACGGATTGCTGGCAGCCGGCGGCGACCTGAGCCCGCAGCGCCTGCTGCAGGCCTATCGCCAGGGTATTTTCCCGTGGTTCAATCCCGGCGAACCGATTCTCTGGTGGAGCCCCGACCCCCGCTGCGTGCTCTACACCGACCGCCTCCACATTTCCCGCAGCCTGCGCAAGCAGCTCCGTCGCGATGACTACCACGTCACCTTCGATCAGTGTTTCAATTCGGTCATGGATGCCTGCGCCGCCCCGCGCGACAGCAGCAGCGGCACCTGGATCAGTCACGACATGCAGGTCGCTTATGCACAGCTGTACCGCCTCGGTTACGCCCATTCGGTCGAGGTATGGCGGGAGAATCAACTGATCGGGGGACTTTATGGCGTCGCCATCGGTCAGATGTTCTATGGCGAATCGATGTTCAGCCGCGAACCCAACGGCTCTAAAATCGCCTTCGCCTGGCTGGTCGAACAACTGAAAAACTGGGGCTATCCTTTAGTGGATTGCCAGGTCCACAACCCGCACCTTGTTACCCTTGGCGCTGAGGAAATTCCGCGCGGGGTATTCATGTGCGAACTGGATAGACTTGTCGACGTAGCCTGCAGTCCGAGCTGGAAATTCGAAATCGACGCCGGTGTGTTTGGAGGTAAAGCGCCGTGACCACTCTTCGACAGTTGCATTTTTATTCAACGCCGGAGCATGAGTGCAGCTATATAGACGGACTCATGGCGCGGACCCTGTTCGTCGACCCGCAGGCGATCATCACCACCGATGCTTACAGCCAGCTCTCCGACCTGGGTTTTCGCCGCAGCGGCAAGCATATTTACCGCCCTCACTGCGAGAACTGCCAAGCCTGCGTGTCAGTTCGCATCCCAGTGGACAATTTCAAGCCGAGCAAGAGCCAGCGCCGGCTTCTGAACCGCAACCGGGACCTGAGGATCGAGCGCGTGACGCCGGTACTGACCGACGAACACTACAGACTCTATTCACGCTATATCCACCAACGCCATTCGGACGGCGATATGTTTCCGCCGACCGTCGAGCAGTTCAAGGCGTTTTTGGTGGAAGGACACGACTGCAGCTTTTTCTATGAAATCCGCGACGGCGAACGCCTGCTATCGGTCGCCGTCACAGACGAGTTGCGACGGGGCCTGTCCGCGATTTACACCTTCTTCGACCCGGATGAACCCCGACGCAGCCTCGGCACCTTCAGTATTCTCACCCAGATCGAACAGACCCGGCTGCTGGGCCTGCCGTATCTGTACCTCGGTTACTGGGTCAAGCAATGCCAGAAAATGAACTACAAGATCGCCTACCGCCCGCTGCAGCTGCTTCTCGACGGCCACTGGGTAACCCTGCGCTAGCCTTGCGCGCCGGCCTGACAGCCGCCGCAGCACCGGCAAGATACGCCCTAGCCGCTCGAATCTCTTTGATATAACACCGGTTTTAAGGCAAAATACTGCGCTTCTTCGGGAAAGTGCCTTATCACCGACCCTGTAAAAGGTGTGCGCGACGCCCGATTACCGGTAATCAACAAGGTAAGTATTGAATGGCTAAAGAAGACAGCTTTGAAATGGAAGGCACCGTGATCGACACGCTGCCGAACACCATGTTCCGGGTGGAACTGGAAAACGGACACGTCGTCACCGCTCATATTTCCGGAAAGATGCGCAAAAACTACATCCGCATCCTCACCGGCGACAAGGTCAAGGTCGAGCTGACCCCTTACGACCTGAGCAAGGGCCGCATCGTCTACCGCGCCCGCTGATACACGCACCCGCTCTCTTCCGCCGCCCTTGGTGCAGTGGCTGTGCGCCGCTGCATCGTTGCAGCCGCAGTCTACGCCCCCGTAAGCCCGGCGAACGCCAGACTCCATCCGTCAGTCAGCAATTAAAGGCCTGTACCGATGTATGTCGCGGCAGCCGGAGCCCCGGCCGCCGCCACGGCAGTAGTATCAGTGACACCCTTCCGGCTGCTCGGATACGACCTCCAGCGAAAGCTCGCCGTTGTCGCCCAAGCCGATTTCGACGGTGCCGCCCTCTTCGGCCAGCGCCCCGAACAGGATCATTTCGGCCAACGGCTTCTTCAACTGTTCCTGTATCAGCCGCTTCATCGGACGCGCGCCCATGGTGTCGTCGTAGCCTTTCTCCGCCAACCAGGCACAGGCGGCATCGTCGACGTGCAGCACGACCTTTTTCTCATCCAGCTGCGCCTGCAGTTCAGTAAGGAATTTATCGACAACACCGCGAATGATCTTCGGCGTCAGCGACTTGAACTGGATGATGCCATCAAGACGGTTACGGAATTCCGGCGTGAACATCTTGCGGATCGCCGCCATGCCATCGGTTGCATGGTCCTGGTGAGTGAAACCGATGGACGGCCGACTCATCGCTTCGGCGCCGGCGTTAGTGGTCATCACCATAATGACGTTACGGAAGTCGGCCTTGCGCCCGTTGTTGTCCGTCAGCGTGCCGTTGTCCATCACCTGCAGCAGCAGGTTGAAGACCTCCGGGTGCGCTTTCTCGATTTCGTCTAGCAGCAGGACGCAGTGCGGTGACTTGGTGATCGCCTCGGTCAGCAGGCCACCCTGGTCATAGCCGACGTATCCCGGCGGCGCACCGATCAGACGCGATACCGTGTGTCGCTCCATGTACTCGGACATGTCGAAACGCACCAACTCGATACCGAGAATGCGCGCCAGCTGAGTCGTGACCTCGGTCTTGCCGACCCCGGTGGGTCCGGCGAAAAGGAAGCAACCGACCGGCTTGTTCGGCTCCTTGAGTCCGGCGCGGGACAGCTTGATCGCCGCCGATAGCGTATCGATGGCTTCATCCTGCCCCAACACCACCATCTTGAGGTTGGTATCGAGTTTCTTCAGCAGGTCCTTGTCGGACGCCGAAACGCTCTTAGGCGGAATGCGAGCGATCTTGGCCACGACCACCTCGACCTCCGGCACATCGACCAAATTCTTGCGGCGCTCTTCAGGCAGCAGGCGCTGGTAGGCACCGGCCTCGTCGATCACGTCGATTGCCTTGTCCGGCATATGCTTGTCGTTGATGTAGCGGTCCGCCAGCTCAGCAGCGGCCCGCAGCGCGCCGTCGGTGTACTTGAGCTGATGGTGCTGCTCGAAACGGTTCTTCAGGCCCACCAGGATCTGATAGGTATCCTGAACGCTCGGCTCGAGCACGTCGATCTTCTGGAAGCGACGCGCCAGCGCGCGATCTTTTTCGAAGATACCGCGGAATTCCTGGAAGGTGGTCGAACCGATGCAGCGAATTTCGCCAGAGCTGAGCAGCGGCTTGAGCAGATTGGAAGCATCCATCGATCCGCCCGAGGCAGCGCCAGCACCAATAATGGTATGAATCTCGTCGATGAACAGTATGGCGTGATCCTGACCGCGGATTTCGCTCAGCAGCCCCTTGAGACGCTTCTCGAAATCGCCACGGTACTTGGTGCCGGCGAGCAGCGCCCCGAGATCCAGTGAATACACCACGCTTTGGGCGATCACGTCGGGCACCCGGCCCTCGACGATCAGTTTCGCAAGCCCCTCGGCGATCGCGGTTTTGCCGACACCGGCCTCGCCCACCAGCAGCGGATTGTTCTTGCGCCGGCGGGACAGGATCTGGACCACCCGCTCGACCTCGGCATCACGCCCGACCAGCGGATCAATACGCCCCTGCTGGGCCAGTGTATTGAGGTTGACCGCGTACTTGGCCAGCGCACTCTTTTCCTTTTCGTCGCCGGATTCGCCGTCGACCGGTGACTCGTTTTCCGGCGCTTCGTGATCGGAGACCCGCGAAATGCCGTGGGATATGAAGTTCACCGCGTCGATGCGCTCAATGCCCTGCTGCTGCAGCACGTAGACTGCCTGACTCTCCTGCTCGCTGAAAATCGCCACCAGCACATTGGCGCCGGTTACCTCGTGCCGCCCCGAGGACTGCACGTGGAACACCGCACGCTGCAACACACGCTGAAATCCGAGCGTGGGCTGGGTCTCCATATTGGGTATGTTGTCCGGCAGCAACGGCGTGGTTTCATCGATAAACGCGGTCAGCGCCTGACGCAGTTTGTCGATATCCGCACCGCAGGCCTTCAGTACGCCCTGAGCTTCGCGGTTGTCCAACAGGGCAAGCAGCAGGTGCTCGACCGTCATGAACTCGTGCCGCTTGTCCCTGGCGGCCCGGAAGGCTGCGCTGAGGGTCTCTTCCAACTCTCGATTAAGCATGGCGGCCTCCTGTATCAGACACTTTCTACTTCACACAGCAAGGGGTGCTTATTGTCCCTTGAGTATTGATTCACTTGGGCTGCTTTAGTTTCCGCCACGTCGCGCGTGTAGATTCCGCAGACGCCCTTTCCCTGAGTATGGACTGCCAACATGATCTGCGTGGCCTTTTCCTGGTCCATCGAGAAAAAAATCATTAGGACTTCGACGACGAAGTCCATCGGCGTGTAATCGTCGTTCATCAGCACCACACGGTACATGGGAGGACGCTTGAGTTGCGGCTTCGTCTCCTCGGTCGCCAGGCCGCCTCCGTGGTCCCGGTGAATCTCCTGATCGTTGCCATCGTCCGATGACGTCCTGACTGGTAGGGTACTGCTCATGCCTGAATTCTAGCCTTGTTCTGCCCGGAAGATGAAAAAGAGAGGGGTAAGTAGCGCACCGAACAGCCGGTGCTATACTGCCGTGGAGCAGGAGGGATCCAGTATCAGCAGTACCTGCCCCGATGTAAAGAAGTCGCCCGAAGGTCACTTCGACATTGTAGCAAGACCAAGGGAGCCTGCGAACAAGCCCAACAGACCTGTGGCGCATAGCACGGATCGCACAGTGCGAACATTCGACGTTCCGCCAGGGTCACTAAAGAAACTGTACGCTTAATAGGCCGCAGAAGACAGTTGGGACTTTTCTTGCAGGCCCTCAGACTTGGAAGTTGAGGGTAGTTGAGCCTTGTTTCCTGCAGACGAGCGCTCACAGGAGAAAACGACGGGAGTTACTGTATGCAGACAGGGAAAGTGAAGTGGTTCAATAACGCGAAAGGATACGGATTCATCCTTTCCGATGACCACAACGAGGATTTGTTCGCCCACTACTCCGCAATTCAGTCCGAAGGATACCGCAGTCTCAAGGCAGGACAGCTGGTCGAATTTGAGACCAAGGAAGGCCCCAAAGGCATTCACGCCGTCAACATCAAGCCCATCGAGTCCAGCTAAACCGGGAACGCCAGGGAGCAGTACACCGCCTACTGCTCACCACGCGCCACTCGCCATTTTCGGTAAACAAAAAGCCCCCGGTGCGCAGCAACCGGGGGCTTTTTGTCGGTTATTAACGGGCTGTCTCGTCTACATATGGCTGATAATGGCGTCGCCGAACTCGGAGCTTTTCAGCAGCGTGGCGCCCTCCATCAGGCGTTCGAAGTCGTAGGTCACCGTCTTCGCGGCGATCGCGCCGTCCATGCCCTTGATGACCAGATCAGCCGCTTCGGTCCAGCCCATGTGACGCAACATCATCTCCGCCGACAGGATTACCGACCCGGGATTGACCTTGTCCTGCCCCGCATATTTGGGCGCGGTACCATGGGTGGCTTCGAAGATCGCTACGCTGTCCGAAAGATTGGCCCCCGGCGCGATACCGATACCGCCGACTTCCGCTGCCAGGGCGTCGGACAGGTAGTCGCCGTTGAGGTTTAGCGTCGCGACCACGTCATACTCGGCCGGACGCAGCAGAATCTGCTGCAACATTGCATCGGCAATGACGTCCTTGACCACGATGCGGTTGCCGGTTTTCGGATTCGTGAACTGCATCCAGGGCCCACCATCCAGCAGCTCGGCGCCGAACTCCTCCTTCGCCAGCTCATACCCCCAGTCCTTGAAGGCGCCCTCGGTGAATTTCATGATGTTACCCTTGTGCACCAGGGTCACCGACGGACGGTCATTGTCGATGGCATACTGAAACGCCTGGCGCACCAGGCGCTTGGTGCCCTGCTCCGACACCGGCTTGATACCGATACCGCACATGGTATCGAAGCGGATCTTGGTGACACCCATCTCCTCCTTGAGGAATTTGATCACCTTGTCGGCTTCGGGCGTTCCGGCCTTCCACTCGACCCCGGCATAGATATCCTCGGAGTTTTCGCGATAAATCACCATATCGACGTCGCCCGGATTGACCAGCGGGCTGGGCACGCCCTTGAACCAGCGCACCGGTCGCTGGCAGACATAGAGGTCGAGTTCCTGGCGCAAGGCCACGTTGAGCGAGCGAATGCCGCCGCCCACCGGCGTCGTCAGAGGCCCCTTGATACCCACCACAAACTCCTTGAAGGCCTCCAGCGTCTCCTCCGGCAGCCAGGTGTCCTGGTCGTAAATCGTCGTTGCCTTCTCACCAGCGTAGACCTCCATCCAGGAAATCTTGCGCTGGCCGCCGTAGGCCTTGTCGACGGCGGCGTCCACCACCTTGAGCATCGGCGGCGTGACATCAACGCCGATACCGTCACCTTCGATGTACGGGATGATGGGGTTGTCGGGGACATTCAGGGAGAAATCGGCGTTTACCTGGATCTTCTGGCCTTGTGCCGGTACCTGGATCTTCTGGTATCCCATGCTTTAACTCCACTCGATGCGTTCGTAGAATTGTGCCTTGACCGCGCCACCAGGCTTCCCGGGGCAGGCACTCGGTATGGCACATGCGCCAGTCAGTATATACCATGCCTCCGAAGTAGAACCGGCACCTGCACCGAAATGGACCCATGTCGAAACTCATCCTGTTCAACAAGCCCTTTCAAGTACTTACACAGTTCACCGACGCGGATAACCGCGCTACGCTGGCCGACTTCATCGATCAAAAGGGATTCTATGCCGCCGGCCGGCTGGACTACGATTCCGAAGGGCTGCTGATCCTGACGGACGACGGTGCGCTGCAGCACCAGCTCAGCCATCCGAAGTTCAAGATGGAAAAGACCTACCTGGCACAGGTCGAAGGGGACATCGGCGAGGAGGCGCTGGCGCGACTGCGCAGCGGCGTCGAGCTCAAGGATGGCCGTACCCGTCCGGCCAGGGCACGCCGGATCGAGGCACCGGAGATCTGGCCGCGAAACCCGCCGATCCGCGAACGCGCCAGCATTCCCACCAGCTGGCTCGAGCTGAAGATAAGCGAAGGACGCAACCGCCAGGTACGGCGCATGACCGCAGCGGTAGGTTTTCCGACGCTGCGCCTGATCCGGGTTGCCATCGGCCCCTGGTCACTGGGTACGCTGGGGCCGGGCGAATACCGGTTCGAACAGGTCAGTCTGTCCCTCGCCCCCCAACCTGCGACGCATGAACGCAACGGCGCCCGGGCCAACACCAAGCGGTCACGGCGGCGGACGTCTTTTCGTGGGAACGGCGCCCCGCCGCGAAAAGGATAAGCACAGGCCAAGCATCTTCACGCCGTTCACCACCTTTTGGCGGCATCCAGGTCGCTGCCTTTCTGCTCGACCCAGCGCTCGTCGTCCTGCAGCAGTTCCTTCTTCCAGAACGGCGCGTCGCGTTTGAGGTAGTCCATGATGAACTGCGCGGCCTCGAACGCGGCGGCGCGATGACGCGAGGCCACGCCAACGAAGACGATATTGTCGTTCGCCAGCAGCTCGCCGATGCGATGAATCAGGATCACTTCACCCAACGCCCAGCGCTCGCGTGCCTGCTCGACGATGCGCCGCAGCGCCTTTTCGGTCATGGCGGGATAATGCTCGAGGAAAATGCCGCGCAGTCGATCATCGCCGGCCAGTTCGCGCACGATTCCGGTGAAGGTCACCACCGCGCCGCAGCTGGCATCGTCGGCGCGTAACGTCTCGTGCAACGCCGCAACATCGAAATCCGCAGTCTGAATACTGATCTGATCGGCCATCCTGTTCTCCTTGATATCGGCGCCCTGCATCGGGGTAAATGGCGGATCAGCCGCACAGGACCCCGAGGGGGCAAAATAGTAACAGAAATGCTATTGTGTGCGCCTTTAGTCATCGGGACAGAAGTTTCATGTGCTGGACACCCCACGCCACCGTGGCCACCATCGTCGAGCGTGACGGACGCTTCCTCCTGGTCGAGGAGATATCCGATGGCCAGCGCGTCATCAACCAGCCCGCCGGGCACGTCGAGGAGCACGAGACGATACTGGCTGCGGCGGTTCGCGAGACGCTGGAGGAAACGCGCTGGCACGTGGTTCCGGAGCACCTGGTCGGACTCTATACCTACCGTGCGCCGAGCAATGGCGTGACCTACTACCGATTCTGCTACACCGCCCGGGCGCTGTCGGAAGACCCGACGGCGCGACTGGACAGCGATATCGTTCGCGCGATCTGGCTGACCCGCGAGGAACTCGCCGCCCGCCACGAGCAGCTTCGCAGTCCGCTGGTGCTACGCTGTATTGACGACTATCTGGCAGGCCGGCGCTTCCCGCTCGACTTCGTTGTAGAACATTCAGAGACCCCATCGACACCTCTATGAGCGATCCCCAGAACACCCCTCTCCAGGAAATAAAGGTAATCGTCGGCATGTCCGGCGGCGTCGACTCTTCCGTTTCCGCGCTGCTGCTGATGCAGCAGGGCTATCAGGTCGAAGGCCTGTTCATGAAGAACTGGGACGAGGACGACGGCACCGAATACTGCACCGCCCTCGCCGACCTCGCCGATGCCCAGTCGGTCTGCGACCGTCTCGGAATCCGTCTGCACAAGGCCAATTTCGCTGCCGAGTACTGGGATCACGTGTTCGAGCACTTCCTTGAGGAGTACCGTGCCGGTCGCACCCCCAACCCGGACATACTCTGCAACCGCGAGATCAAGTTCCGCGCCTTTCTCGACTATGCCCGTGAACTCGGTGCCGACCTGATCGCCACCGGACATTACGTTCGCCGGCTCGACCGCGACGGCCGCACCTATCTGCTCAAGGGCCTCGACAACAACAAGGACCAGAGCTATTTCCTGCACCAGGTCGGCGAGGCGGAGCTGGCGCAGACCCTGTTTCCCGTCGGCGAGCTGGAAAAGCCGGAAGTACGGCGTATCGCCGAAGAGCATGATCTCGTCACCCATGACAAGAAAGACAGCACCGGTATCTGCTTCATCGGTGAACGCCGCTTCGCCGACTTCCTCAAGCAGTATCTGCCGGCCCAGCCCGGAAAGATCGAAACACCGGATGGCGACGTCATCGGCGAGCACGCCGGCCTCATGTACTACACCATCGGCCAGCGCCAGGGACTGCGAATCGGTGGTCTCAAGGATTACCCGGAAGAGCCCTGGTTCGCCGCGGCCAAGGATCTCGAACGCAATGTGCTGATTGCGGTACAGGGCAAGCAGAACCCGCTGCTGTACAGCGACTGGCTCACCGCCTCCGATATTTTCTGGATCAACGGCGAGCGCCCCGCGCTGCCGTACCGCTGCCGCGCCAAGGTGCGCTACCGCCAGGCGGATCAGGACTGCGTGATCGAAGATGACGGCAATGGCGGTTACCAAGTGCGCTTCGACGAACCGCAGCGTGCGGTTACGCCGGGTCAGTCGGTAGTCGTTTACGACGGCGAGACCTGCCTCGGCGGCGGCGTGATCGAAAACACCGGCAAGGCCGGCACGGAGCAGGCATAAGATGTCACGGCAACAGGATCAGCAGACCATCGCACTGGCGGCGATGTGCCAGGCGGCAAGCCTGGTCGACCAGATCGCGACCCGCGGCATGGTGCCGCAGAACAGCTACGAAACCTGCCTGCGCAGTATTTTCGTCACCCATCCGCATAATACTGAAGAGATCTACGGCGGCGCCCGCGAACTGCCGTACAACCTCAGCCTCGGCCTCAAATGCCTCTCGGACCTGGTCGAAAAGCGCCGCGGCGAGCAGAACCGCAACCAGATCAACTACGTGCTCAGCATGATCACGCTGCAGATGAAGCTTGCAGCCAACGATCAGATGCTCGATACGCTCGGCAAGCGTATCGAACAGATTCGCCAGCAGGCACGCTACTTCGCCGGCCAGGATCAGGAGGGGGACCCGCTCGACCATCCCGAGGTCTTCACTCACAGCAGCATCGTCGCCAACATCGCCAGCCTGTACCAGGAAACGATCAGCACCTTCAGTTTCCGCATCAACGTGGGCGGCGACCCGCGCCACCTGCAAAATGCGGAGAACGCCGCCAAGATCCGCGCCCTGCTGCTGGCCGGCATTCGCGCCGCCATGCTCTGGCGCCAGGTCGGCGGCCGACGCTGGCACCTGATGTTCTTCAAGCATCGGGTACGGCCGTCGCTGGCGCGACTGCAGGCGCACGACTGAGCGATAACGCCGCGCGGCTGTAAGTCGGGTGGAATGAGCACCAAAGGTGACAATTCCACCGATAGCGGGCCCGTTCGAGACGGGCCCCGTTTGTTGCAACCGTTGGTGGATTTCGCTTCGCTCATTCCACCCGATGCCACCAAACCGATCCTACGATTGCCTGCCGCTTAACCGTTGCTGTTTTTAATGGCCACTAACGCATGCCGCGCCCGGTGCTTTCCGCTATAATGCGCGCACTTTTTTTGTAACCTCTAGCTACAGCGAGACGATACATGGAGCTCTCTGCCCTTACCGCCCTTTCTCCCGTCGACGGTCGTTACGGCAGCAAATCCGCTGACCTGCGCCCCTACTTCAGCGAGTTTGGCCTGATCCGCTTCCGCGTTGAAGTGGAGATCCGCTGGCTGCAGCAGCTGGCCGAACACCCCGGAATCGAGGAAGTCCAGCCGTTCAGCGCCGAGACCAACGCCCTGCTCGACTCCATCGTCAGCGATTTCAGCGAAACGGATGCACAACGCGTCAAGGAAATCGAGCGCACCACCAATCACGACGTCAAGGCAGTCGAATACTTCATCAAGGAGAAGTTCGGCGGCAACCAGGAGCTGGCGGCAATCAGCGAGTTCGTGCACTTCGCCTGCACCTCCGAGGACATCAACAACCTGTCCCACGCCCTGATGCTCAAGAACGGCCTTGGCGTATTGCGCGAGCAGATGCAGCAGGTCACCGACGCCATCGCCGAACTGGGCCGCAGCTTCGCCGAACAGCCGATGCTGTCACGCACCCACGGCCAGACCGCATCGCCGACCACCCTCGGCAAGGAGATGGCCAACGTCGCCTATCGCCTGCAGCGTCAGCTGAAGCAGCTGGACAGCGTCGAACTGCTGGGCAAGATCAACGGTGCGGTCGGCAACTACAACGCTCACCTGTCCGCCTATCCGGACGTCGACTGGCAGGCCAACGCCGAGAGCTTCGTCAAGCGCCTGGGGATTCAGTGGAATCCGTACACCACCCAGATCGAGCCGCACGACTACATCGCCGAGCTGTTCGACGCCGTCTGCCGCTTCAACACCATCCTGATCGATTTCGACCGCGATGTCTGGGGCTACGTCTCGCTGGCCTACTTCAAGCAGAAAACCATCGCCGGTGAAGTCGGCTCCTCGACCATGCCGCACAAGGTCAACCCGATCGACTTCGAGAACTCGGAAGGCAACCTCGGCATCGCCAACGCCATCATGCAGCACCTGGCGGCCAAGCTGCCGATCTCCCGCTGGCAGCGCGACCTGACCGACTCGACCGTACTGCGTAACCTGGGCGTCGGCTTCGGTCACAGCCTGATCGCCTACCAGGCGACCCTGAAGGGCATCAGCAAGCTCGAGCTCAACGCCGCCCGTCTCGACGCCGACCTGGAGAACGCCTGGGAAGTGCTGGCCGAGCCGATCCAGACCGTGATGCGCCGTTACGGCATCGAAGAACCGTACGAAAAGCTCAAGGCCCTGACCCGCGGCCGCGATATGAACCGCGACACCATCCAGGCCTTCATCGATACCCTGGAGCTGCCGGACAACGCCAAGGCCGAACTCAAGGCCCTGACGCCGCAGTCCTACATTGGCAACGCCGTGGCCCAGGCAAAGGCGATCTGACGCTGTAAACCCGTAGGATGGGTGGAGCGGCGCTCCGGTAGATACTTACCGGGTGGTCGGTAATTCGGGCGCCGCATAACCCATCGGACAAAGTTGATGGGTTACGGCGTCCATGACGCTCAGGCACGGCCAACCATTGGGCAATGCGCCGTCACCCAGCCTACTTGCTTTCCGGGTGGCTGGTATTGCGGGCACCGCGTAACTCATCGGGCAACATTGATGGGTTACAGCGCCCATGACGCTCGGGCGCGGCTAAACAGAGTGCAATGCGCTTCCACCCATCCTGCGTGCTGTCTGTGTCGTAATACGGCACCCGACGTCCCTGATGGGTTACGCCGCGACAACCTCCGTTGCGCGCTGGTAACGCGGCGCCATCCATTCGACCTGCTGCTTCTCCAGCTTGAGACCTAGAGCTTGTGCTGAACAATATCCGCATAGTACTGATCAACACCTTCCACCCCGGCAACATCGGCGCCGCGGCGCGGGCCATGAAGAACATGGGCCTGTCACAGCTGTGGCTGGTCGATCCACTGGAATTTCCGCATCCGGACGCAGAATCCCGCGCTGCCGGCGCCAAGGACCTGCTGGCCGACGCGCGCGTGGTCGCGACGCTGGACGAGGCCATTGCCGACTGCCAGCTGGTTATTGGCACCAGCGCCCGCAACCGCACCTTTGACCTGCCGCTGCTCGACGCCCGCGAATGCGGCCTCAGGTGCGCGTCGGAATCGCGCGACGGCGAAGTCGCCATTGTCTTCGGCCGTGAAACCATGGGCATGCACAACGACGAGATCGCCAAGTGCAATTTCCATGTCTACATACCGGCGAATCCGGACTACCCGGTACTCAACGTGGCACAGGCGATTCAGCTGCTGTGCTACGAGGTCTGGATGGCGCACGACAACGCCGAAATGCTGCCGGAACGCCGTGCCGAATATCCTCGCCAAGGCGAAATGGAGCTGTTCTACGAACACCTCGAGCATGTGTTGCGCCGCACCCGCTTCATCATCCCTCAGCATGAAGGCAGGGTGCTGGACAAGCTGCACCGCTATTTCAATCGCTCGCGGCCGGAACGGACCGAACTCAATATGCTGCGCGGCATCCTGGCATCGGTCGAAGAGGTGCTCGACGCCGAGGGCAAGGAATAGCGGCCACTCGGCACTCCAGCTGTTGTCCGGCCGCCGGCTGCCGGGTTAAGTTATCGACTCATGACAACAGACCGGTAATGCCGAGGTAGCCCATGGACAAGCAACTGCAGCAACTGATGACCCAGGCCGACGAACTGCGTAATGGCATCCACCAGTTCGCCGACTTGAGCCGCAACTTCGAGTACAACCTCGCCGGTATCGAGCGTTGCGTCGACACCATCCAGCAGTGCGTCCGGCTGGTGGGCAACAACCGCACCGCCGCGCTGCCGTCCAAGGAGCAGCGCAAGGTGATGGACGAACTCGAAAGCGCTGCCAACGAGCTGCAGGAACTGATCAAAAGGTAAATGGGAAGCCGCGAGCAGTGAGCCGTGGGCGCGGCGTCCCCGTCGCGAATAACATGACCGACCACCGATAATTCGCCGTACCTAAGACGCGGCGCCTACGGATAACTCCCAACCGAACCGAGTTCTCAATGAACATACTGAATCTGGGCGAACTGACGCCCGAACGCTTTCTGCGGGAATACTGGCAGAAAAAACCCCTGCTCATCCGCCAGGCCTTTGCGGACTTCCAGCCCGTTATCGAGCCGGACGAACTGGCGGGACTGGCCTGCGAGGAGGAGGTTGAGGCGCGACTGGTGGTGCAGTCGCCGGACAGCGATGACTGGAGCCTGCGCCAGGGGCCGTTCGACGAACAGGATTTCGCTTCGCTCCCGGCGTCCCACTGGACCCTGCTGGTGCAGGCGGTTGACCACTGGGTACCGGACGCGGCCGAGCTGCTGGCTCAGTTCGACTTCATCCCCAACTGGCGGCGCGACGACCTGATGATCAGCTACGCCGTCGACGGCGGTGGTGTCGGCCCCCATTACGACAACTACGACGTATTCCTGATCCAGGCCGCGGGCCAGCGGCGCTGGGAAGTCGGCGGCCTATACGACGAGTCCTCGCCGCGCCGCGACGACGCGCCGGTGATGATTCTGCCGGAGTGGACGGCCGAGGAGAGCTGGGTACTGGAGCCCGGCGACATGCTCTACGTACCGCCCCAGGTCGGCCATAACGGTTTCGCCGTCGGCGATGGCTGCATGACCTATTCAGTCGGCTTTCGCGCGCCCTCCCACGCCGAAATCATGCGCCATTTCACCGATTTCGTCGGCGAGCGACTGCGCGGGGAAGACCGTTATCGCGACCCGGACCTGGACGTGCAGGCCAACCCGGCCGAGATTGGCGATGATGCCATCGGCAGACTGCGTGCGGCACTGCACCGCTATATCGACGATGACGCCCTGCTCGGCGAATGGTTCGGCCGCTATATGACCGAAGCCAAATACCCGGAACTGGATCAGGCGCCGGAGGAAAAGGTCACGACGGACGAATTGCGCGACTTTCTCGCCGGTGGCGGCTCGCTCAGCCGCAACGAAGGCGCACGCCTGGCGTTTCGTCGTCAGGGGGAAGGCTGGCAGCTGTTCGCCGACGGCCAATGCTACGAGGGCAGCACCCAGCAGGGTCCGCTGTTCGCCAGCATCTGCGGTGGCGGTGGCCTCGACCTCGGTGACGATACCGATTTCGCCATCGAACTACTGACCCAGCTGGTCAACCAGGGCGTCTTTTACTCGGACGACTAACCCCTGCGCCGCACCGGCTCAGCCTTTAGGCTGGGTCGCCTGCATCGACGGGCGCTGGGCAAATCCGGCATACCAGGCGTCGAGCCTGTCGCGGCCGCCGCGCCAGTCAAAGTGCGGAAAACGGAAATCGAGATAACCGAGCGCACAGCCAATGGCGATGGTGGCGATATCGACCCGGTCGACAAAGCCGCCTGCCTCGGCATCGAGTTGATCGAGCCCGCGCTGAATCTTGCGCATCTGCCCGTCCTCCCAGGCCTTCCAACGCAGCGGCTCAGGCCTCAACGCGGTCTCGTAGCGGGCCAGTAGCGCCGCGTCGAGAATGCCATCGGCAAGGGACTGCAGCGTCAGCACCGGCCAGCGCGCCTCGCCGGCGGGGAAGAGCCCGGCGCCCGCAAGGCTGTCCAGATATTCGCAGATCACCCGGCTGTCATGCAGCGGCTGTCCGTCGGGCAGCAACACCGACGGCACCTGCCCCAGCGGGTTCGACGCGGCTATCGTCATGTCGGTGGCGACGGGACTGGCCTTGCTGCCGAGGATTTCAATACGGTCGGCCATGCCGGCTTCGTGGGCGACCACCAGGACCTTGCGCGCGAATGGCGAAGCCGGGGAAAAATACAGTTTCATCGTCAGCACTCCCTCTGAACCGAATCTTGTGCCGGTAGCTTAAACCGGTCGCTGCGCAAAGTCGCCTCAGTGCACCGCGCTCTCGCCCCAGATTTCCTCGAGTCGCGCCGGGCGACCGCAGGTGGTCTTGTAAAAGAGGTACCGCAGCGGATTCTTGCGATAGTAATCCTGATGGTATTCCTTGACCGGATAGAAGGGACCGGCGTCCCGCACCGGAGTCACCACCTCGAGGTCAGGAAAGCGCTCGACGACCACTTGCCGCGACGCCTCGGCCAGGCGCCGCTGCTGCGCAGTGGCGACGAAAATGGCACTACGGTAACTGGGCCCCTTGTCGCAGAACTGGCCACGGTCGTCGAACGGGTCGATGTTGCGCCAGTACACCCGCAGCAGCGCCTCGTAACTGACCCGCTGCGGATCGAATTCGACCGCGACTGCCTCGAGATGCCCCTCGTGATTGCCGTCGTAGGTTGGATTTTCAAGCGCTCCACCGGTAAACCCCGAGACCACGCTGACCACGCCTTCGACCTCTTCGAACGCCTGCTCCATACACCAGAAGCAACCGCCGGCGAACAGCGCCCGCTCGGCCAGCGCCGGCAAAACAACCGCTGCCAGACAGGCCGCGAGCATCTTCACGCAATTCTTCCGCATCCGGGACTTTCCGCTATCGAGACCGGGGACCACTAAACGTCTCGGCGCTTGAGCTCCGCCGCGATTGATTGTATTCGAGCCAAAGCCGGCCGATTCCCCGCCAGCCTTGCCTCCCGGCCGGTTCATGATTCAGTCCAGCGTCAGTATATGCCGGTACCCGGCGACCGATACGTCAAACGGCGTTGTCTGACGCAGGTAGTCCCGCATCCCTTCCAGGGCCTCGGGCTCGCCATGGACCAGCTTGATTTGGGTTGAGGGTTGCAGCTGGGACCTGGCCAGCCAGGCCCCCATCTGGACATAATCGGCGTGTCCCGACAGCCCCTCGATCATCCGGATATTGGCGCGATTGGGTATCCACTCGCCGTGTATCCGGACGACTTCAGCACCCTGCTCCAGTTTGGCGCCCCGCGTACCCCCGGCCTGATATCCGCACAACAGCACGCTGGTCTTCGGCTCCGGCAACAGCCGTTTGAGGTGGTGCAGAATGCGCCCGCCGGTCACCATGCCACTGCCGGCGATGATGATATGGGGAAACGCCTGATCCGCCAGCGCCTGCGATGCCTCGACAGACTTGACCTGCTGCACCCGGCGCCCGAGGCGCTGGCACTCGTCGCGACTGAGACGGTGTTCAGCGTGAAACTGCCAGTAGATTTCGGTGACGTCGATCGCCATCGGGCTATCGAGGAATATTGGCAGCTTCGGTATCCGTCCATCGTCGATTAATTTCGCCAGCATATGCTGCAGCACCTGCGCCCGCCCGACGGCGAAACTCGGGATCAATAACACGCCACCCCGGCGCGCCGTTTCATTGACCACCTCGGCCAGCTGGTCGAATGGATCGGTGGGGTCGTGACGGCGATCGCCGTAGGTGGACTCGAGCATCAACAGGTCGAGCGGCGGCAGCGGATCCGGCGGGCGCATGAAAATATCGTCCGGCCGGCCGACATCGCCGGAAAAACCGACACGTTTGCCCTCGCCTTCGACGATGACCGAGCCGGCCCCGAGGATATGCCCCGCCCGCTGCAGCTGCAGCTGCAGCGAACCGACCCGGAACGGTTGATCGAACGGCACGGCGCGCAGCAACGACAGGCACTGCTCCGCGCAGGCGCGATCGTAGAGCGGCTCCGGATGGGCATGCCGGCCAATCCGGTGACGCGTATAGTAGCGGGCATCCTCTTCCTGCAGGTGGCCGCTGTCGGGCAGCAGCACGCCACACAGGGCCACTGTGCCGTCGTGGCAGTATACCGGCCCCCGATATCCCTTGCGGTACATCACGGGGAGGTAGCCGGAATGATCGAGATGGGCATGGGTCAGGACGATCGCATCGAGGCGGTCGATATCCAGCGACGGTGTTTCCCAGTTGCGCTCACGCAGCCACTTGTACCCCTGGAACAGGCCGCAGTCGATCAGCACACGGGTGTCGCCGCTGGCGACCAGGAACTTGGAACCGGTAACCGTTTCGGCCCCGCCGAGAAAGGTAATCTTCACTGCTGCCTCCAGTGCCTTTTTACCCTCTCAGCTTAGTTCTATCCGTACGATTCCCCCAACGCCGCGGGATTGATCACCGCATCCCGCCGCCCCTCGAAAAAATCCACGATATTCGCAAAGGCGGTACCGAAATAGAGCTCGTAACCCTGCCGCTCGACGTACCCCAGATGCGGGGTACACAGCACCTGAGGCATCTGCAATGCCCAGTGGCCGGGGTCGATCAGCGGCTCCTGCTCGAAGACATCGAGCGCTGCACGTCCCGGGCGCCCGGCCTGCAATGCCCGCCGCAGGGCGTCGGGCTCCACCAGCTCGGCACGGCTGGTATTGACAAAAAGCGTCTCCGGCCTCATCCGGCTCAGGTCGTCGAAGCGTACCAGCCCACGGGTCGCATCGTTCAGGCGTAGATGCAGGCTGAGCACATCGACATCGGCGAAAAAGGCCTCGCGGCTTGCAGCAGCCGCATGACCATCGGAAACGGCAGCGGCGCGGGACGCCTCGCTGCCCCACACCGTCACCTTCATGTCGAAGGCTTCTGCGTAGCGAGCAATACGCCTGCCGATCTTGCCGTAACCCCAGATACCCAGCAATTTGCCGGCGAGGCAGTCGCCGATATTGACCTGCCACCGGCCCGCTTTCATCGCCTCGACGGCCGGCAGCAGCCGCCGCATGCCGGCCATGATCAATGCCCAGGTAAGTTCCGCGGGGGCGACAGGCGAGCCCTGTCCTTCGACCACGGCAACGCCCGCCCGCGTACAAGCCTCGAGGTCGAGGTGGCCGGCAATCTTGCCGGTCTGGCTGATCAGTTTCAGCTCCGGCAGCCGCGCCAGCAATTCGGCATCGATACGGGTACGCTCCCGCGTGAGCACCAGCGCATCGGCGCCGGCAAACCGCTGCGCCAGCGTATCGACGTCGCTGCAGGTGTCGCGATACAGAACGACATCGAAACCGTCCAGCAACGAGTAGCAATCCAACCCCTGCACCACATCCTGATAATCGTCCGGTATCGCGACTTTCACTGGCGTCTCCTCGCTTCGTCTATTGCGCTAAGCTGCCCCAATGTCTTAACCGGGAACACAGCGAATGTCGACAGATTCCGCACAGAGCTGGCACGTCGCCCGCACCCTGATCCATTTCATCCGTCCGTATCGCCGTCAGGTCGTCTACGCACTGGCCGCACTGCTGTTCACCGCGGGCGTCACGCTCAGCATCGGCCAGGGTGTGCGATTGATCATAGACGAGGGACTGGTGACCGGCTCCGCCCAGCGACTGGGCCAGCATGTCCTGCTGTTTCTGCTGCTGGTACTGGCCCTCGCCGCCGGCACCTTCGCGCGTTATTACTGGGTTACCTGGATCGGCGAGCGCGTCGTAGCCGATATCCGCAGACGCGTGTTCGACCACCTGATATCGCTGCATCCCGGATTTTTCGAGCGCAACCGCGGCCTTGAAATCCAGTCCCGGCTGACCGCCGACACCACCCTGCTGCAGTCCGTCATCGGTTCATCGGTGTCGGTGGCGCTGCGCAATCTGATTCTGCTGGCGGGCGGCATCGTCTGGCTGTTCCTGACCAACGCCCGGCTCAGTGCGCTGGTGCTTGTCTCGGTACCGCTGGTGGTAGCGCCGATTCTGATATTCGGGCGCCGTGTGCGTCGCCTTTCGCGGCACAGCCAGGACCGCGTCGCCGATGTCGGCGCCTACGTAGGCGAAGTGCTGGGACAAATCAAGACAGTGCAGGCCTACAATCACCAGGCCATCGACAGGGCACGTTTCGGCGACGTGGTGGAACGGGCTTTCGCCATTGCCATCCGGCGCACATTGCAGCGCGGCTGGCTGATCGCCATCGTGATCCTGCTGGTCCTGGGTGCCGTTGGGCTGATGCTCTGGGTCGGCGGTCTGGACGTCGTGTCGGGACGCATCAGCGCCGGCGAGCTCGCCTCCTTCGTTTTCTACAGCGTCATCGTCGGCGCCGCTGTCGGCGCCCTCAGCGAAGTGATCGGCGAACTGCAACGCGCGGCCGGCGCCGCCGAGCGACTGATCGAACTGCTCGATGCCCGTAACGAGATCAGGGCGCCGGACCGGTCTACGCGGCTACCGGCGGTGCGCGGCGAAATCGAACTGCGTGCGGTCAGTTTCGCCTATCCGGCGCGCCGGGAACGCCTCGCGATCGATGCGCTGACGCTGCATGTGCAGCCCGGCGAGACACTCGCCCTGGTAGGCCCCTCGGGTGCCGGCAAGTCAACGCTGTTCGATCTGCTGTTGCGGTTTTACGATCTGGATGGCGGCAGCATCCTCCTCGAGGGTGTCGACATCCGCCAGCTGGATCCGGCCGAGTTGCGCAGCTGCTTCGCGCTGGTGTCACAGTCGCCGGTGCTGTTTCACGGCACCGTCGAGGACAACCTGCGCTACGCCCGCCCGGACGCGGACCAGGAGGCGATGTTCGCCGCGGCCCGCGCCGCCCATGCGCACGATTTCATCGAAGCCTTGCCGGCAGGCTACCAGACCCGCCTGGGCGACGCCGGAAGCGGCCTCTCCGGGGGGCAGAAACAGCGTCTGGCGATTGCCCGGGCGCTGCTTGCCGACGCGCCCATCCTGCTGCTCGACGAAGCCACCAGCGCCCTCGACGCCCGCAGCGAACAGTTTGTGCAACAGGCGCTGGAGCGGCTGATGCGTGGCCGCACCACCCTGGTGATTGCGCACCGCCTCGCCACGGTGCAAAACGCCGCCCGCATTGCGGTGCTGGACCAGGGGCGACTGATCGCCCAGGGGAGCCACGCAGCCTTGCTGGAAAGCTGCCCACTCTACGCGGGCCTCGCTCGGCTTCAATTCACCGCCGAGACGGCATAGGCGCACGTCTCCCTCTGCCGCACCTTGACCGTGCTGGTCAGCCAGATGTGCCCGGGTGATCGACGAACGGTATCGTTACCCCGGCCTGGCAAGCTAGAGTGTCTCCTTGCAGTACGGCGCGACTTCGCCGGGATTGCGCAGCATCTTGTCGACCTCGGCCTGATGCATCACTTCGGTCTGTATCATCTGACGCGCGAACTCTTCCAGCGCTACCGAGCGCCCTTCCGCCAGCGACAGCAACTCGCGGTACAGCGCCAGCGCCTCGCCTTCGTTCTCCAGCGACTCGCGCAGAATGGCGCCTACCTCGGTCTTGTGTGAATCGAGCAAGGCACCAATCTCGAGCGAGGGATAGGCGCCAAGCGTGGTGATCCATTCGCCGACCATCTGGGCGTGCCGCAGCGATTCGTCGGCCTGCTCGCGCAGCCAGGACACGATGGGGATGCGGCCAAAACCGAATACCAGAAACGAGTAGTGCGTGTAGCGCACCACGCCCGCAAGCTCCGCTTCCAGCAAACGGTTCAGCACATCGACGACCTGATCTTTGTCCAGTTCAGCCATAACGTCGGTCCCGGGTGCCACTGCACCCTGTTGCTCATGGGAGATTCCGCTCAGAGTATAGCCGACCGATAGCCCCTGTCCTGCGTCCCTGCCCCTCGACCAGCGGCCCAATCACGGGTTGGCCGGGCGAGCCTGCCGCCCGTATTCGTTCATGCAATAACGCCCTTCAGGTCACACCTTGTGCTGCGAATGCGCCGGGGCCCATTACACTTAAGGGTGATGAGATACAGCGACGCAAACCGATGGAGGCAACCATGATCGAACTGAAACTGCAGGCGCTGGGCAACGAACTGGGTGTGGTGCTGCCCAAGGAAGTCATCGACAGTCTCGATGCCGCCGAGGGCGACAGCATTTATCTGATCAATATGCTCAATGGCAGCTACCGCCTGGCACGCCATGACGACCGTTTTATAGAAAAGATGGAACTTGTCGACGGCATGATGCACGAAGAGGACGCCTGACTCCGGAAGTGATTTCGGAGAAGTAGTCTTAACCTGTTGAAAAAAAATGCGCTTTTAAGGACAGTTCAAGCTCTGAGAGCATGAAATTTTCACACGCGGCACCTGGGGCCGCGTTGAGGTATCATGCGCCGCTGATCTTCCGTGCAGACGTAGAGCGCGACGAAAGGACATCATGAAACGACTGAAGAAACTCTCGGCAACACTGCTGCTCCTCGCCACCTCGACGCTGGGCAGCGCCCAGGTCAGCGCCGATGAAAGGCAACCCCAGCTGGCGTCGGTCAGCGCCGCTGTCGTCGACCTGCAGAGCGGCAAATCACTGGTCGCCAAGAACGAAAACCTGGCGGTGCCGATCGCGTCGATCACCAAGCTGATGACAGCAATGGTGATTCTCGATGCCGGGCAGCCGCTGGATGAGGCCATCCGCATCGACAAGCGCGATCGTGAACTCGCCCACAACTACTATTCCCGTATCCGCACCGGCTCCGAACTCAGCCGTGGCGACCTGCTGCGAATCATGCTGATGTCGTCGGAAAACCTTGCCGCCACGACGCTCGCAACCCACTACCCCGGCGGCTTCAACGCATTCGTCAAGGCGATGAACGCCAAGGCCAGGGCGCTCGGCATGGAGCACAGCCGCTTCGTCGGCCCCAGCGGACTGTCGCCTGATAATGTCTCGACCGCATCCGACCTGACCCGCATGGTGCGCGCTGCCGCCGGCTACAGCCAGATACGCGACTACTCCACCACCAAGGTCTATACGGCCAACTTCAATCGTCCCCGCTATCGCGTCGGCTACACCAATACCAACGCCCTGGTGCGCAGCGGCAAATGGGATATCCATCTCAGCAAAACCGGATACCTCGACGAGGCGGGTCGCTGCCTGGTCATGGTCATGGACGTCGACAACCGGGAAGTGGCGATGGTGATGCTGGACTCGTTCGGCAAACTGTCGCCGGTGGGTGATGCCAGCCGTATTCGCAAGTGGCTCGAAACCGGCAGTGTCAGCCAGATTGCCAGCGCCGCAGCGAACTACGAGCGCCGAAAGACAGCCGAACTGCTGGCCCGATAAGGCGGGATAGGCGCAGATACGGTAAACAGCGGCCCGCCGCTGTTTACCGTCAGTCGTAAACTCAAGCCTCGCGCACGCGCCAGTGCAGCGGGAAGCCCGGGTCGAAGACTTCGATGGTTTCGCCCATTGCCGTCACCGGCTGCGGCAGCGGGAGCTCTTCCGCCACTTTCTCCAGCACCAGGAAATCGCTGTTGGGCTCGACCCCGTAGAACGCCGGACCGTTGAGCGAGGTGAACGCTTCCAGCCGGTCCAGAGCACCGTCCTGTTCGAACGCCGTCGCCAGGGTTTCGAGGCAGACCTGGACATTGAAGATGCCGGCGCAGCCACAGGCGGTTTCCTTGGCCGAGCGCAGGTGCGGCGCCGAGTCGGTACCGAGGAAGAAACGCGGGTCGCCCGACGTCGCCGCTTCGCGCAGCGCGAGGCGGTGGCTTTCACGCTTGGCGACCGGCAGGCAGTAGTAATGCGGCTTGATACCGCCGACCAGCATGGCGTTGCGGTTGATCACCAGGTGATGCGGCGTGATGGTCGCGCCGGTGTTGGCGTCACAGGATTTGACGAATTCGACTCCCTGCTGCGTGGTAACGTGCTCGAGCACGATCTTCAGCTTCGGGAAACGCTCGCGGACCCGGCTCAGGGTGCGGTCGATGAAGACCGCCTCGCGATCGAAGATATCGATGTCCGGATCCACCACTTCACCGTGCACCAGCATCGGCATGCCGATCTCTTCCATCGTCGCGAGCACATCGAAGATCGCCTCGATGTTCTTGACCCCGGCGGCGGAGTTGGTCGTCGCGCCGGCCGGATAGAGTTTCGCGGCGACGATATGGCCGGCGGAGAAGCCCTTGCGCACGTCGGCCGGATCGGTTTTCTCGGTCAGATACAGCGTCATCAGCGGAGTGAAGCGCGCGGACGCCGGAGTGGCGGCATCGATTCGCGAGCGATAGGCTATCGCCTGATCGGTGGTGACGATCGGCTGCTTGAGGTTGGGCATGATGATCGCACGGCGAAACCAGCGGGTGGTCTCCGGCAGTACCTGGTGCATTACCTCGTCATCGCGTACGTGCAGGTGCCAGTCATCCGGACAGCGGATACGCAGTTGGTTCAGAATGGTCACGAACTCCCCCTGGAAAACGATTGTTCCGGCATGCCCGTGCCGGATCGAAAAACTGGATGGGCAGCTGATTAGACGTTTTCGATGCAGACGAGTGCCCGCTGCGAAACCGCTATAGCCGCAGGTGCGCTAAGGGTACCGCCAACGGCGGCGGGACACCAGCAGGGGCGGTCATTTCGCTACAGGGTTTCAGAAAGTGACGCCGGCACCGTGATAGCGGTCCCGCAGGATGGCGACGCGCTGAACGTAGACGCGGGTTTCGGCGTACGGCGGAATGCCGCCGTATTTTCGTACCGCGCCGGGTCCGGCATTGTAGGCCGCGACGGCCAGCCGGGTATCGCCTTCGAAGGTCTTCAACAGGTTGGCGAGGTAGCGTACGCCGCCATCGATGTTCTGCTGCACGTCCAGCGCGTTGGTCACCCCGAGTTCGGCCGCTGTCGCTGGCATCAGTTGCATCAACCCCTGGGCGCCCTTCTTCGACACTGCGGTGGAGTTGAACGCCGACTCCGCATGGATCATCGCGCGAATCAGCGCAGGATCCACCCGGTGGTGGCGTGCGGCGTTTTCCACCGCCGCCGCATAGGCGGTCAGGTTGAGCCGGGTATTGTTCCAGTTGACCGGCGAAGCCGGATTGCAGGCGTAGCACTCGACCTTGACGATCTCGAATTCGCGCCCCACCGGCTTGACGTCGGTAAACGTCAGCACACCGTCCTGCTTGCGGTATTTGTAAATGGCACTGCCGGACGCGCCTATCGCCACCTTTTCGCCGCGGGCCGCCGAGCCGACGTTGGTATATTCCACGCGCCCGTCGGGATGCGTGATACGTCTTATTTCATCTGCCCATCCTGGAGCCGCCAGGGTTCCCGCCAGCAGGAACAGGGGAATCAGTCCTTGTTTCAGCATGCCTTGAAGTTTCTGCCATTATCGGAAAATTTCAAGCCTTTTCGAACGATTCAGCATCGACGGCGCCCGATTGTGATACTGCTATTCTTGTCCCTGCCTTCGATCCAGGAATACCGCAGGAGCGCCATTAATGAACCGGAAAACAGAACAGGATAACGCCATCTCGCGCTTTCGACTCGGCGCGCTGCTCGCCGGTCCGCTCGTCGCCCTGCTACTGCTTGTGATTCCTCCTCCCGGCGGCATGAACGTGGAGGCCTGGAAACTGGTGTCGATGGCCGCCTGGATGGTGATCTGGTGGCTCGGCGAGGCTATTCCGATCCCGGCAACGGCACTGCTGCCCATTCCGATGATGCCGATTTACGGTATCGATGAGATGAAGCCGGTCGCCGCGCACTATGCCAATCCGCTGATTTTCCTGTTCCTCGGCGGCTTTCTGCTTGCCGCCGCCATGCAGCGCTGGGGCCTGCATCGACGCATTGCGCTGAAAATCGTCGCGGTGGTCGGCACCAGCCCCGGGAGTGTCATAGGCGGTTTTATGCTGGCCACCGCCTTCCTGTCGATGTGGATCTCGAACACCGCCACCACCATCATGATGTATGCGGTCGGACTCTCGGTTATCGACTTTGTCGCCCGCAAGACCGATGACGACGAGATGGTCCACCACTTCGGCGTCGCGCTGATGCTTGGCATAGCCTACAGCGCCTCCATCGGGGGCGTCGGCACCCTGATCGGCACACCTCCGAATGCCCTGCTGGCAAGCTTTCTGTCCAGCAATTACAACATCCGTATCGATTTCTTCACCTGGATGAAATTCGGCATACCGATAGTCCTGGTAATGCTGCCGGCAGCCTGGCTGCTGCTGACCCGCGTGATCTTTCCATCGCACCGTATTCGTATTGGCGACGCCAGCGGCGTTATCCGGCAGGAGCTGGAGGCCCTGGGGCCGATGAGCCGCGCGGAGAAAGTGGTGGCCGGCGTATTTCTCGCGGCTGCGGCGGGCTGGATCCTGCGCGCGCAGATCGTCGAGTTGACCGGTCTGCCGTTAAACGACACCAGCATTGCCCTGCTCGCGGTACTGGTGCTGTTCGCCTGGCCGTTGTCGCGCAGCCGCGGCGAGTTCGTACTCGACTGGAGCGCCGCCCGCGAACTGCCCTGGGGCGTACTGCTGCTGTTCGGCGGCGGCCTGGCCCTGGCGGCTGGCTTCAAGGAAAGCGGGCTGGCTGACTGGATCGGCAATGCGGTCGCCAGCTTCGACATCGGTACCTGGTTGCTGGTACTGGTGGTCGCGGCCGCTATCATCTATCTGACCGAAATCACCTCCAACACCGCCTCGACCGCCACCTTTTTGCCGATACTCGGCGCCGTTGCGGTCGGCCTGGGGCTCGACCCCCGCCTGCTGGCCGTTCCGGTCGCCGTCGGCGCGTCGATGGCTTTCATGATGCCGGTCGCCACTCCGCCCAACGCGATCGTGTTTTCCTACGACAAAATGACGCTCAAGGATATGGTCAAGGCCGGTTTCTGGCTCAATATCACCGCCGTTGCCATTACCTTTCTGGCGATGTACCTGCTGGCCGGCCTGGTGTTCGGTATCGGGTGAGAAGCCGAGACAGCTGGTCTAGGCTGAAGACAGGAATTGGCTGTTCACCGGAGGCCTTGAGATGCCGATCGCGAAATCACTGGCTGCGTACCTGGAACGCAACGCGGTACCTTTTGAGACGAGGTCCCACACCTTCACGCCGTCGAGTGCGCGGTCCGCGGAGGCCGCACATATCCCAGGCCATCACCTGGCCAAGGCCGTGGTGCTCAAGCGCATGGACGACAGCTTTCTGTTGGTAGTTTTGCCGTCGGACTACCGCGTCCACCTCGGACGCCTGCACCAGTTGCTGGGTGAAGAGGTCTGCCTGGCAGGCGAAGCGGAACTGAACACCCTCTTTCCGGACTGCTTCGAGGGTGCTGTACCTGCGCTGGGTGCGGCTTACGGGATCGAGACCCTGGTCGATCGCGGTCTGCTGGAACAGCCCGAGGTGTTCATCGAGTCCGGTGACCACCAGACGCTGATCCGCTTCGACGGCGAGACGTTCGGGCGCCTGTTCTCGGGCACCCGGGTCGTCGATGCCGGCAAGCACGCCTAGGCCATGGATGGCCTGTGTGCAGAAATGCAGGAGCAATTTTCTGCCTAGGCCGACTGACAGCGGGTCAGGCGGCCGTCCAGCCACTGCGTCAGCGCGGCCTGCGGCATGGCGCCGACCTTGGTGTTGACCACCTCCCCCCCGTTGAGGAGCATCAGGGTCGGTAGCCCCCGGATCCCCATCCGGCGGGTGACGTCGGGGTTCTCGTCGACGTTCAGCTTGACGAAGCGCACCTTGCCGGCGTAGGCCTTCGACAACGCTTCCACCACCGGCGCCACGTCGCCACAGGGGCCGCACCAGGGGGCCCAGTAGTCCACCACTACCGGCAGATCCGATTTCAGTACCGCCTCGTCGAAGGTGGCGTCGGTTACCACTGCAACTGTATCGCTCATGCTCTTCTCCTATGTTTGCGGGGCGGAATCAGAGATTGATCCGGCTCCCGTTGCTGGCCTCGGCCAGTTCGCCGACGCGATTCGATTCGACCGGCGTCACCTGCATCTCGGGCCGCACCCGCTGCAGGCTGTTCACCATCACCCGGTCCCCCGCTGCGAGGCCGTTCACGACCAGCCGCCGTCCGTCGATCACGGCGCCGAGTTCCACTTCGCGATAGGCGACTCGGTTCTCGGCATCGACGACATAGACGAACTTGCGGCTCTGGTTGGTACCGACGGCCCTTTCCGGAATCAGCAGGCCCACGTCGCGGCCGGGCACCGCAACGTTGATATGCGCAAACATGCCGGGAATCAGCACACCGTCGGTATTGTCGAAGAGCGCGCGGGCACGAATCGTGCCGGTGCGGGTGTCGATCTCGTTGTCGAACGCGTGCAGCCGCCCTTCGAAGCCGGCTTCGCTATCGCCGGCCAGCTGCAGCTTCACCGGAATGGGACCGTCGCCGCCCTGTCGCACGAGACCGAGATACGTCTGCTCGTCCAGTTCGAACTCGGCATAGAGGCGATCGTCGGCGACGATGGTCGTCAGCACCGGGGCGTTGGCGCCCGCCTCCACCAGGTTGCCTCGGGTCACCTCTGCACGGCTGATGCGACCGCCGACCGGGGCCTTGATATGGGCGTACTCGAGGTCGAGCGTGGCCCGCTCCAGCGCCGCCTCGGCCGCGCTCAGATCCGCCTCGGCAACGCGGAAATCGTTACGCACCGAGTCGACGTGACTCTTGGAAACCACCCGCTTGTTTTCCAGCCCCTTGACCCGCGCCAGCTCCACCCGGGCGAATTCGAGCCTGGACTTCGCCGATGCGACGTCGGCACGGGCGCTGGCCACCGCGACTTCGAAAGGCCGCGGGTCTATGACGTACAGCGGATCGCCGGCGTTCACGCGGCTACCCTCCCCGTGCAGCACCTCGACGATCGAGCCGCCGACCCGGGGCCGCACCTCGACGCGTTCGACGGCTTCCAGGCGCCCCGAGAACGTCTTCCAGAGCTGCACCGACTCGGGTACGAGGGTTTCGACTTCGACGTTCGGCACCTGCACCTGCGCCGCCGGCACCGCGGCATCCGCCTGTACCCGGCTGCCGTACTGGAGCGCTGCGGTACCACCCAGCAATACCAGGCCGGCCGCCACACCGGTCAGAACGGTTCTGTTTCGCTTCGCTTTTGCATTCATCACCTGCTCCTTCGTAACCCGGCAACGGGTATACATACCGGTTGGTCTAGTGTGAAAACAAGTTAAACATACCGGTTGGTATGGGTCAAGCATAAATGGTGAGTGGTGAGCAGGAAGTGCTAGGCCTAGGAGCCGCGCCCCGCGGCGAACGGGTTCGGCAAGTCGCTATGCGTGAAGAGGCACGGGATGACAGATGACTTCCGTCTGCGGGAGGAGATGTAATAAAGCGGCTGGGGCCTAATCAGGCCGCGGTGGGGTCAGTCCCTCCAACTGGTTGAGTGTCTAAGCACACAAGGTCGCCGAACGCGCCTTAAACCAGAAAAGAGGGACTGACATGAACTATTGTGGCATCG
>JABXIM010000113.1 GCA_013373085.1 Oceanospirillaceae bacterium | reverse complement strand
GTTGAACAGGATCTTGTAGGTGATGTTGATCTTCGAGGCGATGGCCTGGCGAATCGCGGTCGAGCCGGAATGGTAATAGGTGCCGTCACCGAGGTTGGCGAACGCGTGCTTCTGCTTGACGAACGGTGCCGCTCCGGCCCAGGTGGCTCCTTCGCCGCCCATCTGGGTGTAGCTGACACCATCGCGCCCCATCAGGTGTACCAGATAGTGACAGCCGATGCCGATCAGCTGGTTGCCGCCGTCCGGCACTTTGGTCGAGCTGTTGTGCGGACAGCCGGAACAGAAATAGGGGGTGCGGTCCACGTGCTCGCGCGGCACCTCGATTTCGCGATCGGTCTGATCCAGCACGCCGATCCAGCGGTGCATCGATTCGGAGCTGAGGTGCTGGCTGAACCAGTTCACCAGAACGCGCGATATCAGCGCAGGCGTCAGCTCGCCGTTGGAGGGCAGCTGTTCCCTGCCGTCGAAGTCGCACTTGCCCATAACACGCGGACGCTGCTCGGCCGGCATATCGTAAAGCACATTCTTGAGCTGCGTTTCGAGGAACGGACGGGACTCCTCGAGCACGATCAGTTCGTCAACGCTGGCCGCGAACTCGCGCAACAGTGTTTCCTCGAGCGGCCAGGTCACCGCGACCTTGAACACCGACAATCCCAGCGCGTCGCGCTGTTTCTCATCGATGCCGAGATCCTCGAGGGCTTCCAGAGTATCGAGATAACTCTTGCCTGCCGTGACGATACCCAGACGGCGCTGCCTGGCATCCAGCGTTACGCGGTTCAGCTTGTTGGCGCGGATAAAGGCCTTGAGTGCCGGTATGCGCGCGTTGGCCATGCGGTAATCCTGGTCGACCGAGCTGTCCGGCCAGCGGATATGCACGCCGCACTCCGGCATCTCGAAATCGTCCGGCAGCACGGTGCGGGTTCGTTCTGGATCGACATCGACCATGTACCAGGACTCGGCGATATCGGAGACCGACTTGACCGCCACCCAGACACCGGCATAACGCGACATCTGATAGGCGATCAAGCCGTAATCGTAGATATCCTGCACCGAGGAGGCGTGCATCACCGGAATGCAAAGTCCGGACAGCACGAACTCGCTCTGCTGCTGAATGCTGGAGGAGCGGCTCATGGGATCGTCACCGACCGCCATCACCACGCCGCCGTTGCGATGGGTCCCCCAGAGGTTGGCATGGTGCAGCGCATCGGCCGCCATGTCGACGCCCGGCCCCTTGCCGTACCAGAGCCCGATGACGCCGTCGTACTCGGTTTCGCCAAAGAAATCGACCTGCTGCGAACCCCAGATGGTGGTCGCGGCCATCGCTTCGTTGACGCCAGGGTTAAAGGTGATATTGCGCGCGGCCAGCGCCTTGCCGACGCGCCTGGCGTCCTGATCGAAGTGGCCGAACGGCGAGCCCCGGTAGCCGGAGATGAAGCCGCCGGTATTGAGGCCGGCTTCGTGGTCGCGGCGATGCTGTTCAAACACCAGGCGCAGATAGGCCTGATTGCCTGACATGAAGACCGGCCCGTCCTGCTGAATAAAGGTCTGCTCAGGCAGCTTTTTCGGTTCTGACATAACTTATTCCACCCTTATACTTAGGCCAGCTCGAGCATCGCGGCTTTTACTTTGAGCGGAATGGGTTTGACCACGCCTTCCCCCAGGATGATTTTCTCGCCTTTATCATCGAAGCACTCGGTGCTCAGGGTGACCGTATTCGATTGCCGGTCGACAGCAGTAACCGTGACCACCGCGCGATATTCACGGCCAAAAAACGCCGGCCGCAAAAACTCGACGGTTTGCTTTAGCCACAGCGTGCCCAGTCCCGGCATATCCATGCCGAACAACCCGGAAAACTGGGAGACCGAGAACATGCCGTGGGCGACTCGCTGGCGAAAAATACTGTTGGCGGCATACGCCTCGTCGTGGTGTGCAGGATTCCAGTCACCCGAAATCTCGGAGAATTTAACCGTATCTGCATAATCGATGCTGTAGCGTTTTTCAGCTGACATGCCGACCTTGATATCGTCTACCGTCAGGCACGCCTGAGGCTCAGGAATTTGCATAAAATACTCCTCGAACTGTTATTACAATTTTGTGTTCTTGATACGAGCAATTTTCAAAACAACCGACCCGTTATTCGACTTTCGAAATACTCCTGCGATATTTCGAAAATCGGATAACCGTTAAAAAGCTTTTATCACCAGACACAGGCGCCTGGATGATTCACGCGGTGGGAATAGATAAGCGTGCGAAAGAACGGAAAAAATCAAACACAGCTACCCGGCCTGTGAGCGCCCGCGATCGCTCATCGTGGGCGCCGGTGCAGCTGTGTTGGTATCAGCGCTTCAATCAGATAAAACGGACGGAGGCGTTGCCTAACCGTCCGATGCTGACGCTCATGAAGTCGCCGGCCTTGACCGGCTCCAGCGGCACCAGCGAACCGGACAGGATCACCTCGCCGGCCTTCAGCGGGATACCGAACCTGCCGAGGGTATTGGCCAGCCAGGCGACGCAGTTGACCGGGCTGCCCAGCGCCGCGGCGCCGGCGCCGGTGCTGATCACCTCGCCGTTCTTCTCCACCACCATGCCGCAGGTGCGCAGGTCGATCGTGCGCGGGTCGACCGCCTGGTCGCCGAGGATGAACAGGCCGCAGGAGGCGTTGTCCGCCACCGTGTCCTGGATCCTGATCTGCCAGTTCTCGATGCGCGAATCCACCACCTCGAAACAGGGCAGCAGGCAGTCGGTCGCCGCCAGCACATCGGCCGCGGTCAGGCCCGGTCCCAGCAGGTCCTTCTTCAGGATGAAGGCGATCTCGCCCTCGGCCTTGGGCTGGATCAGCTGCTCGGAGATCGGCATCTCCTGGCCCTGGCTGAACGCCATCTTGTCGGTCAAAAAGCCGAAGTCCGGCTGGTCGACGCCGAGCATCCGCTGCACCGCCTTCGAGGTCAGGCCGATCTTCTTGCCGATCACCTTCTCGCCGGCCTCGATGCGGCGCTCCAGCAGCCGCAGCGAGATATGGTAGGCGTCCTCGACGCTGATATCGGCGAAGCGCGCGGTCAGCGGCGCAAGCGTTTCGCGCTTGGTCAGCGCTGCGTAAAGCTCGTCGCCCAGCGCCTGGATCTGTGTCTGTTCCATTGTGTTCTCCGGCTCAGAGTTTGATGCAGATATTCTTCAGCTCGGTATAGAACTCGAGCCCGTGCACACCGCCTTCCCTTCCGATACCCGACTGCTT
>JABXIM010000103.1 GCA_013373085.1 Oceanospirillaceae bacterium | reverse complement strand
TCGGGGTGTAGCTCAGCCTGGTAGAGCACTGTCTTCGGGAGGCAGGGGTCGTAGGTTCAAATCCTGTCACCCCGACCAACACATTTTCCCGCTTCAACGACTGCTTGCAGTCGCGACCGCAAGGTCGAAATGGTTCAGATACGTCGGGGTGTAGCTCAGCCTGGTAGAGCACTGTCTTCGGGAGGCAGGGGTCGTAGGTTCAAATCCTGTCACCCCGACCAAATCTGATCCGATCTTTCTGCGTGATGCAGCCCTCGCCTTAAGTTCGCAAGAAATCCCTGCACTTTTCAACCAGCAACGACCAATTGCGCTACCAGGGATCACGAACCCAAAAAGAATCCGACCGTCTTTCACATCCACGGTATTTTTATTTTCCGGTTTTGACGTAACACAAAGAGCGCTTGATTAAGCAAGCGCACTGTTTTGGCGCACAGCAAATCGTTTCCTGATAGCACAATTTCCAGTCATGCCGCGTCGCCCCACTTCCGTTTTTTCCGGCTACCCTAAATAGAGTCAAAAATACAGGCTCAATGGCTCGCTTTGCTTGCCTGAAAGCGTTTAACTAGGGCAATCTCAGCGAACCAGCCACCGAGTTTTGAAATTTACGCTGGTAAAACGGACATGGATGACAACAGCAGTATGGCGATACTCATTATCGGCAGGTGGGGAACTCCTCTCGCTCCTGACCTCACCCCCTCGCCCGCCCCCCGGACCAGAGCGTACGGCAGATCGGACCTCGCACCACCCAATATGGCCCAGAAATTGCTGAATTTGTTGCCAGCAAGACACATATCCCCTTCGCTGAAACATAAACGTCATATTGATTTGAAAGCTTAGGGAAAGATCACCAAACCAGGGCAGAAGCGGCACCATCCATAAAGCAGCACGCCCCAAATTGGTGAATGGACACTGCTCACAATTAGAACGAAGGCCTCATTTATGAGCATCGACTGGAAACAATACGACCCGGGTAACTTTTTCGACGAGCTGATAGACGCCGACAAAAAACCCCGGATACCCGCCAAGAAACTCGCCAACTACCTGGCTGACCTCGACATCGAAGAACTGGCAAAACGCCGCAAGATGGCCGAGGCCACCGTCCAGGAAATGGGCGTCAGCTTCACTGTTTACACCGAAGAGGGCAACATCGATCGCGCCTGGCCGTTCGACATCATTCCGCGCACCATCTCCAGGCAACAGTGGGAA
The DNA here is from genome assembly GCA_013373085.1 of Oceanospirillaceae bacterium. Taxonomy (GTDB): domain Bacteria; phylum Pseudomonadota; class Gammaproteobacteria; order Pseudomonadales; family Balneatricaceae; genus Marinobacterium_A. The sequence goes on along the minus strand of JABXIM010000103.1, from coordinate 30,164 downwards.
AAAACCGCCGCCGGCCTCAAGCAACGGCTGCGAGCCCTGAACCTGTTTATCGATGACCTCTACCACAAGCAGCGCATCCTCAAGGACAACGTGGTCCCCCGCTACCTGATCGAGAACTCGACCAACTTTCGTCCCGAGTGCGTCGGCGTATCGCCGCCGCACGGCGTTTGGGCCCACATCTGCGGCACCGACCTGGTGCGTGACAGCGACGGCGAGTTCTACGTACTGGAAGACAACCTGCGCGTACCTTCGGGTGTGTCCTACATGCTCGAAAACCGGGCCATTACCAAGCGCGTGCTGCCCGAGCTGTTCGAGAACGACAACATCCTGCCGATCGACGATTATCCGGCAAGGCTGTTCGACACCCTGGCATCGCTGTCCCCACGCCGCGTCAAGCAGCCTGAAATCGTGGTACTGACACCCGGCATCTTCAACTCCGCCTATTTCGAACACGCTTTCCTGGCGCAACAGATGGGTGCGGAGCTGGTCGAGGGCAGCGACCTGATCGTCGACGACGACGACAAGGTCTACATGCGCACCATCGACGGACTGACCCGGGTCGACGTCATCTATCGGCGCATCGACGACCTCTTCCTCGATCCCGAAGTGTTCAACAAGGAATCCGTACTCGGCGTTCCGGGGCTGATGCGGGCCTGGAAAAAGGGCAATGTCGCCCTGGCCAACGCGCCGGGCGCCGGCGTCGCCGACGACAAGGTGATCTACGCCTACGTGCCGAAGATCATCAAGTACTATCTCGACGAAGAGCCACTCATCAACAATGTCGAAACGTTTCTCTGCGAAGATGAGAAACAGCGCGAGTATGTGCTCGCCAATATCGACAAACTGGTGGTCAAACCCGCCAACGAATCCGGAGGCTACGGCATGCTGGTCGGCCCACACTCCACCAAGAAGGAGCAGGCCCGTTTCGTGGAACTGATCAAGGCCAACCCACGCAACTATATCGCGCAGCCAACGCTGGCACTGTCGACCGCCCCGACGCTGGTCGACAACAACAACCTCGAGCCACGGCACCTGGACCTGCGCCCGTTCATCCTGCAGGCCAAGGATACCTATTGCACCACCGGCGGGCTGACCCGGGTGGCGATGAAGAAGGGGTCACTGGTGGTCAACTCGTCCCAGGGTGGCGGTAGCAAGGATACCTGGATCGTCGATACGGAGGTGAAGTGATGCTGTCCAGAGTAGCTGAACGGATTTATTGGGCGGCCCGTTATCTCGAGCGTGCCGAGAGCACTGCACGCCTGGTGAGCGTCTATGACAGCCTGCTGTTCGACCTCCCCCGCAGTTTCAACATCAGCTGGTTCAACCTGATAATCATCAACAGTGGCACCGAACTGTTCCACGAGCGCTACCGGGTTCAGGACGAGCGCAACGTGGTGAAATTCACCCTGGCCGACGACACCAACCCCAGCTCGATGCTGTCGTCGCTGCTGATGGTGCGGGAGAACATTCGCACCGCCCGGGATGTTCTGCCGGCCGAAGCCTGGGAACTGGTCAACGAACTGCGCCTGTTCGCCAAGGACAATATCCAGCAGGGCATCAATCGCAGCGGCCGCCACGCCTTCCTCGAAGGAATCGTCGAGGGCTGCCAGGGCATCAACGGTCTGCTCAGCGGCACCATGAGCCGGGACCCGGCCTGGAACTTCCTGCGCCTGGGCCGCAACCTCGAGCGCGCCGACATGACCACCCGACTGCTGGATGCCGGCGCCGCGGTACTGCTGTCGACCGACGAGGGCGACAGCACCAGTGTCGACCAACTGGTGTGGGGTAACGTATTGCGCTCCGCCAGTGCCGACATGCCCTACCGCCGTACCATGCGTACCGCCGTAAACGGGCCGGACGTGGCCAACTTCCTGTTGAATGACCAATATTTCCCTCGTTCGGTGCGTTACTGCCTCGAACGGATCGTCTCCTCGGCGAGCGAACTGCCGCACACGGGCAAACAGCATCGCCCGATCAAACTCAAGCTGCCGCAGTATACGATCGAAGAAGACGAACACCTGGGCCAGAATTTCCGCGACCACCTGAACGACGTTCAGCTCAAGCTGATGGACGTTCACGACTGCATTTGCGGAAACTGGTTTCTACACGATTAGAGGTCAAGATGACTATTCGAACAAAGCTGCACCATGTCACCAAATACAAGTTCGACCGCCACGTCAACTTGTCCCCGCATGTCGTCAGGCTGCGGCCGGCGGTGCACTCGCGCACCCCGATTCACGGCTATTCGCTCAAGGTGAAGCCGGAGAATCATTTCATCAACTGGCAGCAGGACGTCTACGGCAACTACCTGGCGCGGCTGGTCTTTCCCGAGAAAACCGATGAACTGAGCATCGAAGTCGAAGTGATTGCCGACATGACGGTGATCAACCCCTTCGACTTCTTCGTCGAGGAGTACGCCGAGGATTATCCCTTCAAGTACGAAGAAGATCTGCAGAAGGAGCTGGCGCCCTACCTCGAAACGGAGGAACACGACAGCCCGCTGCTGCAGGCCTGGCTCGCGGAGGTGCCGCGCAAGAAAACCCGTATCATCGACTTCCTGGTGTCACTGAACCACCGCCTGGAGCAGGAAATCGATTACAGCCTGCGTTTCGAGCCCGGTGTCCAGAGCTGCCAGGAAACCCTCGAACTGAAAAAGGGCTCCTGCCGCGACACAGGCTGGCTGCTGGTGCAAATCCTGCGTCACCTGGGTCTAGCCGCCCGCTTCGTCTCGGGTTACCTGATCCAGCTCAAGCCCGACGTCAAGCCACTCGACGGCCCGGCCGGCGCGGCAGAGGACTTCACCGACCTGCACGCCTGGTGCGAAGTCTACATCCCCGGCGCCGGCTGGGTCGGGCTCGACCCCACCTCGGGTCTGTTCGCGGGCGAAGGCCACATTCCGCTGGCCTGCACCCCGAGCCCGGGCTCGGCGGCACCGATCACCGGCTTCACGGATAAGTGCGAAGTCGAGTTCGAGTACAGCAACAACGTCTACCGGATTCACGAGGACCCGAGAACCACCAAGCCCTACAGCGACGAGCAGTGGCAGGAGATCATGGCCGTCGGCGAAGCCGTCGAGGCCGAACTGCAGGCGCTCGACGTGCGGCTGACCATGGGCGGCGAGCCGACATTCGTGTCCGTCGACGACATGGAGTCGGCACAGTGGAATACCGAAGCGCTCGGCGCCGACAAGCTGCGTCTGGCCAAGGATCTGCTGATCCGCCTGCGCGAACGCTTTGCGCCGGGCGGCATGCTGCATTACGGCCAGGGCAAGTGGTACCCGGGCGAGGAAGTTCCACGCTGGGCGCTGGGCTGTTTCTGGCGCCTGGATGGCAAGCCGCTGTGGCATGACGCCAAACTGCTGGCGCGGGTGGACCAGGACCTCGGCCATACCGTGGCCGATGCGGAACGCTTCATGACCCACCTGTCCGACACGCTCGGCGTGGAGGGAAAATACATCCAGACGGCGTACGAGGATGTTCTCCACTACATCGGCAAGGAACAGGAATTGCCGGCCAACGTCGACCCGCTCAAGGCCGACCTGTCCGATGACCTGGAGCGCAGACGTATCGCCAAGTTGCTGCAACGCGGGCTCAACACCGCCACCGGCTACGTTCTGCCGCTGGGTTGGGACTACAGCACCTCCGGCTGGCGCAGCTGTCCCTGGCCGCTGCGCCGCGACACCCTCACACTGATTCCCGGCGACTCCCCGCTCGGCTTCCGTCTGCCACTGAACTCCCTGCCCTGGGTCGCGGAAGAGAAGCGCGAGATCGAAGCGGAACGCGATCCCTTCGCCGAGCGCGAGCCGCTGCCGGATACCGCCTACCAGGTGTCACACTCCGAATCGCCGCGGGAAACCCGCACCGTCATGGAGACGCCGGCCGACGTCAAACGCGAGGAATCCGTGGTAACGGACGTCATTCGCACGGCGCTGTGCGTCGAGGCGCGCGACGGCAAGCTGCACCTGTTCCTGCCGCCGCTGCAGTATCTCGAGCACTATGTCGAGCTGATCAACGCCATCGAACGCACGGCGGCGGAACTGCAGCTACCGGTCATTCTGGAAGGCTACGAGCCGCCGCGGGACTACCGGCTGCAGCGACTGCTGGTGACGCCGGACCCGGGCGTCATCGAGGTCAACATTCACCCGGCCGGCTCCTGGAAGGAACTGGTCGACAATACCACCGCGCTGTACGAGGAGGCGCACCAGTCACGCCTGGGCACCGAATCCTTCATGCTCGATGGCCGTCACAGCGGCACCGGCGGCGGCAACCACATCACGCTGGGCGGTAAAACCCCCGCCGACAGCCCGATGCTGCGCCGGCCGGACCTGCTGCGCAGCTTCGTCACCTACTGGCAGCATCACCCGAGTCTGTCGTACCTGTTCTCGGGCATGTTCATCGGCCCGACCAGCCAGGCACCACGCGTGGACGAAGGCCGGGACGAAGCGCTGTACGAACTCGAGATCGCCTTCCAGCAGATGCCCGAAGGCCTCGTCGATCAACCCTGGCTGGTCGATCGCCTGATGCGCAACCTGCTGGTCGACATCACCGGCAACACCCACCGGGCCGAGTTCTGCATCGACAAGCTCTACGCCCCCGGCAGCCCCACCGGCCGCCTGGGCCTGCTGGAGTTCCGCGGCTTCGAAATGCCCCCCCACTCGCGCATGGCGCTGGTGCAGGCGCTGCTGCTGCGCGCCCTTTTGGTGCGCTTCTGGAAAGAGCCGTATCGCAAACCGCTGGCGCGTTGGGGCACCGCCCTGCACGACCGCTTCATGCTGCCGCACTTCGCCTGGTCCGATATCGGGGACGTGGTCGAAGACCTGCAACAGCACGGCATTCCGTTCCAGCTCGAGTGGCTGGCGCCGTTCGAGGAGTTCCGTTACCCGCACTACGGCCGCATGCAGATGGACGACATCTCGTTGGAGCTGCGCTGGGCGATCGAGCCCTGGCACGTGCTGGGTGAGGAGATCAGCAGCTTCGGTACCGCCCGCTACGTCGACTCGTCGGTCGAGCGCGTACAGGTCAAGCTCGACGGTCTGACGGACGGCCGCTACGTGCTGGCCTGTAATGGCCGCCGGGTACCGCTGCGCAACACCGGCCGCAAGGGCGAATACGTCGCCGGCGTCCGTTTCCGCGCCTGGCAGCCACCGTCGGCGTTGCACCCGACCATCGGCATCCATGCACCGCTGGTATTCGACCTGATCGATACCTGGAGCGGACTGTCGGTCGGCGGCTGCACCTATCATGTCAGCCATCCCGGCGGACGCAGCTACGACACCTACCCGGTCAACGATTTCGAGGCCGAGTCGCGCCGCGTCAACCGCTTCTGGGACTTCGGTCACACGCCGGGTCCCATCACGCCCCGACCGGAGTTCGAAGCCCTGCGCGAGTTCTTCCCTCACAAGGAAGCTCCGCGGCCCATGGCACCTCCGCCGGAGGAGCCCACCAACGAGTATCCGTACACCCTCGATCTTCGCCGCCAGCCCTGACAGGGCTGGCGCCCCGACCGAAAGGATACCTTCAACAGCAGCTCGACCAGCTGTTTGACCGGGCGCCGCCGCACGGCGGCGCCCCTTAATCCGCGACCCAGACCCAACCATCACCAAACCGACGCCAATCCGCTACGTCTGAGTATAAATCGGCACGTTTTATTGACCGAATACTCGGATATAATTGGCGGTCCCGGTTTCTAACCGTTTGCTATGGGGCAGGTTTATATTCGATGAGTTTCACTGAAAACAGGATACTTGGCGATCAGTCCGAACCGATGGTGTATGCCCGCCAGCCGGGAACCACCGACGAGGTCTACGATCCCGAAGGGCGCATGCGCAGCCACTGGCAGTACCTGCTGGACAGCCTGCAGCAGCTGGGCGGCGAGACGCTGCAAGAGCGTCAGCTCAAGGCCGAGCGCATTCTTCGTGACGACGGCGCCACCTACACTCTGGCAAGCGATACTCTGAACAGCCGTACCTGGGGACTGGATCCGGTTCCGCTGCTGCTGGACAGCGAAGAGTGGAGTCAGATCGAAACCGGGCTCAGTGAGCGGGCGGAATTGCTGAACCTGTTGCTGGCGGACATCTATGGTCCGCGCGAACTCATCCGCTGCGGCATCCTGCCGCCAGAACTTATATTCAGCCACCAGGGCTTTTTACGGCCCTGCCAGGGCGTCAAGCTGCCAGGCGAGCACCAGTTGATCCTGCACAGCTCCGATATGGTACGTGACGCCGACGGCAGCATGGTCGTCATCGGCGACCGTACCCAGACCCCGAGCGGGGCCGGCTACGCACTGGAGAACCGCACCGTGATGCGGCGCGTGTTCCCGAGTCTGTTCCGCGACAGCCATGTCCACCGGCTGGCGTTGTTCTTCCACACCCTGCGCCAGACCCTGAATCGGCTCGCACCGCCCGGCAACCTGTCGGGCGGCGACCTGCCGACCGTGGTCATCATGACGCCGGGCGCTTACAGCGAAACCTACTTCGAGCACACCTACCTGGCCAATTACCTGGGTTACCCGCTGGTACAGGGCGGCGACCTGACGGTCCGCAACGGCTATGTCTGGATGAAGTCGCTCGACGGCCTAACCCGGGTCGATGTCATCTTGCGCCGTGTCGATGACAATTTCTGCGACGCCGTCGAACTCAGAAGCGACTCGCATCTCGGCGTTCCGGGCCTGCTCGAGGTTGCCCGCGCCGGACGAGTGGCGGTCGCCAACCCGCTGGGCAGCGGCGTACTGGAAAACCCGGCATTGCTGAAATATCTGCCCCAGATAAGCCAGTACTTCCTCGGCCACGAGTTGCAGTTGCGTTCGGTTCCCAGCTACTGGTGCGGCGATCCGGACGACCTGGCCTACGTGCTCGCCAACGTGGAGAAGCTGGTCATCAAGCGTTGCTCGCGTCGAAGCGGCGAGTACGGGGTTTTCGGCAACCAGCTGACCAGCGGCGAAAAGCAGGCGCTGATCGCGCGCATCAAGCAGAGCCCTCACCTCTTTGCCGCGCAGGATTTCCTGTCGCCGTCGCTGACACCAAGCTGGCAGAACGGCGGCCTGGAATCCCGTCCGTCCCTGCTGCGCAGCTTTACCGTGGCCGGCCAGGGAGGCACCTACGCCGTCATGCCCGGAGGCCTGACCCGTATCGGCGTCGAAGTCGACAGCCGGCTGATCGCCAACCAGCTCGGATCGATCAGCAAGGATACCTGGGTACTCGCGTCGGAACCGGAAAAACGTATGACCCTGCAGCCGACGCCCGGTGTCGAACGTCGCGAGCAGATGCGCCAGTACACCAACCTGCCCAGCCGAATGGTCGAAAACCTGTTCTGGATGGGCCGTTACGGCGAGAGGGCCGATACCGCCATCCGCCTGATGCGCACCGTTTTCCTGCAGCTCAACTCGGCGTACCGGCTTCCCGAAGGCGCCGACCGCCTGCTGCTGCGGGCGGTTTCGGAAGTAACGCTGACGCTGCCCGGATTCACCGCCGAGGATCCCGAGCTGCTCAAGCATCCCGAAGCGGAACTGCTCTCGGTTATTTGCGACAGCCGCCGCACCGGCAGCGTCAAATCCTCGCTGATCGCGATGCTCAACTGCGCCGAAGAGGTCAAGGAGCTGCTGTCTGCCGATATCCAGCGCATCATCAACGACATCCGCGACGAGCTGAACGGCCTCGAAGGATCGGTATCCCGCGGCATGACATCGGCGCCCGAGGAATCGCTGGACCCGCTGATCACCGCTCTGCTGGCGCTCAGCGGCCTGTACCTGGACAGCATGTTCCGCGGCCTCGGCTGGCGCTTCCTGCAGATCGGCCGGCGTCTCGAAAAGGCCCAGCAGGTAGCGACTCTGCTGCGCGCCCTGCTGGTGCCGGTACACGGCGACGCCAGCGATGATCTGGCGATGGAATCGGCCCTGCTCACAGCCGAAGCGCTCAACACCTACCGCCGTCGCTACCGTGCCGAAACCAATATTGCCAGCGGCCTGGGCGTACTCCTGGTCGATCGCAGCAACCCACGCTCACTGATCTATCAGCTCGACAAACTGCGCACCGATCTCGCCCTGCTGCCGGCCCGCGGCAAGGGTCCGGAAATGCCGCGCGAACAGCGGCTGGTGCTGGAAGTCTACTCCGCGGTCCAACTGGTCGAGATGCGGATTCTGGCGAGCTCCGATGCCGGGGAAAGCACCCGGGCCGCGCTTGATGACTTGTTGCAGCTGGTTCAAAAGCGCCTGAATGCTGTGGCAATCGCCATCAGCGAAGACTTCTTCGATCATACCGGCGGCCCGCAGCAGCTGGTGAATACCGGATGGAAAAGCGAATTATGATATACCGCATCCGCCACCTGACCGAGTACGAATACAAGTCGCCGGTGAGCCTGTGCTACAACCAGGCTCATCTGCAGCCACGCAACACCAGCTACCAGAACTGTATCAGCAGCAAGCTGCATATCGATCCGCTGCCGTCCTACAGCCGCAAGCGCAAGGACTATTTCGGCAACAACATGCTGAACTTCTCGATCGAGGTACCGCACAAGAAACTCAGCATCGAAGTGGTCAGCGAGGTACACATCGACGAACGCCGCGCCAGCCCCGAGCTGAACCTGGACCTCGGCAATACCTGCGCCCAGGCACTGGAAGCACTGCGCGCCGGCCAGGGTAAAAACACCCTCGCCGCCCGCGAGTTCGTGCTCGATTCGCCGATGGTGCGCATGATTCCGCAGCTGCGCGAATACGCCGAAGCCTCTTTCGCCCCGGATCGTCCGCTGCTTTCGGCCGCCCGCGAGCTGACCCAGCGCATTTTCACCGACTTCACCTACGACCCCGAGTTCACCACGGTGGCGACACCGCTTTCGGACGTCCTCGAGCACCGTCGCGGCGTGTGCCAGGACTTCGCGCACCTAGCCATTGGTTGCCTGCGCTCCCTCGGTTTTCCGGCCCGCTACGTCAGCGGCTACCTGGAAACCCTGCCGCCGCCGGGACAGAAGAAACTGGTCGGCTCCGACGCCTCACACGCCTGGTTCTCGGTTTATTCTCCGGGCGAAGGCTGGTTCGAATTCGACCCAACCAACAACAACATGCCCGCGCACCAGCACATCACCACCGCCTGGGGACGGGACTACACCGACGTGGCTCCGTTGAGCGGCGTGATCTTCGACGGTGGCGAGTCCCAGGCGCCCCGGGTATCGGTCGATGTCGACCGGATAACCGAAAAGTAAGCAGTCACGCGACGCCGGGCAGGGCGGAGCGGCGCAGCCGCTGCCCCCGCCCTGGCGGCCGGCCCGAACTGTCGGACTCCGTGAATTACGCAAAACGCCGGCCCCGACCGGAATGCATCTCCGCCTCCTTCCACCCCCGCGCTCACCGGCCCCCTTACGACCAATAATATTGCTTCCGGAACATCACGGATTCCCCTTAGAATGCCGGTTCTCAACCATTCATTGCGAGGTTTGCTGCGATGCCCAAAGCATCCGAATTGAAGCGGGGCCATGTCGTCGAGCTCAATGACCATGTCTACGTGGTGCAGAATGTCGATGTGCGCAACCCCACCTCCCGGGGCGCCACGACCCTTTACAAGATTCGTTTCAGCCAGCTGCCCGAAGGGGGCAAGCACGAAGTCACCTTCGCCGGTGACGATATCGTCAAGAGCGTGGCACTGGAGCGGCGCCGGGTATCCTACCTGTATCGCGAGGATGAGCTGCTGACCTTCATGGACCTCGAGGACTACAATCAATACAGCCTCAACGTCGACACTATCGAGGATCAGGCACCTTTCCTCAGCGATGGCCTGGAAGGCATCATGGCACTGCTGATCGACGGCCAGATCGTCACCGTCGAGCTGCCCTCGTCGGTAATTCTGGAAGTGACCGAATGTGTGCCTGGCATGCAGTCGGCCAGCGCCACCGGCCGCACCAAGCCCGCCATCCTCTCCAACGGACTGGAAATCCAGGTACCTGAATACATCAAGCAGGGCGAAAAAGTGAAGGTCAATACCGAGACCGGCAAGTTCATGGCCCGTGCCTGATCGAGCCAACCCGCAGAGCACGGCCCGGACTTTGCTTCTATTCTGATCTCAGGGGCAGCGGGCGCCACGCTGCCAAATACGGAATCAAATGCAGGAACCCGTCACGATGCGAACCGTCACCAAAGCCGTCATTCCAGTCGCCGGCCTCGGCACCCGCGTATTGCCTGCCAGCAAGGCCATCCCCAAGGAAATGCTACCGGTCGGCGACAAACCGGTCATCCAGCATGTGGTCGAAGAAGCCATCGCCGCCGGCATCACCCAGATCATCCTGGTTACACGTTCCGGCAAGGAGGCGATCGAAAACCACTTCGACGCCCACTACGAGCTCGAGGCGGAACTGGAGATCAAGGGCAAGATCGCCGAGCTCGCATCGGTACGCAATATCCAGCCTCCGGAGGTCGAGATCGTCTCGGTGCGCCAGCCGCGCGCACTCGGCCTCGGACACGCCGTACTCTGCGCCGCCGGTATTGTCGGCGACCAGCCCTTTGCCGTGCTGTTGCCGGACGTCCTGATCAATCGCAAGATCACCGACCGACACCCGGCCGACATGGCCGGCATGATGCAGGCGTTCGCCCGCGAGGGCACAGCCCAGATCATGGTGGAGCCGGTTCCGGAAGCCCACGTCGAGCGTTACGGTATCGTCGACTGCAGCGGAGCCACGCTCAAGGGGGGCGATGCGCACCCGATCCGGGGCATGGTGGAAAAACCGGCGCGCGACACCGCTCCATCCAATCTCGCGATTGTCGGCCGCTACATTCTGCCCGCACAGATCATGCAGATCCTCAAGACCACACCGCGGGGTGCCGGTGGCGAAATCCAGCTGACCGATGCGCTGTCCACGCTGCTCGAGCAGATGCCGGTCGAGGCCTACCACATGCACGGTAAGTCATACGACTGCGGCAACAAGCTCGGGTACCTGCAGGCAAACATGGTTTGGGGCCTGCAGAACCCGCAGACCGGCGCCGAGCTGCGCGCCTTCCTCGAGCAGCAACTGGCGGAATAACGGGGCTCGGTCTGCCGAACGTAACCCAACACCCGCTCTGCCAGCCGATAGGAATCGAGCTGCAATTCGATCGAGACGGCGGGTTACGCGATGCCCAGACGGCGTGGAAAACGTTTCGGCCGGTTGGGATGCACCGCTCTACCGATCCGTGCCCCAGCACGCAAAAAAAAAGCCACGCGTACGCGTGGCTTTTTTGTTGCTGTCTTCTGCAGCCCCCCTGAATCCTGCTCCTATGCCTCCATGCATCCGCAGGATAAACATCCATGTATAAAAACCGGGGCCCCTGAGGACCCCAAGCCAAGGGATTTTGGAAAGGGTCTTTCCAAAGTGCTACAGCACCAAGCGACGGATATCGCTCAGCAGACTGTTCAGGTAGGTCAGGAAGCGACCGGCATCACCGCCGTTGATCGCACGGTGGTCGTACGACAGGCAAAGCGGCAGCATCAGGCGCGGTTCGAATTCCTTGCCGTTCCAGCGCGGCTCGATGTCCGCCTTGGAAACGCCCAGGATACCCACTTCCGGCGTCGGCACGATCGGCGTGAAGCCCGTGCCACCGATTCCGCCGAGGCTGGAGATGGTGAAGCAGGAGCCCTGCATCTCGTTCGGCTTCAGCTTGCGATCCTTGGCCTTGCCTGCCAGCTCGTTGGCTTCGCGCGACAGCTCGTAGATCGACTTCTTGTCGGCATCCTTGATCACCGGCACCATCAGGCCGTTCGGCGTATCGACCGCCAGACCGATGTTGATGTACTTCTTCAGCACGATGTGCTCGCCGTCGGCGTGCAGCGAAGCGTTGAACTTCGGATTTTCCTTCAGCGCCAGCGCCACGGCCTTGATCATGAACGGCAGCGGGGTCAGCTTGACGCCTTCCTTCGCCGCGGCGTCCTTCATCTCCTTGCGGAACGCCTCGAGCTCGGTGATGTCCGCCTTGTCGAACTGAGTCACGTGCGGCACGTTGAGCCAGCAGCGGGTCATGTTCGCCGCGGTGACCTTGGCCACCTTGCTCATCTTCTGCATTTCGATTTCGCCGAACTGGCTGAAATCGATCTCCGGCACGGCCGGAATGCCGCTGCCGCCGGTGACCGTCGGGGCCGAAGCCGGCTGCTGGGAGATGCGCTTGAGTGCTTCACGGACGAACTTCTGCACATCCTCTTTCAGCACGCGCCCCTTGCGACCGGAGCCGCTGACCTTTTCGAGCTCGACGCCGTACTCGCGCGCGATGGCACGAACCGCGGGACCCGCGTGAACCTGACGGTTCTTCTGTTCCAACGCCACCAGGTCGGCGGTCACCGCCGGTGCTGCTGCCGGTGCCGGAGCACTCGCAGCGGCGGCGGGAGCCGGAGCTGCCGGTGCCGAAGCGGGTGCAGCGGCTACCGCGGCAGCCGGAGCGGGAGCTGCGCCAGCGACTTCCAGGATCAGAATCAGGTCGCCCTCGTTGCAGGTACCGCCTTCGCTGATCTTGACTTCCTTGACCGTACCGCCTTTCGGCGCCGGCACTTCCATCGAGGCCTTGTCGGTTTCCAGCGCGATCAGGCTGTCGCCCTCTTCGATCACATCGCCGGCCTTGACCATGACTTCGATGACGTCGACGTCGGTGGCGCCGCTCAGGTCCGGAACCTTCACCTCTTCGGTGCCGCCGGCCTGGGCAGGAGCCGCGGCAGGTGCAGCCGGTGCCGGCGTTTCAGCCGCCGGGGCTGCCGCCTTCGGCGCTTCCGCCGCGACCGCACTGCCGGCCACTTCCAGCATCAGAATCAGGTCGCCTTCGTTGCAGGTGCCACCTTCGCTGATTTTGACTTCCTTGACCGTACCGCCTTTCGGCGCCGGTACTTCCATCGAGGCCTTGTCGGTTTCCAGCGCGATCAGGCTGTCGCCTTCGGCGATGACGTCGCCGGCCTTGACCATGACCTCGATGACGTCGACATCGCTGGCGCCGCTCAGGTCCGGAACCAGCACTTCCTCGATGCTGGATGCAGCTGCCGGTGCCGCTGCGGGCGCCGGTGCTGCCGGTGCTTCGGCAGCCGGAGCAGGAGCCGCTTCAGCCGGTGCCGCGGCAGTTTCGGCCGCCGCTGTTTCCAGTACCAGGATCTGGTCGCCTTCGTTGCAGACGCTGCCTTCCTGAATAATGACTTCCTTGACGGTACCGCCGTGGGTGGCCGGTACTTCCATCGACGCCTTGTCGGTTTCAAGTGCGATCAGGCTGTCGCCTTCGGCGATCACATCGCCAGCTTTGACCAGCACTTCAATGACATCCACATCGGAAGCGCCGCTCAGGTCAGGAACTGTAATGGTGATTGTGCTCACGATAATGTCCTCAAAATCTTATCAACCGTTCGAAGTTCTGAACGCCTGCCGGGCGGTCCCGGCAGGCTCCTGGCGGATCAGACGGTCCAGGGGGCCGGCTTTTCCGGGTTCAGGTTGAACTTCTGCATCGCCTTGGCGACATCGGAGGCCGGCACTTTGCCTTCTTCCTGCAGCGCTTTCAGCGCCGCCAGCACGACATAGTGGCGGTTGACTTCGAAGAACTCGCGCAGCTTGGTGCGGGTATCGGAACGACCGAAACCGTCGGTACCCAGCACCTTGTAACGCGCCGGAATGTACTCACGCAGCTGATCGGCATACATGCGCATGTAGTCGGTCGATGCGATAACCGGACCCTTGCGGTCCTGCAGGCACTCGGTCACGTAGGCGACCTTCGGCTCCGCTTCCGGATGCATCAGGTTCCAGCGCTCGACCGCCTGAGCGTCACGGCGCAGCTCGTTGATGGAAGTGGTGCTCCAGACATCGGACTCGATGCCGTATTCTTCGCGCAGGATGTCGGCCGCAGCCTCGACCTCGCGCAGGATGGAGCCACAGCCCATCAGCTGAACCTTGAGTTCCGCATCCTTGCCTTCCTTGAGCAGGTACATGCCCTTGACGATGCCTTCTTCGGCGCCGACCGGCATTTCCGGATGGGTGTAGTTCTCGTTCAGCGTGGTGACGTAGTAGAACTTGTTTTCCTGATCCTGGTACATGCGCTTGAGGCCGTCCTGCATGATCACCGCCACCTCGAACGAGTAGGTCGGGTCGTAGCTGACGCAGTTCGGAATCATCTGCGCCATCAGGTGGCTGTGGCCATCCTGGTGCTGCAGACCTTCACCGTTCAGGGTGGTACGGCCTGAGGTGGCACCGATCAGGAAGCCGCGTGCCTGGCTGTCGCCAGCGGCCCAGGTCAGGTCCATGACACGCTGGAAGCCGAACATCGAGTAGAAGATGTAGATCGGCACCATCGGGCAGTTGTTGTTGCTGTACGAGGTCGCACAGGCCAGCCAGGCAGAGAAGGCGCCGGACTCGTTAATCCCCTCTTCGAGGATCTGGCCGGTCTTGGACTCCTTGTAGAACATGATCTGGTCGGAGTCGTGCGGTACGTAACGCTGACCTTCGGAGCTATAGATACCAAGCTGGCGGAACATGCCTTCCATACCGAAGGTACGGGCTTCGTCCGGCACGATCGGCACAACGCGGTGCCCCATCTGCTTGTCCTTGACCAGCACGTTCATCACGCGGTTCAGCGCCATCTGGGTCGACAGCTCGCGCTCGCCGCTGGACTTGAGCTGCCCGGAAAAGGCATCAAGTGCCGGCGTCTCGAGTTTCTCGAACTCGGTGCGGCGGGTCGGATAGAAGCCACCGAGGCTCTTGCGGCGCTCGAACATGTACTTCATTTCCGGCGAGTCGGGCGACGGACGGTAGTAGGGCACTTCCTTGAGCTGGTCGTCGGTCAGCGGGATGTTAAAGTTGTCGCGGAACGCCTTGAGGTCGTCAATCGCAACTTTCTTCATCGAGTGGGTATCGTTCTTGGCCTGGCCGGAGGTACCGGTGCCGTAACCCTTGACGGTCTGCGCCAGGATCACGGTCGGCTGACCCTTGTGCTGGTAGGCCGCCTGATAGGCCGCATAGACCTTGTAGGGGTCGTGGCCACCGCGGTTCAGCTTCATGATGTCATCGTCGGACAGGTCGGAGACCATCTCCGCCAGCTCCGGATACTTGCCGAAGAAGTGCTCGCGGGTGTACGCGCCGCCGTTGGCCTTGTAGTTCTGCAGTTCACCGTCGACGACCTCGTCCATGCGCTTCTGCAGCAGACCCTTGTCGTCTTTTTCGAACAGCGGATCCCAGTGGCGACCCCACAGGCACTTGATCACGTTCCAGCCGGCGCCGCGGAAGATGCCTTCCAGCTCCTGCACGATCTTGCCGTTGCCGCGTACCGGGCCGTCCAGACGCTGCAGGTTGCAGTTGATCACGAAGATCAGGTTTTCCAGCTGTTCGCGGCCCGCCAGCGAGATCGCGCCCAGGGTTTCCGGCTCGTCACACTCGCCGTCGCCGAGGAAGGCCCAGACCTTGCGGTCGCCGCGATTGATCAGGCCACGTGCGGACAGGTAGCGCATGACGTGCGCCTGGTAGATCGCCTGAATCGGGCCCAGACCCATGGAAACGGTCGGGAACTGCCAGAAATCCGGCATCAGCCAGGGGTGCGGGTAGGAGGACAGACCGTTACCGTCGACTTCGCGACGGAAGTTGTCCAGCTGCTCTTCGGTCAGACGGCCTTCGAGGTAGGCGCGGGCATAGATACCCGGCGAGATATGGCCCTGGAAGAACACCATATCGGAGTCCTGCTCGCCTTCATTACCCCGGAAGAAGTAGTTGAAGCCGATGTCGTAAAGGGTCGCCGAGGAGGAGAAACTGGAGATGTGGCCACCAAGGCCTTCCTTGTTGTCGTTGGCACGCATGACCATGGCCATGGCGTTCCAGCGAATAAAGGATCGGATACGACGCTCGACGAACAGATCGCCCGGCATACGGGCCTCGTCTTTCGGCGCAATGGTATTGCGGTAGGGGGTGGTCATGGTACCGGCGCCGCCGACGCCGATATCGGTCGCTTTCTGGCCCAGCTGCTTTAGAATGTAACGGGCACGCTCATCGCCATCGTTCTTGGCGACCGACTCCAGCGCGTCGAGCCATTCCTGGGTTTCAATCGGGTCAATATCTTCAACAAAATCTAGCACTTTGCCTTCTCCACTCATTATTGTTCGAGCAGTCAATCCCACTGTTAGCGTCAAGGCGTCCGACCTGTTGTGCAGGCTACGCCCCGCCGACCATCTTCTCGTTGTTATTATCTTGTAGTATTACTACATAATGGTGTCGATGATTATGCACACATCGGACTTTCAGCGCAACAACCCACAAAATACCAGGTAATTTTGTAGTAAAAATACCTGCAGCTGGCGAACTGCTGGTGCTGACGGCCTCACCCATCGCGAATGAGGCCTGCGGTCAGGCGAATCGAACTTACCGACTGCTGTCAGCCCGACGCAAGGCACGCTCGAGCCGGGTGTTTTCCCGCTCGCCCTCGAGCAGGGCATCCTCTACGTACGCCAGGTGGTGATGCGCGGCATCGCGAGCCTTGTCAGGCTCCCCCGCAAGAATAGCATCCATAAGCACCTTATGCTGCTGATGAATCTTCTCGCGAAGCCCTGCTCGCGGGTAGATATTGCGCAGGTTTCCGGTAACGTGCTGGCGCAACAAACTGAACAGCGCGCGCATCATATGCAGCAGCACCAGATTGTGGGTTGCCGCCGCGATCGCGAGATGGAATTCGACATCCGCATCGACCTCCTCGTCGAATGCCTTTCTGGCATGAAACCGCTCCAGCTCCTCGTAGCGCAGACGGATCGTTTCCCGGTCAGCAGCCGTACCACGCAATGCCGCGTAATAAGCCGAAACCCCCTCCAGGGCATGGCGAAATTCCAGCAGATCGTATTGCGCCTCGGGGTGGGTCTTGAACAGTTCCAAAAGCGGATCGGAGAAAGACCCGCCAAGATCCTCGGACACGAAGGTGCCACCGCCCTGACGGCTGATGAGCAACCCCCGGGCCGCCAGTTTCTGCACCGCTTCGCGCAGCGACGGCCTCGAGACCTCGAACTGTTTCGCAAGCTCCCGCTCCGGCGGCAGCCTCTGCCCGGGCTTGAAGGTCCCCTCGAGTATCATCTCTTCCAGTCGCTGCACGATCACGTCGGCTATTCTCGGCTGCTTCACGCTGTTATACCCCACCTGCGACTCCTCACCTGCTCGAGGCCACACCCTTCCGCCGCGGCACGGCAGCGACTGGATCTTCGCCTATTATTGTATTCACGATACCGGACAACCGGCACAAAATTGGTAAAACCAATTATCTTTCCTGACCACTGCAAGTTCAACCACCACAAACGCATTAAGGATAAAGCGTTGACAACCCATGAACAAAATAAATACAGTACCCCCACAGACACTGGTAAATTGGTATTACCAATTTAAGGCCATATCAAGCTCTTGATGAAAGGGCCCACAACAACAACAAAGCGCCAAATCGAGGATGCTCCATGAAAAAAATCGCCAAATCACTGATTTCGATCGCCGTGCTAAGCGCCACCTTTGCCGGCACTGTCCTGACGGCCGAGGCCGCCGACAAGGTGCTGCTGAAAACACCCATCGCCTTCGGCACCAACCTTCCGGCACTGGGCACCACCATCACCTGGGTCGCCGATCGCCTGGACAAGGTCAGTGACGGCACCATCCGAATGAAGGTCTACGAACCGGGCAAACTGGTCAGCCCCCCGGAGATTCTCGATGCGGTGTCGTCCGGCAAGGTCAACTCCGGTTATGCCACAGCCGGCTACTGGCAGGGCAAGATCCCGGCCGCCGCGCTGTTTTCGGCGGTGCCGTTCGGTCCGGAGGCCGGCGAATACATGGCCTGGCTGTATTACGGCAACGGCATGTCGCTGTACCAGGAGATGTATGACACCGCCGGCTACAACGTCCATGTACTGCCCTGCGCCATCCTGTCGCCGGAGACCTCGGGCTGGTTCTCCAAGCCGATCGAAAAACCTGAGGACCTGCAGGGCCTCAACATGCGCTTCTTCGGACTCGGTGCTTCGGTAATGGAAAAGCTCGGCGTCGGCACCGTGCAGCTGCCCGGCGGCGAGATCTTCGGCGCGCTGGAGAAAGGCGCCATCGATGCCACCGAGTTCTCGCAGCCGGCCATCGACACCCGCCTCGGCCTCAACAAGATCGTCAAGTACAACTACTTCCCGGGCTGGCACCAGCAGGCCACCATCTTCGAGCTACTGATCAACAAGGATACCTGGGGCGAGATGACGCCGGGACAGCAGGCCACGATCGAGACCACCTGCATGGCGTCGGTGACCAACTCCATCGCCGAAGGCGAAGCGATGCAGTTCCCGGTGATGGCCGAAGCCAAGCAGAACGGCGTCGAGATCCGCTACTGGAACCAGCAGATGCTCGATACCTTCCAGGAAAAATGGCTCGAAGTCGCGGCCGAGAAATCCGCCGAAGACCCCTTCTTCAAGAAGGTCTGGGATGACCTGAGCCAGTTCCGCGAAGGCTACGACCTTTGGGAAGCCAACGCCTTCCTGCCGCGCAAGCAGGCGAACTGAGCCCGGTCGTTCCGCGTAGGCACGTCCTCGTAGGGTGCCGCCAAGCGAAGCGCGCCGCACCGCCGACACAACGGTGCGGTTCGCGCTGCTTACCGGCACCCTACGGCGTTTCGACGCCTTACGCCTTACGAAAAACATCGAAGGTATTTTTCCGTGCATGACAACAAAAAGCTGCCGGCGGTCGTGCTGGCGGACCGGATCGATGCGGTCATACGCCGCATGACGCTCGGTATTGGCTGGTGCTATGTGCTGCTGGTGCTGGTCATCATCCTGCAGGTCGTCCTGCGCAAGGGTTTCTCCCATGGCCTGATCGCGCTCGAGGAATTGCAGTGGCATCTCTACGCCATCGGCGTGATGTTCGGGCTCAGCCTGGCGCAGACCAGCGACGCCCATATCCGTGTCGACCTGTTTCACTCGGGCTTCAGAACCCGCACCAAGCGCATCATCGAGATCCTCGGCATCCTGCTGCTGCTGCTGCCGTTCATCACGGTGATCTTCATCCACAGCCTCGATTTCGTCGCCGATTCCTGGCGCATCAACGAAAGCTCCTCGGCGCCCTCCGGCCTGCCGTGGCGCTGGCTGATCAAGGGCGCGATCCCGTTGAGCATGGCGCTGCTGGCGCTGGCCGTGCTGTCACGGCTGTATCGTGAAATTGTATTGCTGGCGCGGGGAGAATAAGAACGATGAAAGCCAATGAAATTCTGGTGGGCTCGTGGGAGATGCCTGCGCCTGTCGTTCGTTATGAATGGTTGCGGGGTGAGTAAAGACAATGGAAGCGAATGAAATTCTCGTAATCGCGATGTTCCTGTCATTCATCGCGCTGCTGTTCACCGGCTTTCCGGTGGCCTGGGTGCTGGGCGGCATCGGCATCATCTTCGCCTTTATCGGCCAGTGGGCCGACACCAACCTCGATACCTTTACCGGGCTCGATTTCCTCACCCTGGGGCTGGTGGTGAACCGCCTCTGGAAGATCATGGACAACTGGATCCTGGTGGCGCTGCCGATGTTCATCTTCATGGGCATCATGCTCGACAAGTCCGGCGTCGCCGAGCGGCTGATGCACTCGATGCAGGAACTGTTCGGTCGCGTGCGTGGCGGCCTGGCGGTCACGGTCACCGCCATCGGCATCATCCTCGCGGCCTCCACCGGCATTATCGGCGCCTCGGTGGTGCTGCTGGCGGTGATGTCGCTGCCGGCGATGACCAAGCAGGGCTATGCGATGCCGCTGGCGCTGGGCACCATCGCCTCGGCCGGCACCCTCGGCATCCTGATCCCGCCGAGCATCATGCTGGTGATCATGGCCGACCAGCTGGCGCTGTCGGTCGGCGACCTCTTTATGGGCGCGGTGCTGCCCGGCCTGATGCTGGGCGCCCTATATATCGCTTACATCCTGGTCTATGGCCTGATCAAGCCCCACGCCGCGCCGGTACCGGCCGATGCCAAGCCGGTTACCTTCGGCGTGGTGTTCAATGTACTGCGGGACGTGTTGCCGACACTGCTGCTGATCGTCGTGGTGCTGGGCTCGATCTTTGGCGGCTTCGCCACGCCGACCGAGGCCTCCGGCGTCGGCGCGCTGGGCGCGACCCTGCTGGCGGTCTACAACCGAAAGTTCAACCTCAAAGTGCTGAAGGACGTGGTTGCCGGCACCACCAATACCACCGCCTATATCTTCGCCATCTTCATCGGCGCCACCTGCTTCGCGCTGGTGCTGCGGGAGCTGGGCGGCGACGAGCTGATCGAGTCCTTCCTCACCGGGCTGCCGTTCGGTCCCTACGGCATCATCTTCTTCATCCTCGGGGTGATCTTCCTGCTGGGTTTCTTCCTCGACTGGATCGAGATCACGCTGATCGTGCTGCCACTGCTGGCACCGGTCATTTCGGCGCTGGGGATCTCCATCGACGGTTACGGCGTGGTCGACAACCCCGAGCTGGTGTGGTTCGTGATGCTGGTAGCGATGACGCTGCAGACCAGTTTCCTGACGCCGCCGGTGGGCTTCGCGCTGTTCTATCTCAAGGGCGTCTGCCCGCCGGGGGTGAAGCTGAGCCAGATCTACCGCGGCGTGATCCCGTTTATCGTATTGCAGCTGGTCGCGTTGCTGATCCTGGTGTTCACACCGGAGCTGGTGCTCTGGCTGCCGGCCAAGGCGTATGGATGATGACAGCGTAGGGTAGAGCGGCGCACGCCCGCAATCTTGCCGTATTTGGCGATAAACGGGGCGCCGCTCAATCCTTCATTGAGATGAGGTTCTCGCCACTACGGACCGATGGAGAACGTCGTACTTGCTGGCGTCTGGTCCCAGCTGTAGTCATTGGACGTGACGTCGGTGGTGGTGGCGGTATAGGTTCCGGCCGCAGTGCCACCTTGTCCTTTACGGCTGGGGGCCTGTGTATTCCAGGTCACTTCGGCGACTCCGCTGGCGTCGCTGGGGCCGGTTGTCAGTTGCGCCGTCTCAGGGCCGTCGATCCTGATCGCCACTGTCGCGCCAGCGACAGGAAATCCGTCCTGATCCGCGATGCTGGCCTGTATGACGATACCGTCTCCCTGAGCAAAATCGCTGGTGAGCACAAAGCTCGTCGTCGCGTTCTTTCCTTTTCCTTCCTCCACCCACTTGCCGGTGACCAGCGGGTTCGTGACCGAGGCTACGAGGTTCTGTCCCGGCTGGGTCGGGGTGGCACAGAGAATATTGCTGAACCCGGACTCGCAGCTTGTGCCTGAGGCCGTCACCTTGTAGCAGTATTTCTGACCGTTGGTCAGTCCGGTGTCGATGTAACTGGTGCAGTTCTGCTGCGAACACTGAAGATCTGCAACCAGCTGCGCCTTGCCCGCCTGATCGTAATAAAGCTTATAACCGATGGGGTCCGGGTCTGTGGCGCTGCCTTTCTGCCAGCTCGACGTCACCTGCTTGTCGCCGGGGCTGACATCGAGCAGCAGCGGTGTTCCGACATCGCACTGGGGCGCGGCGGCACCCCAGGAAGTCGATGCCATGACATAAGGTTCCGCCATGCCGGTATTCGCCCAGGCGTCCAGCAGGTCGGTGCCAACCTGGCTCAGGAACGCATTGCTGCCATCGTTGGCGAGAGACAGGAACTGAATGTATTCCCAGCTCGTGGGCTGGTACATCAGGCTGATGTCCGCGGATTGAGCACCGGTCGGTACGTTCAGCGGGACTTCGTCAAAGTAGTTATAGGTGCCGCCCGGCGCGCCGCCATACTGATCCGCTGGCACCGGCAAGGCATTGCGCACACGCGCCAGATCATATGCCATCCCGTAGGGCGGAATACGGTTGTCCTTGACGACCGTGTTGTTGAGCACGAAATGGAACGTCTCCTGTTTCGACCCCGCTGCTGAATTTGCCAGGTTGCCAAGCGTCATCCCGGGTTGCCCGGACATACGGTCGTAACGCAGAGGAAGGTCGGGATCGTAGCCCAACCCGATCAGCTGATTAGCCCACTCCTGGGTCATGCCCATATGGGCCTCGTAGATTTTGGTATTGGGGTCGTTGAGGTCGGTCAGGCTTTTGACGTCAATACCGTTGACCCTGCCTATAACATCGTATTTGCCGTCTTCTCGCAGCAAGCCTCCGACGCTGTCATACCACTTGATGTTGAGCCACATTCTCCGGCCTTCCGGATAACCGGAGATCAGTTTGTGCCCGGTATGATTGATGACCCGGACACTGCCGGGATCACCCGTAAGCGTCAACGATGCCGCCAGGTTGAGCTGTTCCCGGGCGCGCAGTGATCCGTCGCGCATGGCGTCGATCTGAAGCTGGGTCATGCCGCCACCCAGTCTCAGTTTTCCCCGGCTGTCGAGGTATTCGATGGCGGAAGGCATCCAGTAATTGCCGCCCGTAAGGTCATGCAGCGGGAGGTCGGTCCGTACCGGCACGCCTTGTTTGTTGGCGCCCTTGCCGGTGACCGGGCGCATATGGCACGACTGGCAGCTGAAATACCGAGGGGCCTCGGGGGTGTGGTAGTTGCCGTCAGTTGTCCCGTCTAGCGTCGCAGCTTTATAGATAGCTTCCAGCGCGCCGCCCTGCAGATCCTGCGGCAGCGACGGGTACTCCGAAACCAGTGTCTTCGCGATCTGGCCGGATTTGTACTCACCGAAGGTGCGCTCGACGATTCCGTACATGTAGGGTGGGTTGTGGAAGGCGGCCTTTGCATCGACCGGAGCGCCGGGAACGCCGGCTGCGCTTACCGGATTGGCGGTCGGCTGGGCGCCATGACCGATGGCCAGGTCGCCGGCAGCGGGGTTCGAGACATCGTGACAGGTGCCGCAAAAATCGCGATCGCGGTGAAACTTGGATTCCATGAACTGGTGCCGTGCTGCAGCGTTGTTATAGGGGCCTAGCTTGTCACTGCCCCCCCACATGGAGGCCATGCCGGAGCCAAGATACCCCTCGTTAGCGTCGCTTGGGGTGAACGCAGGATCGTCCCAGTCAAAGGTGTCGTTGTCGGTCGGTTCGTTGGCGATGAACGGATCATTCATCGTCCCCAGGTGCTCGGAGTCGTCCGGGTTGGTCAGCTTGTGGCAGAAATCACACTCCACGCCATCCGAATCGCCCGCTGTCAGTCCGGAACCCTCGGTCGGAGTCGAGCGTCCTGCGAGCCAGCCGCCTGTGCTGTGGCAGCGCAAGCAGAAGTCCCCGGCGCCGTCGAAGTCCTTTTCGGCGACTGCCAGCGTTGCCCAGAAAATCGGGTCGCGTCCGGCATGGGCCATCATGCTGCCGCGCCAGTTATGTGCGGGTTCCACCGCGCTGTTGTAACCGCCGTGACAGTTGTCGCATTTATCGGGAGATTCCAGATTACTCACTTCATTTGGCTGTGTTCCCGGCTGCTGGATGTCTGTCGGTACGACGACGGCGGCTAGCGCCGCACCCAATGCGAGAATGGATAAAACAAATACGATAAGCGGCAAAGGTCGTGAGGCTGGCTGCATGACGGCGCCCTCTTTTTTGCTCAGGTCCCTTTCGGTTGTGGTGATTTTGACCGCTGTGCTCACGGACACGCGAGAACAGATGCCGGAATGACACCTTCGTATCGAAGCCTGATGTGATGGGCTGTCATCATGACAAAACACCGATACGGCTTTTTAAATATTAGCAACGACTAATTAAAATGTCGTTCAGGAGCTGTGCCGCTATTAGACGATTTTTAACTAATAACCGTAAAGATCGTAAGGCCACCTCGGTTGTGGCTCGAGTTTCACACGGCTAAATGACGTCTACAAATGGCGGCAGTGTCATGGCGGCGAATGCCTCGCGGACCAGGGCCAGCATGGCATCGGCGGCGGGGCTCAGTGAGCGGCCCCGGCGGCGGATGATAAAGAGGTCGCGGTGCAGCGTGGGATTGGCGAGCGGCCGGAAGTGCAGCTGTTCGAACGATCGGGTGCCGGAGGCCAGCGCCGGGAGGATCGCCAGTCCCAACCCTTCCTCGACCAGCGCTGCGAGACCTGCCGGATTGGAAATTTCCAGGGTCGGGCGGTCCAGCTGCAGGCCGATGTCCTGGCGTGCCGGATAGCGCGACAGCTGGGCGCGGATGCCGGTATCGGTGGACAGCATCAGCAGCTCCTCGCCGGCGAGGGCTTTCCAGTCCAGGGTGCCGCTTTCCCGGGCCAGGGGATGATCGGGCGATAGCACCACACCAAAGCGATCGCGCAGTATCGGCATGTAGCTGAGATCCGGCTGGTCGGAATGGTTGCCGCCGATGCCGAAGTCGACGTCATTGGCCAGTATGTGCTGCTCGATGCCGGCGGCGCTGTCATCACGCAGCAGTATGCCGATGCGGGAATGGCGATCGCGAAACTGCTTGATTACCGGGGGCAGCAGGCGGGCAATGGTCGATGGCGAGGCGGCAATGCCGACCTGGCCATACTGGTATTCCGCCACCGCCTGCAGGTCCGAAACCGCGGTATCGAAGTCCGACAGCAGACGTTCGGCCACCGGCAGAAAGCGCTCACCCTCGTGATTGAGCAGTACGCGTCGTGTGGTGCGGTCTAGCAGCGTCAATCCGGACTGATGCTCCAGCTGCTTGATCGTCGCCGTCAGCGATGATTGCGTCACATGCAGGTGCTCGGCCGCCCTTGTGAAGCTGCCGTGGTGCGCAACGGCGACGAAGGCGCGCAGGTGCCGGATCGATAGATTATTCGCCATAAATGATTAAACGATAAAATTTTTGAGTTTGAATGATAAATAAGGATTTTGCATCATAGCGGCCATACTGACAATTTCAGCCTCGCCGCTGCGCGCGGGGCGGATACGAGGTCCGAGTACGTCATGATCCCACGCATTGCCCATACCGATACCACCCAGCCGCTGTATCTCGAGTTTATCGAGCGGCTAAAGAGCCAGGGCTTTAGCGGCGATGTCAGCCCGGATTACGCCAACCGGGTGGTGCAGTCGACCGACAACAGCATCTACCAGCTGTTGCCCCAGGGCGTGCTCTATCCGGCCAGCACCGAAGACCTGATGCTGATCGCGCGGCTGTCGTCCGAGCCGCGCTTCAACCGTATCGGTCTGAGCCCGCGCGGGGGCGGCACCGGCACCAACGGCCAGTCGCTCACCGACGGCCTGATCGTCGACTGTTCCAAGCACATGAACCGGATCCTCGAGATCAACGTCGAGGAGCGCTGGGTACGGGTGCAGGGCGGGGTGGTCAAGGATCAGCTCAATGCCGCGCTCAAGCCCCATGGCCTGTTCTTCGCGCCGGAGCTGTCGACCAGCAATCGCGCCACCATCGGCGGCATGATCAACACCGACGCCAGCGGCCAGGGATCCTGCCTTTACGGCAAGACCCGCGATCATGTGCTGGAGTTGCGCTCGGTACTGCTCGACGGCACTTTCTGGGAATCCAAACCGCTGGACGATGCCGAGCTGGAAACGGTCAAGGCGCGCGATGACCGCGTCGGAGAGGTGCATCGCCTGGTCGACGAGATCTACAACGGCCGTCGCGATGATATAGAAGCCAGGTTCCCCAAGCTGAACCGCTGCCTGACCGGTTACGACCTGGCGCACATCCGCGATGACCACGGCCGCTTCAACCTCAACTCGGTGCTGTGCGGTGCCGAGGGCTCGCTGGCGTTCATCGCCGAAGCCAGGCTCAATGTGCTGCCGATTCCGAAATACTCGGCGCTGGTCAATATCAAGTACGACAGCTTCGAAACCTCGCTGCGTGACGCCAAGGCGCTGATGGCCTGGGGGCCGACCTCGATCGAGACGGTCGACTCCAAGGTGCTGAACCTGGCGATGGGCGACATCGTCTGGGACTCGGTGCGCGACTACTTCCCGCACGGTGATGGCGAACCGGAGATCGCCGGCATCAACCTGGTGGAGTACACCGGCGACGACGAAGCCCGGCTCAGGGCCGACGTCGACAAGCTGGTGGCGCACCTGGAATCGGTCAGTGGCCAGCCGGGCCGCAGTTTTGGCCATACGGTGGCCTATGGTGCCGCCGAGATCAACAAGATCTGGGGCATGCGCAAGAAGTCGGTGGGACTGCTCGGTAACGCCCAGGGCGAGCGCCGGCCGCTGCCGTTTGTCGAGGACACCGCGGTACCGCCGGAGAACCTGGCGGACTTCATCATGGAATTCCGCGCGGTGCTGGACGCACGCGGCCTGCAGTACGGCATGTTCGGTCACGTCGACGCCGGTGTGTTGCACGTGCGCCCGGCGATCGACATGAAGGACCCGGCGCAGGAAGGGATGATCCGTGAAGTCACCGACGAGGTGGTGCGCCTGACGCAGAAATACAAGGGGCTGCTCTGGGGCGAGCACGGCAAGGGTGTGCGTTCGGAATACGCACCGGAGTTCTTCGGCGACCTCTATCCCGAATTGCAGCGCGTCAAGGGCGCCTTCGACCCGCACAACCAGCTCAACCCGGGCAAGATCGCCACGCCGCTGATCGATGGCGCCGAACTGCTGAAAATCGACGAAGTGCCGACCCGCGGCCAGCACGACCGTCAGATTAACGCCGGGGTGCGTCAGAGCTACGAGTCGGCGATGAACTGCAATGGCAACGGTGCCTGCTTCAACTACGATCCCAACGATGCCATGTGCCCGTCCTGGAAGGGTACCCGCGAGCGCGTCCACTCGCCGAAGGGGCGCGCCTCCCTGGTGCGCGAGTGGCTGCGGCTGATGGCCAGTCAGGGTGTCGATCTCAATGATGCCAGCCGCCAGGTGAAGTCGGGTTCATTTATTCGCACGCTGCCGCAGCGGGTGCGCAACAGCCTGCGTAAGCGGCGCGGCGAGTATGACTTTTCCAACGAGGTGCACAACTCGATGATGGGCTGCCTGGCCTGCAAGTCCTGCGTCGGCCAGTGTCCGATCAAGGTCAACGTGCCCGACTTCCGCGCCCGTTTCCTCGAGGTTTACTACGGCCGCTACCTGCGTCCGATGAAGGATTACGTGGTTGGCACCCTGGAATTCGTCATCCCGACGCTGGCGCGCTTCCCGGCGCCATACAACTGGGCGATGCGCAACCGGATTGTAAAACGCCTGTTCCGCCGTCAGGTGGGCATGGTCGACAGTCCGGAAATCAGCCGCCAGGACCTGCTGCAGGGACTGCGCCGCCGCGGCGTCGATCTGGCGACGCCGGCGAAGATCGCGCAGCTGTCCGAGGCGCAGCGAGCCAAGGCGGTGGTGATCGTGCAGGACGCCTTCACCAGCTACTTCGAGAGCGAGCTGGTGCTCGACGTCGTCGACCTGCTGGGCCGGCTTGGCTTCTATGTCCTGGTGGCGCCGTTCAAGCCCAACGGCAAGCCGCTGCACGTGCACGGTTTCATGTCGGTGTTCGAGAAGGCCGCACGCAGCAACGCCCGCATGCTGAAGGCGATTGCCAACAGCGGCCTGCCGCTGGTGGGGATCGACCCGTCGATGACGCTGACCTATCGCCAGGAATACGCTTATGCACTGCCGGAAGCGGAGCTGCCGGAGGTGAAGCTGGTGCAGGAGTGGCTGGTGGAACAGAAGGGCGTCCTCGAGGCGCTGGCGCACGGCTTGCCGGCCGGCGAATTCCGGCTGCTGGCCCACTGCACCGAGAAGACCTCGGCGGCGCCGTCGCTGCGCAGTTGGCAGGCGATCTTCACCGCGCTCGGACAGACGCTCGAGGTGGTGCCGGTGGGTTGCTGCGGCATGTCCGGCACCTATGGCCACGAAACCGCCAACTATCAGACCTCGCGCCGTATCTACGACCTGAGCTGGCGCGAACAGGTCAACGATGCCGACAATACCGGCAAGCTGGTGGCGACGGGTTACTCGTGCCGCAGCCAGGTCAGCCGCTTTGACGAGCAGCGTATCCCGCATCCGCTGCAGGCGCTGCTCGAACAGCTCAGTAGCCCGCGCCGGGCCGCCTGAAGCCAGAAGACAGGAAGGATGGGTGAAGCGGCGCCATCCAATTGAGGATTCGGCTCATGCGCCAGTCCGGGGCGCCGCGTATCCCATCAGTGACTCCGGCTGTCACGGTACAAACTGACACCCCCAGATGGGTTACACGACGCCCTAGCTTCGTCAGCACCGGATATTCCCTGCTGAGGCGCCGTTCCACCCATCCGACGGTTTTACCTCTTATCAGCGATTAACCCAAAAAAGGCGCCGGGTAGTATCCGGCGCCTTTATTGAAGCCTGTAGCTAAAACGTTGCATCTGAGCTGCTATTTCTCGACGAAAGCGCGCTCGATCACGTAATGGCTCATTTCGCCGTGACGCGATTCCCTGAAGCCCCAGTCATCGAGGATGCCGCAGGTTTCCTTGAGCATGCTCGGGCTGCCGCAGATCATGAAGCGGTCGTGTTCCAGGTTGGGTTGCGGCAGTCCCAGGTCGGAAAACAGCGTGCCGTTGCGCATCAGATCGGTCAGGCGGCCCTGGTTGTGGAAAGGCTCGCGGGTGACCGTCGGATAGTAGAGCAGTTTTTCGCGCACCTCTTCTCCGAAGTACTCGTTGTTCGGCAGCTCCTCGCGGATGGTATGCTGGTACGCCAGCTCCGACACGTAACGCACGCCGTGGGTCAGGATCACCTTGTCGAAGCGCTCGTAGATCTCCGGATCGCGGATGATGCTCATGAAGGGCGCAAGGCCGGTGCCGGTGCTGAGCAGATACAGGTGGCGGCCAGGCAGCAGGTGGTCGGCCACCAGAGTGCCGGTGGGCTTGCGGCTGACCAGCACCTTGTCTCCGACCTGGAGCTTCTGCAGGTGCTTGGTGAGCGGGCCGTCCTGCACCTTGATGCTGAAGAACTCCATTTCGTCGTCATAGTTGGCGCTGGCGATACTGTAGGCGCGCATCAGTGGCTTGCCCTCGAGCTCGAGGCCGATCATGGTGAAATGGCCGTTCTTGAAACGGAAGCCAGGGTCGCGGGTGGTGGTGAAGCTGAACAGGGTTTCGTTCCAGTGGTGGACGCTGGTGACGGTTTCGTGGTTGAGATTGCTCATTGTGCCTTATGCCTTTTCCTGCACCTGTCGGTGACTCTTATAACCTAATGACTGCAAGACTAGCGTTATCTATAACCGACTGTAAAAATGTTAATTTCAATAAGGCTTATCGGAAATCCCGATTATGAAATATACCCTGCGCCAGCTGCAGGTCTTCCTCGCGGCGGCCCACAGCCAGAACATTACCCGGGCCGCCGATGAACTGGCGATGTCCCAGTCCGCTGCAAGCGGCGCGCTGCGTGAGCTGGAAACGCACTTCGACATCAAGCTGTTCGACCGGGTCGGCAAGCGACTGCAACTGAACGAGCTGGGACGTCTGTTGCAGCCGCGTGTCGAGGCCCTGCTGGCACAGGCTACCGAGCTGGAGCTGGCGTTCGAGCAGCATGCCGAAGCGGGTCCGCTGAAGGTCGGCGCCACTCTCAGCATCGGCAACTACCTGGCGGTCGGTATCATGGCCCGTTTTATGGAGGAGCACCCGGATGCCCGTGTCAGCCTGGATGTTGAAAACACCTCGACGATTGCCGAAAAGGTGCGCAACTTCGAACTTGATATCGGCCTGATCGAGGGCGAAATACATGATCAGGACCTGGAGGTGCAAACCTGGCGCGAGGACGAGCTGGCGGTATTCTGCGCGCCGACCCATCCGCTGGCGGGGACAATGACGCTATCCGAAGACGAACTGCTCGCGGCCGACTGGATCTTGCGCGAATCCGGCTCCGGCACCCGGCAGGCGTTCGACCGCGCCATGCACGGACTGATGCCGCGCTTGCATGTACTGATCGAACTGCAGCATACCGAAGCGATCAAGCGCGCGGTGCAGGCTGGACTCGGCGTCGGTTGCCTGTCCCGCGTGACGCTGGAAGACAACTTCCGACGCGGCGACCTGGTTCCGCTGGCGGTGCCGGGCAGGGATTTCCGACGCCTGTTCTATTTCGTGCTGCACCGGCAGAAGTACCGCAGCGCCGGGTTGCAGCGGTGGATCACGCTGTGCCGCGAAAGCTAGGGCGGGGAACCTATGAATAAGTCCCAATGTGATTCTGGCTTAAAGCGCGAACCGGAATCGCGGCGCAGTTTCGAAGGCATGCCGGGGCCTGTCGAGAAGCTGCAACAAAGAGTCCGGTTCGCGCTGAAAGCACCGCAGGGCGGGCCCTGAAGCATACGTTTGCGTTGTTGCAGTGTTTGGTAAGGACTAAGGCCAAATTGCCCTTCAGGGTATTACCTGCACACTGCGCCTAGCAACCGCACGCTTCAGGACCCGCAGAACGCAACTGGGACTTGTTCAT